>NZ_DLNJ01000025.1:778-87900 GCF_002478345.1 Microbacterium sp. UBA7513
CGGGCCGCCGAAGGTCCAGATGCCGGCCGGGAACGCGGTCAGGCGGTCCTCCGCCACCGCGGGGAGCGAGGTCCAGGCGGGGTTGTCGGCGAGGGCGTCGACGAAGCTCTCCGAATCCGGATCCGCGGTGCCGGTGTAGAAGAGGTTCGCGTCGCCGACCGTGGTCATGCCCTCGACATCGGTCTGCCCGAGGCCGTACACGGGGTCGACCTCGCCGGTCCAGGCGTTCGTCAGCCCGAGCTCCTCGCCCACCTCGCCGACGAGCGAGCCCTGGCCGAACGGACGCAGCGCCACGTTGCCGCCGTCGACCCAGCCGTCGAAGAACACGAAGTCGGTCGTGGCGAGGTCGCGGTCGGCGAGCTCGGCCTTCGCGGTGTCGAGGTGCTCCTGGAACTCCTCGGTGACGACCTCGGCGCGCTCCTCGCGACCGGTGACCTGCGCGATGAGGTCGAAGGTGTTCAGCATCTTGGCGATCGGGTCCTTCGCATCGGCGCCGATCGTCGCGAGCACGGGCACGTCGTAGGCCTCCAGCTGCGCGACGATGGGGTCGTCCGCGGCCCTCACCTCGACGATCACGAGGTCCGGGTCGGTGCCGAACAGCGTCTCCAGGTTCGGCTCCTGACGGGTGCCCACGTCGACGACGCCCTCCGGCAGCTCCTCCGCGGTGACCCAGGTGCTGTAGCCCTCGGCGTCGGCCACCGCGACCGGCGTCACGCACAGCGACAGGGCGTCCTCGATCTGCTGCCACTCGAGCACCGCGATGCGCTCGGCCGGCTTGTCGAGCTCGACCGTGCGGCCGAGGTCGTCGGTGACGGAGACCGCCCCGGTCGAGGTGCTCGTGGCGTCGTCCGTGCAGCCCGCGCTCGTCGAGGTCGGGGAGTCCGATCCCTGGGCGGACGGCGTCTGCGTGGTGCCGCAGCCGGCGAGCGCGAGGGTGAGAGCGCCGCCGAGGGCGAGCACGGCGAGGGAGGTCTTCTTCATCGGTGGTTCCTTCAGAGGTCGGGATCAGGAGGCGGAAGGAGTGCGGAGGCGACCGTGGTGGCGGCCGCGCGGACGCACCCGCACCAGGCCGGTCTCCTCGTCGAGGGCGGTGTCGATGCACAGGCCGTACACGTGCGACAGGTTCTCGCCGGTGAGGACCTCGGCGGGCGCCCCCGCCGCGTGCACCCGGCCGCGGTGCATCAGCACGACGTCGTCGGCGACCGAGGCGGCGTGGTCGAGGTCGTGCAGCACGACGCCGAGCGCGGTGCCGTGGTCGTCGGCGAGCTCCCGCACCAGGTCGAGGGTCTCCACCTGGTAGCGCAGGTCGAGGTGGTTGGTCGGCTCGTCGAGCAGCAGCACCCCGGTGTCCTGGGCGAGTGCGGTCGCCAGCCAGACGCGCTGCAGCTCGCCGCCGGAGAGCTGGTCGACCGGACGGGCGGCCATCGCGGACAGCCCGGTGAGGGCGAGGGCACGCGCCACGGCGGAACGATCGGCGTCGCTCACGCCGGAGAAGCGTCCGCGGTGCGGGTGCCGGCCGTAGGCGACGACGTCGGAGACCTCGATCCCGGAGGGGTGCGGCCGGGACTGCGAGAGCATCGCGACGGTCTTCGCGAACTCCTTGGCGGAGAGCGTGGCGGCGTCGCGCGGCTCCGCGCCGCCGATGCGCACGGTCCCGGCCTCGATGCGGTGCAGCCGCGCGAGGGCGCGGAGGACGGTCGACTTGCCGCTGCCGTTCGGTCCGATCAGCGCGGTCACCCGGCCCGGCGCGAGGCGCAGGGAGACGTCGTGCACGACGCGCGTGCGGCCGTAGCCGAGAACGAGGGATTCCCCCGCGAGGCTGTGGCGATCGATGGCGTCGGTCATCTCAGCCCCGCATCGCGACGCCGCGGCGCCAGTAGCCCATGAACGCGACCTGCGCGCGGTCGATCCCGAGGTCCTTCACGAGGTGCCGACGCAGCGTCGTCACGACACCGCTCTCGCCCGCGATCCAGAAGTAGCGGCCGGCGGCGTCGTCGGGCGCGATCTCCTCCCCCAGGCTCGAGTACTCGGGGGTCTCCCAGAGGAGGTCCTCCCCCTCGATGTCGGTGACGCGGATCTCGTCCCCGGCATCATCGTCGCCCAGGTGCTCGAGCACCGCGGGGATGAGTCGGAGGCCGTGCGGCTCGCCGGCGTCGCGCGGCAGCCAGTGCACGTCCACCCCGTCCGGCGCGTCGATCGCGAGCACGTCGGCGGGCGACGGCACCTCGATGAACGCCGTGCCGCGGAGGTCGCGCGGGGCATCCTCCAGGATGCGGGCGATGGCGGGGGCCGCGGTCTCATCCCCGACGAGGACCACCGAGGTCGCCACCCCCGGCGCGTACTCGGCTCCTCCGTGCGCCACGACGCCCCGACGCGGGCCGACCAGCCACAGCTCCTGGCCCACCGCGGCCGTGCTCGCCCACCGAGAGGCCGGACCGGTGAGCCCCGGCTCCAGGTGCAGCACGAAGTCGATGTCGACCTCGGTGCGGCCGTCGCCGTCGACCCGCAGGTCCCGGACGGAGTAGGTGCGCATCGAGCCGCGCTCCTCCTCGGGGACGGCCAGGTACGAACCCCACCAGTCGTGCGTCGACCGGTCGATCTCGGCGAGCACGCCGGACGCGGGCGGGAAGACGAGCTTGACCCGGCTGTCGTACACCTCCCCTGGCGTCCCCAGCTCGCTGAGCTCCTCGCCGCCGAGCGTCACCCGCACGAACGACGGGGAGACGCGGGAGACGGCGCGCACCTCGGCGCGGGTGAGGATGTAGGTCGGGCGCTCGGTCGTGGTGGATTCAGCGGACATGATGCCTTCCGATGGGGGTGACCATCGGCTTGCCGGAGACCGGGTCGATGGTGATCTGGTTGGGGAGGCCGAAGACCTCCTGCACGAGCTCGGCGGTGACGATCTCCTGCGGGGCGCCGGTCGCGTGCACGCGGCCGTCCTTCATGGCGACCAGCTCGTCGGCGTAGCGCGCGGCGAGGTTGAGGTCGTGCAGCACCATGACGATCGTGGTGCCGCGGGCGACGCTGAGGTCGGTGAGCAGGTCGAGCACCTCGACCTGGTGGGCGACGTCGAGGAAGGTCGTCGGCTCGTCCAGCAGCAGGATGTCGGTCTCCTGCGCGAGGGCCATCGCGATCCAGACCCGCTGCCGCTGGCCGCCGGAGAGCTCGTCCACACTGCGGTCGGCGAGGTCGCTGATGCCGGTCGCGTCCAGGGCGTCGGCGACGACCTCGTAGTCATGCGCGCTCCACCTCGACAGCGCCCGCTGATGGGGATGACGCCCGCGACCGACGAGGTCGGCGACGGCGATGCCCTCGGGGGCGACGGGCGACTGGGGCAGGAGGCCGAGGATGCGCGCGACCTCCTTCGTCGGACGGGCGTGGATCGACTTCCCGTCGAGCACGACCTCCCCGTCCCCCGGGGACAGCAGGCGGGCGAGGGCGCGCAGCAGCGTCGACTTGCCGCAGCCGTTCGCGCCGACGATCGTCGTGATCTTCCCCGGCGCGATCTGCAGGTCGAGGCCCTCGACCACGGTGCGGTCGCCGTACGAGAGGGTGACCCCCTCGGCGGACAGGCGGTGGGCGGCGGTCACAGCGAGCCTCCGGTGCGGTTGGTGCGGATGAGCAGATAGATGAGGTACGGCGCGCCGACGACGCCGGTGACCACGCCGACCGGGTAGCGCGCGCCGAGCGCGAACTGGGCGATGAGGTCGCCGCTGAGCACGAGCACCGCCCCGACGAGACCGCTGGGCAGCAGCAGCGTGGCGCCGGGACCGGTGAGCCGCGCGGCGATGGGTCCGGCCATGAACGCGACGAACGCGATCGGCCCGGTGGCGGCGGTCGCGAAGGCGAGGAGGGCCACGGCGCCGAGGATGAAGACGAGGCGCGTGGCGGTGACCCGCACGCCGAGCCCCGCGGCCGAGTCGTCGCCGAGCTGGAGTGTTCCCAGCGCCCGCCCCTGCGAGAGCAGCAGCGGCACGAGGATCGCGGCGGCGATCGCCATCGGCAGCACCCGCTCCCAGGACGCGTTGTTGAGGCTGCCGGTGAGCCACTGCATCGCGGTCTGGATGTCCCAGTTCGCGGCCCGGGACAGCAGGTAGGAGATGACGCTCTGCAGCATCGCCGCGACGCCGATCCCGATCAGGATGAGGCGGGTGCCCGCGAAGCCGCCCTTGATGGCGAGGAGGTAGATCGCCAGCGCCGTCACGAGGGCGCCGACGAGCGCGAGGAGGGAGACGGCCGGGCCGTTGAGCGAGAGCACGACGATGCCGAACACCGCGGCGGCGCCGGCGCCGTTCGAGATGCCGATGATGTCCGGCGAGGCGAGCGGATTGCGCAGCATGGTCTGGAAGGTGACGCCCGCCATGCCGAACGCGAGGCCCGTGAGGATCGCGAGGACCGCACGGGGGAGCCGCAGGTCGCCGACCGTGAACGAGGCGCCGGGCACCGTCTCACCGAGGATCACGCGGATGACCTCGTCGAGCGGGTAGAACGTGTTGCCGACCATGAGCGCCACCGTGAACAGCACGATCACGACGGCCCCGAGGGCGAGGGTGACCACCGCGTGACGGCGGTGGCGTGCCCGGCGACCGGCGATGATGCGCGCGGTGCGGGCGGCGGCGGACTCGTCGCCGCGGACGAGGGTGTGCTCGGTCGTGCTCACAGCTCCCGCACCTTCTGCCGGCGGACGATCCAGATGAAGAACGGCGCCCCGATGATCGCGGTGATGATGCCGACCTGGATCTCCTCGGACGACGGCGAGATCACGCGTCCGACGATGTCGCTCGCGGTGAGCAGCGCGGCGCCGGCGAGGGCCGAGAAGGGCAGCAGCCACCGGTGGTCGGTCCCCACGAGCATCCGGCACATGTGCGGGACGATGAGCCCGACGAACCCGATCGGCCCCGCGATGGCCGTCGCCGCGCCGGCGAGGATGACCGCCCCGAGCGCCGACAGCATCCGGGTGCGCAGCACGTGCTCGCCGAGACCCTTGGCCATGTCGTCGCCGAGCGCGAGGGAGTTCATGCCCCGGGCGCACAGGAAGCAGATGAGGGCGCCGACCGCGAGGACGGGAGCGGTGATCGCGATCCGCGGCCACTCCGCCCCGCCGACGCCGCCGATCTGCCACGACTGGAACGTCTGCAGCAGGTCGACCCGCGGCAGCATGACCGCGCTGATGAGCGAGGCGAACGCCGCGGAGGTCGCCGCCCCCGCGAGGGCCAGCTTGAGCGGCGTGGCCCCGCCGCGGCCGAGGGAGCCGACGGTGTACACGAAGACGGCCGCCGCCGCGGCGCCCACGATCGCGAAGGCCATCTGCCCGTAGGGGTTGCTCAGCCCGAAGAACGCGATGCCGAGGACGACCGCGAACGAGGCGCCGTTCGAGACCCCGAGGATGCCGGGGTCGGCCACGGGGTTGCGCGTGACGGCCTGCATGGTCGCTCCGGCGAGGGCGAGGGCCGCCCCCACGAGGAGCGCGAGCACGGTGCGGGGGATGCGCTTGACGACCGCGGCCTGGGCGATCGTGTCGGTCTGGCCGGAGAGCGCCGCGAGGATGTCGTCGAGCGTGACCGCGCGCACCCCGAACGACACCGAGAGCACGACGAGCACGAGGATCACACCGACTCCGGCGAGCAGCCAGAGGGTGCGCACCACCGTCGGACGCCGCAGGGTGGCGGCGTCCGACGCGAGGACGGGTGCTGGGATCACGACGGCTCTCCGCTGGGGGGCGGACGCGGAGCTTACTTCGCGAGCGGCGCGGCGAGGATGGCCAGGTAGTCCTCGAGACCCCACGGGATCGACAGCGCCGACGGGTTCGCCGCTGCGGCGATGGGGGTGGCGTCCGGGAGGATCGCGACGCGGCCCTCCGCGATGGCGGGGATCTTCGACAGCAGCGGGTCGGCCTGCAGCGTGGCCAGGGTGGAGTCGTCGCCGTAGGTCACCAGCACGTCCACGTCGTCGAACTTCTGCGCCTCCTCGGCGCTCACCTGCAGGTAGAACTGGTCGCTGTCCGCGTTCTCCTCGACGATCGCGGGGAGCGGCAGGCCGAGGTCGTGCAGGTACCCGGGGCGCGTGTCGGCCGCGGTGTAGTAGCCGATCTGGCTCAGGTCGCTCGGGTCGAAGTAGGCGAAGAGCACCTTCTTGTCCTTCAGGATGCTGTACTTCTCCAGGGCGGCGTCGGCGTCGGCGTGCAGGTCCTCGATCAGGGACTCGCCCTCGGCCTCAAGCCCCAGGGCCTTGGCGTTCATCTCGACCATGTCGTCGACGGACGTGCCCCACGCGACATCGGGGTAGGCGACGACCGGCGCGATCTTGGAGAGCGTGTCGTACTCCTCCTGCGTGAGGCCGGAGTAGGCGGCGAGGATCACGTCGGGCTCGGTGTCGGCCACGGCCTCGTAGTCGATGCCGTCGGTCTCGTCGAAGAGCACCGGGGTCTCCCCGCCGAGCTCGTCGAGCTTCTCCTCGACCCACGGGAGGATGCCGTTGTCGTCGTCGTCGCCCCAGGTGGCCTTGCTCATGCCGACCGGGACGATGCCGAGGGCGAGCGGCACCTCGTGGTTCGCCCACGCGACGGTCGCCACGCGCTCGGGCTTCTCGTCGATGGTCGTCTCGCCGTAGACGTGCTCGATGGTCACGGGGAACGCGTCGTCGGAGGCCGGGTTGCCGCCGGTGGTCGCGGTCGACTCCGGCGCGGAGGACGAGCAGGCGGAGAGCGTCACGGCGAGCGCGGCGGCCGCGCCGAGGGCGAGGAGTCGAGAGGTGCGCACAGGCGTTCCCTTCGGGATGGGAGATGGGGTGTCGACGCGAGAGCGTCCGGCCTTTGGTAAGCCTCGCCTAATCTAACACGGAGGTTAGGGCGCCCTCACTCCCGTTTCGAATCGCTCACCTTGCCCCATCCGGCGCCCAGATGCCGCAAAGTGGGCGATTCGAAAGTGCCGGGGCAGCGAAAAGCCGGCCGGACCCGTACGGATCCGGCCGGCTTCAGGAAGTCAGCGCACGCTCAGAGAGCGCGGATGTTCGCCGCCTGCATGCCCTTGGGGCCACGCTCAGCGTCGAATTCGACCTTCTGGTTCTCGCGGAGCTCCTTGAAACCGGAGCCGGCGATAGCCGAGTAGTGGGCGAAGAGGTCTTCGGTGCCGTCATCGGGAGCGATGAAGCCGAAGCCCTTCTCTGCGTTGAACCATTTCACAGTGCCAGTGGCCATGTGTTTTCTACTTTCTGTTGACCGGCCGCTCACGCGGCCTGCACCATGCCGATGATCCGACATGCATGCTCGGTCACGCTACCACGGCGGACTGACGGGCCTCCCCTTCTTCGGCCGTGCGATGGGCGAGCGCCGCCTCGGTGCGCGTGCTCACGCCGAGCTTCCGCAGCACCGCCGAGACGTGGACGCTCACGGTCTTCACGCTGATGAACAGGCGCTCCCCGATCTGGCGGTTGCTCAGCCCCTCCGCGATGAGGGCGAGCACCTGCCGTTCTCTGGCCGTCAGCTGCTCCGTGGCGGCGACCTCGCGGGGCCCGGACGACCGCAGCCCGGCCGCCTCGCCGAACCGCGCCAACGTCTGCTGCAGCGGCACATGACCGAGCCCCTCTGCAGTCGTCGTCGCCGCGGCGAGCAGGGCAGCCGCCTCGGCGCGCTCTCCGGCGGCGACGTGCAGCCGGGCGCGCTCAAGCCGCAGCACCACGCGGAAGGTCGCCGGAACGTCGTCGCCGTCCGCGCACCGCAGCGCCTCGTCGACCCCGGCCGGACTCGGGTCGAGCAGGGCATGCAGCACCGCCGACCACGCGTCGTCCTGGAGTTCCGGCGGCTGCGCCTCCCACGCCTCCCGGACCGCCGCGACCGTCGCTCCGACGTCGACGCCGCCCGCCCGCAGCGCCGTCACGAGAGCACCCGCCTCCAGGAGCAGCCGCCGCTGATGCAGCAGTGCCGGCCTGTCGTCGCGCAGCATCTCCCCGATCACGTCGAGCGCGCCGCGCAGGTCGCCCCGGCTCTCTGCCACGGCGACCTGCATCGTGATCCGGTCGTACCAGATCTGCCGCTCCGAGACCCCGGTCTCCTCGAACGCCGGGAGCCACTCCTGCAGGGTCTCCGCCGCCTCCGCCGCTCGACCTCGCCAGGCGAGCACCCGCACCCTGGTCATGCTCACGTACATCCGGAACACCCGCAGCGTGCCCTGCAGGAAGTCCCGGGCGAGCATGTCCTCGACCTGACCGATCTCGCCGAGCTCGAGCAGCGGCACGATCATGTTCTGCGCCATGATCGAGCCCGAGGTGCGCTCGACGCGGAGCTCACGGGCTCGCCGCAGGCCCTCCTCCGCGACGGCGACCGCCTCCCGGTAGCGGCCCAGCAGCGTCAGCAGGTCGGAGTAGTTGACGCGGTAGCGCATCTCCGCGGTCGATCCGGCGGCGAGGTCGCGCGCCCGTCCGTACTCGCGCACCCCCTCCTCGACCCGGCCGAGGTGGGCCAGCGACCCGCCGCGGACGTTCGCGGCGATCGAGAGCTGATCCGTCGTGGACGCGCCCGCCGCGCGACGCTCGGCCTCGTCGGCGAGCCGGATAGCCTCTTCGCGGTCGCCCGCGATCATGCGGCGACTCGCGAGCTGGTTCAGCAGTTCGGCGCGGAACACGTCGTCGTCGACGCGCTCCGCGAGCGCGAGCGCCTCCTGGAGGAGCGGGATGGCCCCGAGGCGACCGAGGTTGACGAGGTACAGCGCCTTGTTCCGCAGCAGCCGCGCGTGCAGCCGCGGGTCGACCGCCGCCGGATCGACCTCACTCAGCGCGACGTTGGCGACCGCCAGGGCCCGCTCGCCGTCGCCGGCGTTGCGCAGGACGGAACCGAGCACATGGAGCAGGTCGAGGCGTGCGAACCCCGTCGCCTCCGTCGCGTCCGGCACGAGGGGCCAGAGTTCGAGGACGAGCTCGCCGAACCGCGCCGCGCTGGCGAAGGCGTACTGGGCCTTGGCCTGGCGCATGGCGTCGGCGGCGGCCGCGATGGCACGACGGTCGTCCTGTGCGAGCTGCCAGTGGTACGCCAGGGCCGCCGCGTCGTCGCCACCGCCCTCCTCCAGCGCCTCGGCGTACGCGCGATGCAGGCGGGCCCGCTCGCCCGGCAGCAGATCGTCGTGCACGGCCTCGCGCAGCAGCGCGTGCCGGAACCCGTAGTCGTCTTCGCCGACGACGATGATGCCGCTGCGCACGGCCTCGCGGACGGCGTTCTCGACGCGATCCTCCGGGAGTTCGACGAGGCGCAGCAGCAGAGGATCCGTGAGCGGTCGCTCCGCGCCGGACATGACCTGCACCACGCGGCGCGCGTCGTCCCCGAGGCGGTCGAAGCGGGCGAGCAGGAGGTCGCGCAGGCTCTCCGGCAGGGGACCCTGGGCGCACCCGGCGATCTCCTCGACGAAGAAGGGCACGCCCTCGGCACGCACCTGCAGCCGCTCCAGCGCCGTCGCCGTCGGTGCGCGGCCCGTGATCTGGGCCACGAGTTCGCGAACCGCATCGTCGTCGAGGCGCGACACCGTCATCCGCTCGAGCAGCCGCGCGCGCGTCGCCTCGCCGATGAAGCGACTCACCGCATCGCCCCGGCGTACGTCGTCGGTGCGGCACGTGATGAGCAGCAGGAGCCGGCCGTGGTCGAGCGTGCGGAGCAGGAAGGAGAGGATCGCGAGCGTGGAATCGTCGGCCCAGTGCAGGTCTTCGATGAGGACCACCTGCGGCGCCAGCTCCGTGGCGGCCTCGATGAGGGACGCGATCGCGTCGCGCAGGCGTTCGGGACTCGTGCGGTCGCGGGGCGCGGGTGCGTCGACGAGTTCGGGCAGCAGCATGCCGAGCGCCTCGACGCCCACGCCGACCGCCTCGCGCACGCGGTCCGCGCCCATGCGCTCCACGATGGAGCGGAGGATGCCGGCGAGCGGCCCGAACGGGGCACGCGAGGTGCCGAGGTCGAGGCACCACCCGACGTGCACGTCGGCAGCATCGGCGACCCCGGTGGCGAACTCCCGCACCAGCCGGGACTTGCCGATCCCCGCCTCCCCTTCGACCAGCAGCGCGGCGGGCACGCCGTCGCGCACGCCGTCGAACAGGCGGCGCATCTCGGCGAGCTCGGCGTCACGCCCGACCATCGCGGCGGTGGGGGCTGGGGCCATGGACCCATCGTGCCACTCCCCTCGGACATCCGAAGGGCCCGAGGGGAAGGACAGCACGACGCCGTCGGTCATCGCGCGAGAGCCGGATCGCATGCTCCCGTCTGGGAGGCCCGCGGTGCCGGCGTTCCGCGTCCGTGGCGGCGCAGCCACCGGCGCAGCGGACCCGCCGGTCGCGGCACGATCTGATCCGCGTGCTCCAGGAGCATCCGGCGCCGGGCGACCGCGCGTTCGATCTGCTCCTGCTCGAAGACGGTGACCTGGTGGCTGAGATAGGGGTGCTCGAACATGGTGTCTCCTCGACGGTTCGGTGTATCCCTACACTCCGCTCTGAGGTGTCCCCTCGGCATCGGACGGATGCCCTATCTTCCGCGCCCCCTCCGCCCCTTCTTCCTTAGGCTGACGCAGGCCTCCACGCCGCATCAGGCTCCTGGCGCGCGAACCCGCCTGAGCTCGCGCGACCGCCTGCCCTGCCAGAGCGAGGGCCGCGCGGACGGACGGGTCCCCTCCGGCACGAGGATCGCGAGCACCCGGACGAGCGTCGTGATCCACAGCAGCCCGAGCCCGACGACGACCGCCTCCACCGCGGTCACCGGGAAGAAGCCGAGCGGCCACCACAGCAGCACGGCCGCGACCACGAGCACCCCCACCGCGACGGAGGTCACCACGAGGGCCAGGGGTCGGCCGGGGACGGTCAGCGTCGTCGCGGCGGCAGCCCCGAGGAAGAGGAGTAGCGCCGCGACGGCCGCGATATCGTGCGGAACGGGGGCCCGATACAGCGGCAGGAGCCCGACGGCGGCGAGCGCGAGTCCGGCCGCGGCCCACAGCACGACCACGGTCGCGATCCTGGACAGCGCGTCGTCGCCGCGCAGCCGATGCAGGTCGCGGCCGATGTACGCGCCGACGGTGGCGACCAGCAGCCCGGCCACGACGAGGGTGCCGTTGAACGCCCAGCCCACCCCGAGCTGCGAGAAGTTCTCCGCCCACCACCGGGGGTCGACGGCGGTCACCATCGCGAACAGCGTGCCGATCACGAGGAACCCGAACAGGAGTCCGGCGAGATCGGCGGTCCGGAGACCGATCCCCGCACCGAACGCGAGTCGTCCGCCGACCGCCGCCGCGACCCCCGTGAGCAGCCCGCCGCCGATCGCTCCGAGCGCGAGACCGCGCAGGCCCGCCGCGAGCACCTCCGCGGTGAGCAGCACGCCCATCGCCGTCACGGCCCCGAGCGCCACGGTGAGAGCGGCGGCGGAGAGGCGGGACACGACCCGCTGCCAGCGCGGCATCCCCGTCGCCTCCCCCCGACGGTGCAGAAGCGTGCTGATGACGAAGGCCAGCGCCGCGATGCCGCCGGCGACTCCCGCGGCGGGCAACGCGAGACCTCCCTCACCGGTCAGCGGCCGCGGCGGACCGGCGAGGAGCAGCGCCCCGGCGAGGGCTCCCCCGACTAAGCAGACGACGGTCGCGAGGACGGCCCGCCCCTCGCCGCGCAGACGCTCCGTCGTGTCCATGCGCCCATGCAAGCACGCGCGTCCGACGTCCGCAGCCCCACACGCGACGAGGCCCGGGCCACAGACTGCGGTCCCGGGCCTCGAAGCAGAGGCGTCAGGCGTCCACGTCACCGCGCCAGGCGTCGGTCTCGACGCCGCGGCCCTCGATGAACTCCTTGAAGTTCTTCAGATCCTTCTTCACCGCGTGGGATCCCGCGCCGACCAGAGCGCCGACCTTCTCCAGCAGCCCCTCCGGCGCCCAGTCGAGCTGGACGGTCACCCGCGTGGTGTTGTCGTCGAGCTTGTGGAACGTCACGACGCCCGCGTGCTCGGTCTCCCCGCCGACGCTGTTCCACGCGACACGCTCATCCGGGTGCTGCTCGGTGATCTCGGCGTCGAACTCACGCTCCGCGCCCCCCACGTTCACCTTCCAGTGCGTGCGGGTCTCGTCGATCTGCGTGATGGAGACGACCTCGTCGAGGAACTTCGGGAAGCTCTCGAACTGCGTCCACTGGTTGTACGCCGTGCGGACGGGAACGTCGACGTCGATGGTCTCGATGATCTGCACCATGGGGATGCTCCTCACTTGTTCGTCGTTCGTGTGCCTCCATTCAGCCTGCTCCGCGCGAGAAGGGCGATGGGGTTGACATCGGCGCGACTACCGTGGAGGTCATGCGCATCCCCGCCGCGATCCGCGCCTCCCAGCGCTCCCCCCTGCTGCAGGTGGTGAAGTCGGCCGCGGCGACCATCGCCGCGTGGCTGATCGCGGGCTGGGTCTTCCCGGGGCAGCTGCCGGTGTTCGCCGCCATCGCCGCGCTCCTGGTCGTGCAGCCGAGCGTCAACCAGTCGCTGTCGAAGGCGCTCGAGCGCAGCATAGGCGTGATCGTCGGGGTCGTCATCGCGGTCGGTCTCGGCCTGCTCCTCGGCTCGCCGAGCTGGATCGTGCTGCTGGCGATCGTCGTCGCGATGCTCGTGGCGTGGATCTTCCGGGCGTCCCCCGGCACCGGCAATCAGGTCGCGATCTCGGCGATGCTCGTGCTGGCGCTCGGGTCGTCGAGTCCGGAGTATGCGGTCGCGCGGATCGGGGAGACCCTGATCGGGGTGGTCATCGGGATCGTCGTGAACGCGCTGATCGTGCCGCCGGTGCTCGTCGAGCCGGCGCGGCGGAACGTGGGGCTGCTGGGGCGGGAGCTCGCCGCGAGCCTCGACCGCCTGGCGGACGCCCTGCCCTCCCCGCAGACGCCGGCGCGGCTGCAGGAGCTCATGCTCGAGGTGCGGCTGCTGCGGCCCATGAAGGATGCCGCGGACGCCGCCATCGCCGCCGGAGAGGAATCGCTCACGCTGAATCCGCGGCGTTCGACCCATCGCGCCGACCTGCAGGAGCTGAAGGCGCTGCTCGACCGGCTCTCGCCCATCGTCACGCAGACCATCGGCATGACCCGCGCCTACTTCGACCACTACGACGACCGGCTCGGCGAGGAGCCCGCGGTGGCCGCCATCGCCGAGCAGCTCCGCCGGGCCGGACACGACGTGCGTCTCGCGGTGCAGACCACGGCGCCCTCCGCGGAGCCCGAGACGCTGACCTCTGCCATCCCCGCACTGACCGCTCCGCTCGTGATCCGTCCGCCGTCCTCGCAGCACTGGATCCTCGTCGGCTCCCTCATGGAAGACCTCCGTCGCATCCGCGGCGAACTGCTCGACGAGGACTGACCTCCCGCCGACCCACCCCTTTTCGCGCCTCCCGGCCCCGTAGGTGCGTCCGCAACGGGCCGGGACGCACCGAAAGGGGTGGGTCGACGGGGGTTACCCTGGCGGGATGACAGTGGAGGAGGCGCTGGCGGAGCTCGCGGCGCTGGAAGACCCGAAGCAGCGCGCGGCGAACGAGAAGCGCGGCGACGACCACGGCATCAACCTGAGTCGGATGCGCGCTCTCGCGAAGCGCATCAAGACCGACCAGCCCCTCGCCCGGGAGCTCTGGGCGACGGGCGAGACGTCCGCCCGGCTGCTGGCCCTGCTCGTGTGCCGCCCGGCCGATTTCACGGCCGACGAGCTCGACACGATGCTGCGCGAGACGCGTCCGCCCAAGGTGAACGACTGGTTCGTGAACTATGTGCTCAAGAAGTCGCCCCTCGCCGAGGAACTGCGCCGGCGCTGGTTCGACGACGCCGATCCCACCGTCGCCGCGGCCGCGTGGTCGCTCACGACGGTCCGGGTGACGAAGGACGCCGACGGCCTCGACCTGTCGCACCTCCTCGACCTCATCGAACGCGACCTGCAGCAGGCCCCACCGCGCCTGCAGTGGGCCATGAACGAGACCCTCGCGAACATCGGCATCTTCCATCCGGACCTGCGAGCGCGGGCGGTGGAGATCGGCGAGCGGCTCCAGGTCCTGGCCGACTACCCCACGGCCCCGGGCTGCACCTCCCCCTTCGCGCCCCTCTGGATCGGGGAGATCGTCCGCCGTCGCGAGGGCTGAGTACGCTGAGCGGATGAGCACCCACATCGCCGCGGAACCCGGTCAGATCGCCCCCATCGTGCTGTTCCCCGGCGACCCGCTGCGGGCGAGGTGGATCGCCGAGACCTTCCTCGACGACGCCGAGCTGTACTCCGAGACGCGCGGGATGCTGGGCTTCACCGGCACCTGGGAGGGGCACCGGGTCTCCGTCCAGGGCTCGGGCATGGGGCAGCCGTCGATGGCGATCTACGCGACGGAGCTGTTCACGGAGTACGACGTGCAGACGATCGTCCGCGTGGGGTCCTGCGGCGCGCTGACCGAGAGGCTCGCGGTGCGCGACATCATCATCGCGAACGGCGCGAGCACCGACTCCGGGATCAACCGCGTGCGCTTCCACGGCCTCGACTACGCCCCGCTCGCCGACTTCGCCCTGCTGCGCGCGGCGGTGGAGGCCAGCGAGACCGAGCCCCTCTCGTCCACCGTGCACGTGGGGCCGCTGTTCTCGAGCGATCAGTTCTACAGCACCCGGCCGGAGCTCACCGCGCCCTTCGTGCAGCACGGCATCCTCGGCGTGGAGATGGAGGCGGCAGGGCTCTACACGCTCGCCGCCTTCCACGGACGCCGCGCCCTCGCGATCTGCACCGTCAGCGACCACATCGTCACGGGTGAGGAGACCACGGCCCAGGAGCGCGAGCAGACGTTCGGCGACATGGTCCGCATCGCCCTCCGCGCGGCGACCTCGGTCTGAGATTGGCCCGCCCCCCAAGTAACGTTATACACTTCACAGGTCGCGCGGCGCTGGGGACGACCGCACAGGGCGGTCGCTGCTGCGCGCGACGAAGACGACTGGGGAGAACCATGGCCACGCAAGATCAGCTCAACGCGCTGCTGGCGGACATCGAACGCGACATCAACGGATTCATCGGGGCGTCGATCGTCGACCTCGAATCAGGGCTGCCGCTCGCCTCGAGCTCCGTCCGCCCGGACTTCGACCTCGAGGTCGCGAGCGCGTTCAACAGCGAGATCGTGAAGAACAAGAAGCGCACGATCGACGCCCTCGGCATCGACGGCGAGCTCGAGGACATGCTGCTGACGCTGAACACGCAGCTGCACCTGCTCAAGATGCTCGACGACGACCTGTTCATCTACCTGGCCGCCGATCGCCAGGCCACGAACCTCGCCCTGCTGCGCTCCTCGGTGAACCGCCGGGTCGCCGCCCTCGGCGCGTGATCCATGGGGCCGTGGGGAGCGGCCTCGGGAGAGGGCGACAGCGGAAGAGCGGTCCCGTGGAGCGGACGATGAGGCGCCCGCGTCGGCGACGGACCGACCTGCCTCAGCGGTACCGGGTGATCTTCGCCGGTCCGGTGGGCGCTGGCAAGACGACCGCGGTCCGCGCCCTGAGCGACGTGCCGCCGGTGGACACCGACGTGCCGATGTCGCTCGCGAGCGGGGACGGGAAGACCACCACGACCGTCGGGCTCGACTACGGGACGTGGCGGCCGACGCCGGAGGTCTCCATCGCACTCATCGGCATCCCGGGGCAGGAGCGGTTCGCCTCGGCACGACAGCGCGTCTCGATCCCCGGCACCCGGGTGCTGCTCTGGCTGCGCGGCGACCGCGACACCCTCGTCGCCGACGCCGAGGAGTGGCTCGGCGTGTTCGCGGGTGAGGAGCATCGCGTCGCGATCGCCGTCAGCCACGCGGCAGGACGCACGATCGGCGACATCCGCCGCGATCTCGCCCCCGTGCTCGCGCGACACGGCATCCCGGCCTCGCGCGTGCTCGCGGCCGACGCGCGCGACCGCGACAGCGTGATGCGCGTCGCCGGTGCCGCTCTCGATCTTCCGGAGGAGAAGCCATGACCGGACCCGCCGGGCGGCAGGACGCCGCCACGACGCCCGATCCGTCCCGCATGCACCCCGACGTCGCCGGCAACTGGGCGCTGTGGTCGCGGATCGTCGGCCCCTCGGCCCAGACCCGGCTGCAGCAGTTGGAGGAGCGCTTCCCGGAGCTGACGACCGCGGTCCTCGGCACCGCGGACGGCCTCCACATCGCCTCCCTCGGCGTCGACCAGGACGGCGGCGAGCAGCTCGCAGCGATGAACGGCTCGCTGTTCGGGGTCGCGCGGGCCGAAGCCGAGATCATCGCGGGAGGGACGGAGCCGACGCTGTCGGCCATCGTGTCGCTGTCCATCGGCGAGAACCAGATGGCCCTGCTGAGCTTCATCCTCGCGCCGTACGGCCAGCTCCTGCTCTCGGTGTCGGCCTCGTCGTCGCAGCTCGGCACCGTGATCGTGCATGCGCGTTCCACGGCGTACGAGCTGCTCACCGCGCTCGGGGTGACGGGATCGTCGACATGACGCAGATGGGATGATCGAAGGACCATGACTCCCTCGCCGCGGCTCGAACCCTCGCTCGTTCCCGACGCGGCGGACGCCGATGCGGTGTACCTGACCTTCGTGGAGTGGGCGGAGTCGACCGGCATCCGCCTCTACCCGGCGCAGGACGAGGCGCTCATCGAGATCGTCTCCGGCGCGAACGTCATCCTGTCCACGCCGACGGGCACCGGGAAGTCGCTCGTCGCGGTCGGCGCCCACTTCGCGGCGATGGTCGGCGGACGCCGCAGCTACTACACGGCGCCGATCAAGGCCCTCGTCAGCGAGAAGTTCTTCGCGCTGGCAGACGTGTTCGGCGCCGAGAACGTGGGGATGGTCACGGGAGACTCCGCCGTGAACGCCGATGCCCCCATCATCTGCTGCACCGCGGAGATCCTCGCGAACCTGGCCCTGCGCCAGGGCGATGCCGCCGACGTCGGCCTCGTCGTCATGGACGAGTTCCACTTCTACGCCGACCCCGACCGCGGCTGGGCCTGGCAGGTGCCGCTCCTCGAGCTCCCACAGGCGCAGTTCGTGCTGATGTCGGCCACCCTCGGCGACGTCACCACCCTCGCCGCCGACCTGACGCGCCGCACCGGACGGGAGACCGCCTCGGTCACGGGGGTCGAGCGCCCCGTCCCCTTGCACTTCTTCTACGAGACGACGCCCATCCACGAGACCATCGACGACCTGCTCAACACGGGACAGGCCCCGATCTACATCGTGCACTTCTCGCAGGCGGCGGCCATGGAGCGGGCGCAGGCCCTGTCGAGCACGAAGGTCGCCACGCGTGAACAGCGCGACGAGATCGCCGCCCTCATCGGCGGCTTCCGCTTCACGACGGCGTTCGGCAAGACGCTCTCGCGCTTCCTCCGGGCCGGCATCGGCGTGCACCACGCCGGCATGCTGCCGAAGTACCGCCGACTCGTGGAGCAGCTCGCCCAGCGCGGTCTCCTCCGGGTCATCTGCGGCACCGACACCCTGGGCGTGGGCATCAACGTCCCGATCCGGACCGTGCTGCTCACCGCGCTGACGAAGTTCGACGGCACGCGGATGCGGCAGCTCAACGCTCGGGAGTTCCACCAGATCGCGGGCCGGGCCGGGCGCGCCGGCTACGACACCGCTGGTACCGTCGTCGCCCAGGCCCCGGAGCACGAGACGGAGAACCTCGCCGCGATCCGCAAGGCCGGCGACGACCCGAAGAAGAAGCGGAAGATCATCCGCAAGAAGGCCCCCGACGGCTTCGTGTCGTGGGGCGAGCCGTCGTTCCGGAAGCTCATCGATGCGACGCCGGAGACCCTGACCTCGCACATGCAGATCACCAGCGCGATGCTGCTCAATGTGATCGCCCGGGGCGGGGATGTGTTCGGGAACGTCCGCCGGCTCGTCTTCGACAACCACGAGCCGCGCACCCGGCAGCGCGCGCTCGCCCTCCGCGCCCTCGCGATCTTCCGCACGCTCCGGGAATCGGGCGTCGTGGAGACGTTCGACACGGGCGTGCCCGGAGCGCCGAAGGGCGTCCGGCTCACGGTCGACCTGCAGCCCAACTTCGCGCTCAACCAGCCGCTGTCGCCGTTCGCCCTCGCGGCGTTCGACCTGCTGGACCCTTCGACAAGCTCAGGGACCCAGGCGCGTTCGGGAGACCAGGCGGGCTCGGGGGACCAGGGGGTCGGGACGGGGTCGTACGCGCTCGACATGATCTCGATCGTCGAGGCGACGCTCGACGATCCCCGCGCCGTGCTCAGCCAGCAGCAGTTCCTCGCGCGGGGCGAGGCCGTCGCCGCGATGAAGCGCGAGGGCATCGAGTACGACGAGCGCATGGAGCTCCTCGAGGCGATCACCTACCCGAAGCCCCTGGAGGAGCTCCTCGACGCGGCCTTCGAGACCTTCAGCGCCGCGCAGCCCTGGATCCGCGACTTCGCGCTGCACCCGAAGTCCGTCGTCCGCGACATGTACGAGCGGGCCATGTCGTTCGGCGAGTACGTCGCGTTCTACAAGATCGCCCGCTCCGAGGGCGTCGTCCTGCGCTACCTGTCGGACGCGTACCGCGCCGCCTCCCAGACGATCCCCGAGGAGCGGAAGGACGAGGACCTCCACGACCTCATCGCCTGGCTCGGCGAGCTCGTGCGCCAGATCGACTCCAGCCTGCTCGACGAGTGGAGCGAGCTGACCGCCGGGACCGCCGCCCGCGGCGAGACCGACGAGCCGATCGTGCCGCCGGCGCCGAAGCGCCTCACGAGCAACACCCGCGCCTTCCGCACGCTCGTCCGCAACGAGCTCTTCCGGCGGGTGCAGCTCGCCGCCCGCGAGGACGTGGACGCGCTGGCCGAGCTCGACCCGTCGTTCGGCGCCGCCGCCTGGTCGGACGCGCTGGACGCGTACTTCGCGGAGCACGACGACATCGGCACCGGCCCGGACGCCCGGAGCTCCCGCATGCTGCTGCTCACGGAGGGGCCGACCGCGTGGACGGCGCGGCAGATCATCGACGACCCTGCCGGCGACCACGACTGGGGCATCAGCGCCACGGTCGACCTCGCCGCGTCGGACGAGGCCGGCGAGGCGGTCGTGACGGTGACGGCGGTCGACCGGCTGTGAGCGAGGCGGGCCCCGTCAGGCCTGCATGACGGCGAGCACGTTGCCCGCCGGGTCGCGGAACCACGCGATGTCCGGTCCCTGCCCGTTCCCGCGGACGATGCCGCGGGAGTCCGACGGGAACTCGTCGTCGCCGTAGATCTTGGTCTGCACCCCGCGCTCGTTGAGCTCCTCGACGGCGGCATCGACGTCCGCCACCGGGAAGTTCAGGATCGTGAAGCTCGCCGGGGTGTGGTTCGGCTTCGCGTAGACGAGGACCGACCCGCCGCGGGGCAGACGCAGGTCGAGGAACCCCATCGCGTTGACCTCGACATCGAGCCCGAGGGTCGTGCCGTAGAACTCTCTCGCCGCGTCGATGTCGTCGACGCTGAAACCGCTGAACGCGTTCTCCGCTGTGAAGGCTGCCATGTCCCCAGCATCCGCCTCCGCGGGCGCCGTGTCGAGGCCTTCTCACACGGCCGCGCGCACGAGCCGGCCCACGAGGTCGACGTAGTCCACCCCGGTCGCCGCGAACATCCGCGGCACCTGGGAGGCCGCGGTCAGCCCCGGCATCGTGTTGACCTCGTTGAGCACGGGGCCGTCGTCCGTGAGGAAGAAGTCCATGCGGGCGACCCCGTCGCACCCCAGGGCGTCGAACATCGCGATCGCGGCTCTCTTGAGCGCCGACGTGGCGGCCGCATCGAGCTGCGCCGGGACCGTGAACCGGGCCGTGCCGTCGTACTTCGTCGCGGTGTCGAAGAGCCCGGGGGCGTGGATCTCCAGGGGCGGGGCGGCCCACCGCACCCCGCCCTTCTCCCGCAGCACGGCGACGTCGATCTCCCGCGCGTGCACGACCTCCTCGACCAGGATCCGCCGGTCGAAGCGCGCCGCCCCCCGCAGCGCCATGAGCAGGTCGCCCTCCTCCGTCACCAGGCTCACGCCGTGGCTCGAGCCGGCCGTCACCGGCTTGACCACGACGGCGCCCTCGAACTCCACGTCGCCGATGTCCTCCGCGGCGACCAGCCGCCCCCGGGCGGTGCGCAGCCCCACGGCCTCGGCCACGAGCTTCGTGGCCCACTTGTCCATGCCGATCGCCCCCGCCCCCAGCGCGGAGCCGACGACCGGCACCCCGGCGAGCGCACACAGCGCCGCGAGGGCGCCGTCCTCCCCCAGCGCACCGTGCACCGCGGGGAACACGACGTCGCTCGCCGCGAGCAGCGGCAGGGCCTGCTGCAACGATGCCGCCGGACTCACGCCGGGCGGGATGCCGTCGGCCCGCCACACGCCGTCGCGGTCGATCGTCGCGGTCGTGACGGCATGTCCCCCCAACCGCAGCGCCGCGGCGACCGCGGCCGCCGAGGCGAGCGACACCTCGTGCTCGGGATTCTGTCCCCCTCCGATGACCAGGACCTTCATCGTCATGCCACGCTCCTCTTCACCCGCGGGCCGATGCCCGTGACGACGGTGTGCGGGATGGTGCCCGCCCACCGTGCCCACTCCTGCACCGACGGCACCGCGCCGCCGTCCGGCCCGAACACCGTCGCGACCGCTCCTCGGGGGAACGCCCTCCCCCCGGTGTCGACGACGATCTGATCCATCGACACCCGGCCGACGATCGGATGCCGTTCCCCTCCGATCTCCACGCCCGCTCCCGGCGCGATCTCCCGCGGGATGCCGTCGGCGTATCCGACCCCCACCACGCTCAGGTGCGTGGCCGCTGCCGTCGTGTGCGTCCCGCCGTAGCCCACGACGGTGCCGGCCGGCACGGCGGCGCTGTGCACGACCGGGGCGGTGAAACGCGAAGCCCCGACCAGAGAGACCGTCTCGGACGGGTCGATCCCTACAAGCGCGGCCCCCACGCGCACCATGTCGAAGTGCGTCGCGGGATCGGTCAGGGCACCCGAGGTAGCCGCGAGGTGCACGAGCAGCGGTCCGAAGCCGGCGCGCAGGACCGCGTCCCTCCCCTGGCGCATCCGCAGCACCGCGGCCGCGTTCGCCCGCGGATCCGCGGCGTCGGCGCGGGGGAGGTGTCCCATCACCCCGACGACCTCGATCCGGCTCCGGGCCGCCCGCGCCGTGCGCAGCAGCGCATCCCAGTCCTCCACAGGGCACCCTCCCCGCGCCATCCCGGTGTCGAGATGCAGATGCACGCGCACCGGAGCCGCGGCATCGGCCGCGAGCTGACGCAGCTCCTCGACGGAACCCACGGCCACGTCGACCCCGGCGGCGGCCGCGCGCGGCGCGTCGATGCCCGCGGGGTGCAGCCAGGCGAGGATCGGCACGCGCAGTCCGGCCTCGCGCAGCGCGACCCCCTCGGCGACGTCGGTGACCCCGAGCCACTCGGCCCCCGCGGCCACGGCGGCGGTCGCCACGGCCACCATGCCATGACCGTAGGCGTCGGCCTTCACCACGGCCATGACGGGCACCGCGGCGGCGGTCCGCACACGACAGAGGTTCTCGGCCACGGCGGCCGGAAGGGTGGACAGTGTCGGTGCGTGGAGGCGGGACAGGGTCATCCCCTCCGCGAGCAGAGCCGTCATCGCTGCATCCTCGGGTCTTCGGTGGGGTCGGCGTACGGTGCGGGACAGCCGTCCTCGACGGCCTCCGGTCGCAGCTCGTAGTGCCAGGATTCGTTGCCGTAGGTCTGGCAGAGGCCGTAGCGCCATCCGCGCTGCGTGAGCCAGTCGAGGGTCGGGAGCGGACCGAGGTCGACCGCGTCACCGGAGACGTGCGCCGAGGTCTCGGCGGTCGCCACCCAGCGGCGCGCCTCCTCCTCCGAGCCGTAGTCGTCGATCGCGTCGCGCAGCAGCTGCTCCTGCAGCGCCGCCGAACGCCATCCGCTGTTCACGAGGAACGTCACCCCGTCGGCCTCCGCATCGGAGGCGGCGCGCTGGAGGGCGTCGAGCAGGGCGGGGTCGAGGTTGCCGACGGCGACCCTGTCGACGTCGAACACCGTGGGCTGGTCGCCGTCGCGGATCACGCCGTCGGCCTCGCTCGGGGCGAGCACCGACCCGGTCGGCGCGTGCGGCTCGGGATCGGAACCCGTGGTGGCGGGCGCGACGATCGGGGCGGTCTCGGCGAACGCGGCCGACAGCGACTGCTGCACGGCGAGGGCGGCGACCACGGCGAGCGCCAGCACGGACACCGTGGCGGCGATCCGCCGACGGCGCCGGGCGCGGACGGCTCGGGGGGTGTGGAGGTCGTTCATGCTTCCAGTGAAGAGAGGCCGCGGTTGCCACGGCGTATGGCCTTTTCCATACACCGGCGATATGCCGCACTGCGTAGGATCGCTGCCATGCGTGTGCTGATCGTCGAGGACGAGCCCTACCTCGCCGAGGCGGTCCGCGACGGACTGCGACTGGAGGCGATCGCAGCCGACATCGCCGGCGACGGCGACACCGCGCTCGAGCTCCTGAGCATCAACGCGTACGACATCGCGATCCTCGACCGCGACGTGCCCGGTCCGTCCGGTGACGACATCGCGCGGTGGATCGTCGCCTCGGGCAGCGGCATCCCCATCCTCATGCTCACGGCCGCCGACCGCCTCGACGACAAGGCCTCCGGGTTCGAGCTCGGTGCCGACGACTACCTCACCAAGCCCTTCGAGCTGCGGGAGCTGGTGCTGCGGCTGCGTGCCCTCGACCGCCGCCGACAGCGCGCGCGGCCGCCGGTGCTGGAGATCGCGGGGCTGCGCCTCGACCCGTTCCGCCGCGAGGTCTACCGCGACGGCCGCTACGTCGCCCTCACCCGCAAGCAGTTCGCCGTGCTGGAGGTGCTCGTCGATGCCGGGGGCGGGGTGGTCAGCGCCGAGGAGCTGCTGGAGCGGGCGTGGGACGAGAACGCCGACCCGTTCACGAACGCCGTCCGCATCACCGTCTCCTCGCTGCGCAAGCGCCTCGGCGAGCCGTGGCTGATCCTCACGGTGCCCGGCGTCGGCTACCGGATCGGGGCCGACGCGGATGCCTAGGCGGCGGGGGCTGAGCGTCCGCTTCAAGCTGACGCTGAGCTACGCGGGCATCGTCGTCGTCTCCGGGCTCCTGCTGCTCGGGGCCGTGGCGCTCTACCTCCTCAGGTACGTGCCGGATGTGCAGATCCCCGTCGTCGAGTTCTTCGTCCCCAACCGCTCGGATCTGATCCGGGCGTTCGTGCCGGTCGCCGTGCTGGTGATGGTCGCCCTGCTCGCGATCGGTCTCGGCGGCGGCTGGCTGCTCGCCGGACGGATGCTGGCGCCTCTCGACCGCATCGGCGACGCCGCACGGCTCGCGGCGCAGGGCTCCCTGTCGCACCGGATCCGCATGGAGGGCCCGAGCGACGAGTTCCGCGACCTCGCCGACGTCTTCGACACGATGCTGGAGCAGCTGGAGGCACACGTCGCCGAGCAGCAGCGCTTCGCCGCGAACGCCTCGCACGAACTGCGGACACCCTTGGCCATCTCGCAGACGCTCCTCGACGTGGCCCGCACCGATCCCGACCGCGACGTCGACGCCCTGATCGACCGGCTCCGCGAGGTGAACACACGCGCGATCGACCTCACCGAGGCGCTGCTGCTGCTGAGCAGAGCGGATCAGCGTACCTTCCCGCGGACGCTCGTGGATCTGTCGCTCCTGGCCGAGGAATCCGTCGAGGCCCTCCTCCCGCTCGCCGACCGCCGCGGGGTCGAGGTGGAGGTGTCCGGCGTGCCGGCGACCGTGCTCGGCTCCTCCGCCCTGCTGCCGCAGCTCGTCATGAACCTCGTCGCCAACGCGATCGTCCACAACCGCGCGGACGGCGGCGGATCCGTCGCGGTGCGCACGCATTCCCTGCCGCACGCGGTGGCCCTCGTCGTGGAGAACACCGGGGCGGAACTGCACGCCTCCCAGGTCGCGACGCTCGTCGAGCCCTTCCAGCGCGGCACCGAGCGCACGCGCGGGGCGGAGCACGCCGGGGTGGGCCTCGGCCTCGCGATCGTCCAGCGCATCACCCAGACCCACGGCGGCACCCTCGTGCTGACGCCCCGCACCGGCGGAGGTCTCATCGTGACGGTCTGGTTCCCGCACCCCTACCCCGGCTGACCGCTTTCGAATCGCCCGATTGGCCCCTTTCCGGCTCCGGATGGAACCATTCAGGCGATTCGAACGGGCGTCACCAGGGGCTGGGCTCGTAGTCCTTGAGGAAGACGCCGTGGATGTCCTCGCCGGCCTCGCCGCGCACGATGGGGTCGTACACCCGGGCGGCGCCGTCGACCAGGTCGAGCGGGGCGTGGAAGCCCTCCTCCGCCAGTCGCACCTTCGTGTAGTGCGGGCGCTCGTCGGTGATCCAGCCGGTATCGACCGCGGTCATGAGGATGCCGTCCTTCTCCAGCATCTCTCCCGCGCTCGTGCGGGTCAGCATGTTCAGCGCGGCCTTCGCCATGTTCGTGTGCGGGTGGCCCGGGCCCTTGTAACGGCGGGAGAACTGCCCCTCCATGGCGGAGACGTTCACGACGTACTTCCGGCGCGACGACGACGCGGCCATCGACGCCCGCAGCCTGCTGATGAGCAGGAACGGCGCGGTGGTGTTGGCGAGCTGCACCTCGAGCATCTCCAGCGGATCGACCTGATCCACGGACTGCACCCAGCTGTTGACGCGGTTCACGTCCGGCACGAGGCCGCCCGCATCGATCGCCGTGCCGTCCGCGTGCTTCTCGAGCGAGGAGGAGCCGGGGGCCATCGCGAGCCGGGCGAGGTCTTCGGCCGTGAGCGCCTGTCCGCCTTGCTCCGCGACCGTGCCGCCGAGCGCCGCGACCGAGAGCAGCGGGTGCGCGTCGACCGACGCCTGCAGCGCCTGCGGGTGCGGGTCGACGGTGTGCCCGAAGGTCTCCATCTCCGGCAGCGGACCGTCCGGCAGCGGCTGGAGCTCCGCGTCGGCGAGCAGCGAGTACGCCCCGGGCGAGCGGCGGACCGTCTGCGCGGCGTTGTTGATGAGGATGTCGAGCGGGCCCTGCGCGGCGACCGAGTCGGCGAGCCCGATCACCTGGGCGGGGTCGCGGAGGTCGATGCCGACCACGCGCAGCCGGTGCAGCCAGTCGCCCGCATCCGGCAGGGCCGAGAACCGGCGCACGGCGTCCCGCGGGAACCGGGTGGTGATCGTGGTGTGCGCACCATCACGGAGGAGGCGCAGCGCGATGTGCATGCCGATCTTCGCGCGGCCGCCCGTGAGCAGGGCGCGCTTGCCGGTGAGGTCGGTGCGGGCGGTGCGCTTGCCGTGACTGAAGCGGGCGCAGTCCGGGCAGAGCTGGTGGTAGAAGGCGTCGACGAGCGTGTACGGCTGCTTGCAGATGTAGCAGTTGCGGGGCTTCAGGAGCTCGCCGGCGATGGGCGCGTCCACCACGCTCGTGGCGAGGTCGTTGCCGCGGGTCTCGTCGTCGATGCGGTCGGGGGCACCGGTGGCGGTGCGGGCGACGACGGCCTTGTCCGCCTCGGCGATCGCATCCCGGATCTCCTTGCGCCGCACGCGCTTGACCGCCTTGAACATGGCCGCGGTCGCGTGACGCACGGCCACGAAGTCGGGGTGCTCGTTGTCGATCGTGTGCAGCTCGGCGAGGACGCGCAGCGTCGTGGCGAGGTCGTCGGGGTCGATGCCGGGGCCCAGGTCGGGGGTGGCGTCGGGCGCGTCGGTCATTAGGCCGATTTTACGCGACCGTCCTGGGGGTCTCCTGCCGTGTCCGATCCCCGGCGTAGGGTCGACGCATGAGCAGCGCAGAATCCTTCCCGCATCCCGGCGTCGTCCCCTCCTACCTGCTCGCGCGCCTGGCGGAGTCGGGTCGGTTCCCGAAGGCCGCCGCCGCCGCCCGGCAGACGCTCACCGCGGGCCGCCCGCCGTTCCGCGCCCGCATCGACCTCTCGATCGACGAGAACGGCGACCTCGTCGCGCAGCTCTCGGATGCGCCGAACCGCACGATCAGCGACGCCGGCAACACGCAGCAGCTCCCGGGGGCCGTGGTCCGCACGGAAGACGACGAGCCCGTCGCCGACACCGCGGTCAACGAGGCGTTCGACGGCCTGGGCGCGACGTTCGAGATGCTGCTGTCCGCGTTCGGCCGCAACTCGCTCGACGACGCCGGCGCTCCTCTCGACGCGACCGTCCACTACGGCGTCGACTACGACAACGCCTTCTGGGACGGCGAGCGCATGGTGTTCGGCGACGGCGACGGCGAGGTGTTCCAGCACTTCACCGGCTCGCTCACCGTGATCGGGCATGAGCTCGCCCACGGCGTCGTGCAGCACACGGCGAACCTGGAGTATCAGGGCCAGCCGGGCGCACTGAACGAGTCCGTGGCCGACGTGTTCGGCGCCCTCACCGAGCAGTACGCCCTGGGGCAGTCCGCCGACAAGGCGAGCTGGCTCATCGGGGCGGAGATCTTCACGGATGCGGTGGAGGGGTCGGCCCTGCGCTCCATGATCGCGCCGGGCACGGCCTACGACGACGATGAACTCGGGAAAGACCCGCAGCCCGACCACATGAGCGGATTCGTGCGCACCACCGAGGACAACGGAGGCGTGCACATCAACTCCGGCATCCCGAACCGCGCCTTCGCCCTCTTCGCCCTCGACCTCGGCGGCAACGCCTGGGAGCGCGCCGGCATGGTCTGGTACCGGGCACTCACCGGCGGGCTGTCGAGCACCGCGACCTTCACCGCCTTCGCCGACGCCACAGTCGCCGCGGCAGCCACGGTCGATCAGGAGACCGTCGCCGCCGCTCGACGCGCGTGGACGACCGTGGGAGTCTATGAGGATGACCGAGGACCCGACGCCGCCTGACGCCCCCGTCGTCATCGCCGTCGTGCGCTCGGGAGGTCTCGCCGGCATCCGTCGCCAGTGGCGTGTGGAGGCCGAGCCGCCGGACGCCGAGGAATGGATCGGCCTCATCGACAGCTGCCCCTGGGACGACGACGTCGACACGGAGCCCGGGGCCGACCGGTTCGTGTGGAGCATCCGCGCCCGCACCCCGTCCGAGCGCCGGGAGCGGGAGCTGCCCGACTCCGCCGTGGACGGTCCGTGGCGCACCCTCGTCGACGCCGTGCGGGAGGCCGCGCGCGCGGAGTGAGCCGCGGTCGCAGAGTCGCACCCCCGTCGCAGGATGCCGCCCGATCCCTGCGACCTCGGTGGGAAACCGCGACCTCGCGCCGCCCTGGGGTGACAATGGAGACATGGGACTCTTCCAGCAGCGACCGGAGGAAGAAGAGAAGCAGTGGGGACTCCCCTCTGAGCCTCTCGAGACTTCGGCCGCAGACACGCTCGACGCCGCGCCGACGGTCGACCCGCTGACCCTCGGCCTCGACACCCCGTCCTCGGTGAGTTCCATCGTGTTCCCCGTCGCCCCGCCCGCTCCCGAGGCCGCGAGCACCGAGAACGCCGACCCCGAGGACTGACGCCCGCACGGCATCGCTGTTTCGCACTCCCGTCGCAGGTTCCGCGGGAATCCGTGCGACCGCGGCGCGAAAGGGCGTCCGCGGCCAGCGATACGGTGGACGGATGACCATCACCGCCGCCGCAGACGGCTCCGCCCTGGGCAACCCCGGCCCGAACGGCTGGGCCTGGTACATCGACGACGCGAACTGGGCGGCCGGCGGCTCCCCGCACGGCACGAACAACCAGGGCGAGCTCCGCGCCGTCCTCGAACTGCTCCGGGCGACGGCCGGCACCGACGAGAAGCTGTTGATCGAGTGCGACAGCCGCTACGTGATCGACTCCGTGACGAAGTGGATGCCGGGCTGGAAGCGCCGCGGATGGCGGAAGTCCGACGGCGGGCCCGTGCTGAACCGCGACCTCCTCGAAGGGATCGACGAGGCCCTGCGCGGTCGCGACGTCGAGTTCTCCTGGGTCAAGGGCCACGCCGGGCACCCGCTGAACGAAGCCGCCGACGAGCGCGCGAACGCCGCCGCCAAGGCCTATCAGCAGAAGCAGGAGCCGCGTCGAGGCCCCGGGTTCACCCGCGCGACCGATGCCGGAGCCGCCGTCGCCGCCTCCGCCCCTGTCGCCGCTGCCGCCGCGGAAGCCCCGGCATCCTCCGCGACGGCAGCCTCGTCCCGCACCCCGAACCCCGTCGCGGAGGCGGAGTTCGCCGCGCCGCTGTGGGCCGAGACCTCCGATCTCCTCGACGGACTCGACCTCGCGCAGGACGACCCCATCGTGCTGCAGGTGCCGCTGTCCCCCGACGAGCACGCCCGTCTCCGCGACCGCGCCGAGGCACAGGGAATCGCCTTGGAAGAAGCGCTCCGCCGCCTGATCTGACGGAGACCGCGAGGCGTACACTCGCACCATGTCGACTCCCCGCACCATCGGCTGGATCTTCCTCGGCGCCGCGCTCGTGTTCGCCGGCGTCTCCCACCTCACGGTCGCCCGCGAGGAGTTCCAGGCGCAGGTTCCGGAATCGCTGCCGCTCGATCCGGACACCACGGTGCTCGCGTCCGGCGTCGCGGAGGTCGCGCTCGGATCCGCGCTCCTCTTCACCCGTCGCCGCCGTCGCACGGTCGGCACCGTCGCCGCGCTCTTCTTCGCGGCGGTCTTCCCCGGCAACGTGGCGCAGTGGATGCATCATCGCGACGGCTTCGGCCTCGACACCGACATGAAGCGCTTCGTGCGACTGTTCTTCCAGCCGGGGCTCATCGCGCTGGCCCTGTGGTCGACGCGCGCCCCGCGCCGCTGACCCCCTCCGCCGCAGCAGGCCCTCGCGCGAGAACAGGCCCCCACGCCCACCCGCGCCTGAACCCGCGCGACGGCCTGATGCGGCGTCACCCCGGGTCGGCTCCGTAGACTCGGCGGATGGCGGAAAGGACGAGGCGACGGTGAGCAGGCGCACCGTCTTCGGCCTGCTCCGGCTCACCGCCGCCGCCGTCTGCCTCATCGCGCTGATCCACCGCCTCGCGTGGGGACTCGCGTCGAACACCATCGCGAGCCAGAACTTCTTCGCGTACCTGACGAACCAGTCGAACATCGCCTTCGTCGTCCTCCTCACCGTCGCCGGAGTCCTCGCACTGCGTCGGGCCCGCGACCCGCGGTGGCTCACGGTGGCGCTCGCCCTCGTGCTCACCTGGACCATCACGGCGGGGCTCGTGTTCGCGATCCTCGTCTGGCAGGCCGGAGTCCGGGGGATCCGCATCGACGTGCCGTGGTCGGATCAGGTGCTGCACTTCTGGCTGCCCGCAGTGACGGTCGCCGCCTGGGCCCTGGCCCCGGGACATCGGGCGGTGCCGTGGCGGGTGATCCCGGTGACGCTGGCCTACCCGGTGCTGTGGGGCGTCGCGACGCTCATCCGCGGACCGCTGATCGGCTGGTACCCGTACTACTTCCTCGACCCGCGGCAGGTGAGCGGTCCCGTCGAGTTCACCGTCTCCTGCGCGATCGCGCTGGCCACCTTCGCCACCGTGGCGACCGCGCTCGTGCTCATCAGCCGCCTGCCGGACCCGTGGGATCGCGCACCCACCGAGCCTCCGCCCGAGGAGCGTGCCCCGGCCGAGGCCGCACGCGAGACGGTTCAGGCGTAGAGCGCCAGCGACGCGAGCGCCGCCTCGACGGCCTCCGCGTCCCCGAGCTCCGCGAAGTCCCGCGCCGCCGCACCGCCCACGATCCCGACGAGCACGTTCTCGCCGGTCGAGGGGCGGAGGTTGATCCACGTGGGGATCGCGATGTCGTCGCCGACCGCGTGCCAGATCGCCTCGTCACCGTCCCAGAAGGGCTCGTCCCATCGCAGCCACACCGTCTCGACGGCACCCATGCCGAGCGCGGAGACGGCGCCGCGGTTGTCGAACGGCAGCGGCGGATCGAACTCGATGGCCTGCTCCTGCAGCACCCCGAGCGGCACCGTCAGCAGCACCCGGTCGAAGGAGAGGGCTTCCCCGGTGCCGAGGCGCACACTCACCCCGGTGTCGTCCCACGCGAGGCGCGTGACCGGCGAGCTGAGCCCGACCTTCACCCCGTCCAGGGCACTCTCGATGAACGGGGTCAGGTCGTCGCCGACTCCCTGCAGCGCTGCATCGGGAAGCGGCGGGGCGAACCAGCTCGACAGGTCGGCGGCGTCCGCACCCGTCCGTGCCGCGAGGAGCGCGAGGAGCGCGGCGGTCGCGGGGTCCTCCGGGTCGATGCCGGCCGCCACCAGGGCGTCCGCCACGGAAGAGTCCTGCGGGGCGGACTGCGCCGTGGTCACCGCGGCTTCCACGGGCTGCGGATCCACGGGGTCGACGTCACCCTCGGCCGAGCGCCACCGCGCGCCGTCGAGGTCGACGAGGTCCATGTCCCCTTCGTCGATCGTCTCGAGCAGCTCCGCGTCGGCCTCGCCGAACAGCCACGCGCCGAGCTGCACCGGAACCGGCCAGTCGTCTTCCGCGCGGGAGAGGATCCGACCGCCGACGCGGTCGCGCGCTTCGAACACCGTCACCTGCAGGCCGTCCTCCGCGAGCTGCGCGGCGGCGGTCGCCCCGGCGATCCCGGCGCCGATCACGGCCACCCGCTCGCCGTCCTCGGCGGCGACGATGAGCTCCCGCGCGGCACGGCGGCCCGAGCGCAGGGCTCCCCGGACGGTACCCGGCGCCTCGTCGTCGGTCGCCTCGCCCGCGAAGAAGAGCCGGTCGTCGACGGACTGCGCGAGCGCCGCGCGGGTCGCGGCGAGCACCCCGACAGGAGTGAAGCTCGCGGCGCCCCGGGCGAAGGGGTCGGTGGTCCAGGTGCTGCGGACGCTCCCGCTCGGGGCGGGGACGCCGGGCGGCGGCTCCGGTTCGCGCGTGCGGGTGGGGGTCGGCGTCGGTTCCGGCTCCGGGGTGCAGGAGGCGAGAAGCACCGAGACGGCACCGGCTCCGGCGCCGAGGAGCAGGGTACGGCGCGTGATCCTCATCGTGCCGCCACTTTATCCCGCTTTCGCACAGGCAGAAGCGCCGGAACAGGCGGCTCTCCACGAGAACCGCCTGTTCCGGCGCGAGTGCCTGGGTGTCAGACGGACAGCAGCTCCCGCTCCAGTCGCGCGAACGAGGCCTCCATGCCGTCGGCCATGCCGGTGGCGAGGATCATGTCGCGCGTCTCCTTGTCGGGGTACTCGATGAGCACCGTGACGAGGGTCGCGCCGTCCTCCTCGTAGAGGTTGAGGTCGTTGAGCGTCTCGGTCGGCATGCCCTGCATCCGCTCGGTGGTGACGGCGCGCTTCGGGGCGTCGATCAGCAGCGCCTCCCCCTCGAATCCGAACGGCTCACCCTCCGTGTCGCCCACGGGCGCCCAGGAGTTCCGGTACGACTGGCCGACCTCGGTCGCCGACACGCACTCGGTCATCTCCCACCCGTCCGGGCCGAGCATCCACTGCCGGATGAGGTCGGGCTCGAAGTGGGCGCGCCACACCAGCTCGCGCGGACCCTCGACGAGCCGGGTGATGCGCACGTGCGTGTCGTCCAGCAGCTCCACCCGCGTGCCCTTGCCCTGCGCGTAGTCGCGGAGGTCCTGCAGCACGGCGTCGAGCTGGGCCATGGCCATCCGGGTGCCCTCCACGGCGCCCATCGCGACGACCTGCTCGAGCGCCTCGGCGGACGCGAAGTGGCTCGTGTTGACCATGCGCGTGCCCTCGGCCGTCGGCTCGAACGTGAAGGTCATGCGCATGGAGGGGAGGTTCGCGTCCGGCGTGCCGTCCTCGTCGGCGAACGAGTCGAGCACCGTGAAGCTGCGCGGCGCGTCGATCTCCAGGAACTCCCAGGTGCCGGAGGCCTTCTCCCCGCGAGGGCCGTTCATCGTGTACACGGCTCGGCCGCCGACGGTGTGGTCCCACTGGGTGAAGGTGGCCGGCCAGCCGGGAGGACCCCAGAACCGCTCGAGCTGCTGCGGGTCGGTGTAGGCGGCCCAGACGCGCTCGACGGGCGCGGCGAGGTCGGCGACGACGGTCATGGTGAGGTTCTCGGCATCCGTGATGATGTCCGTGACAGGCATGTCAGTCTCCTTGCGATTCGTTGCGTTGACTGCTGGTGGGGTCGGTGGAGGCCGGCTTCCCCGCGGGCGGGGACGGCTCGGCCAGGAGATCGTCGAGCCGGGCGATACGCGAACGCCACAGCTCTTCGTATCGGGCGAGGAGCGCCCTGGCGCGGGCGATCATCTCGGGGTTCGCGCGGACGAGCCGCTCGCGTCCCTCGGCGCGCTTGACGATGAGGTTCGCCGCCTCCAGCACGGCCACGTGCTTCTGGACCGCGGCGAACGACATTTCGTACTCGGAGGCGAGTGTCGAGACGGACTGCTCCCGCTCGATCGTCCGGCGCAGGATGTCCCGCCGGGTCGACGTCGCCAGTGCGTGGAACACACGGTCGACCTCCGCTTCGCTCAACTCCGTTTGTGCAACCATTTGGTTGTACGTTAGACCCGCGTCGCGGGCGTGTCAAGAGTGCTTCGCGGCACTCACGCCCCAGCCCTGCCCGGCACCCACCCGGTCGCCCGCGCCCAGGCCTCCATCTCCCCCTGCGCCCGGTCGAACCAGTGGTCCTTCGCCCGCGCGTAGTCGTCGAAGTCGCGGTCGTCCCGGTGCGCGGAGGCCAGCGCGGTCTTGAGCGCCGCGTACTCGTCGCGCGCCTCCGGGTCCGCCCGCAGCCAGTCCCGGAACAGGAGGGCGTACCGCGCGTTCGACGCCTCGACGCGCCGCACATGCACGATCGCCCGCGCCCTGGCGTCCACGCTCGCGAACAGGCGTTTCGCCCACTCGTCCTGGTTGCCGCCGCACCGCGCGTTGTCGCGGGAGACGCCCGGCGCGTCCGGCACGATGCGCTGCACGTTCACGAAGCCGGCGTCCCCGAGGCGCTGCTCCGCGGCATCCGCGTCCGCGAGGTCGCGCACCCCCACCTGGAGGTCGATGATCGGTTTGGCGCGCAGCCCTGGCACGGCCGTCGAGCCGATGTGATCGACCCGCACCGGGACGCCGTCGAACGCCGAGGCGACGCGGGCGCCGAGGCGAGCGGCATCCGCCGCCCAGCGCGGCGACCACGACTCGAGGATCGGCGGCGTGTCTGGAGGGAGTCGCCGAGCCCTCCGGCGCTCCTCGACCTCCGCCGCTCGGGCGAGGAAGCGGGACAGGCCTTCCTCGTCGCCGTCCGCGAGAAGCCCGTCGCACCAGGCGGGGCCAGACACATCGCCGACGCCGAGCACGAGATGAGCCGTTGCGGAGGCGTGCGCCAGTGCAGCCGCATCGACGGGCCCGAGTCCCGTCACGACCGCATCGGGCCGCGCCGCACGCAGGCGGCGCACGACCGCGCCATGACCCTCCCCGACGACGACCAGAGCGAGGGGCGAGAACACGTCGACCCTCGGAGAGCCTTCCGAATCATCTGCAAGCGGGTGCACTGGTCGCCTCCTCGGGATTCGTCCCGCCGGAATCGGTCCTCCCGCGGCAGACGGTTCCCACAGCGTAGCCAGGCGGCCGAGCATCTCCATTCACATGAATCCACACCGGTATTCCGGGCGTAGGCTGGAGGGAAGGACGGACCGTCCGAGAAGATCTCCCGGCACCGCGCCCGCCCGGGAAGGAGCCCGAAAGTGGCTCAGTACGACGTCTCGAACCGCTCGGCGATCGTGACGGGAGCGGGCAGCGGCATCGGCCGCGCGGTCGCCCTGCTGCTGGCGCAGAACGGCGCGGCGGTGGTGGTGAACGACCTGAACGCGGAGCACGCGAACGCGGTCGTCGAGGAGATCCGCGCCGCCGGCGGCACCGCGGAGGCGTCGGTCGGCGACGCGACGGACCCGGCCTGGATCGCCTCGTCGGTCGAGCTCGCCAACTCGCTCGCTCCGCTCCGCATCGGCGTCAACAACGCCGGCATCGGCGGCGCGACGGCACCCACCGCGGACTACGAGGAAGACGCGTGGGACAAGGTGATCGCCATCAACCTCAACGCCGTGTTCCGCAACATGAAGGCGCAGATCCCGTCGATCCTCGCCAACGGCGGCGGCTCGGTCGTGAACATCGCCTCGATCCTCGGCAGCGTCGGCTTCGCAGGCTCCCCCGCCTACGTCACCGCCAAGCACGGCGTCGTCGGCATGACGAAGACCGCCGCCCTCGAGTACTCGGCGCAGGGCGTCCGCGTGAACTCGGTCGGCCCCGGCTTCATCGACACCCCGCTGCTGGCGAACATGGGCGACGAGGCGAAGGACTTCCTCGTGTCGAAGCACCCGATCGGGCGCCTCGGCCAGGCCGAGGAGGTCGCGAACCTCGTGGTGTTCCTCGCGAGCGACGCCGCGAGCTTCATCACCGGCAGCTACCACCTGGTCGACGGCGGTTACACCGCCCTCTGACGAAGAAACGGCATCCGGCTGCCGGGAACCCGAATCCCGGCGGCCGGATGCCGCGGTCGGCGATCGAGAGCCCCCGCTCCGTTCTCGCCGTAGCCGTCACCGTCCGGGAATCCGAGAGCCCTTGAAGAGGATCCCGAGGCGGTGAGGCAGGTCTGCACCCCTCCGTGATCAGGCGGACAGCGCGTGCAGTTCGCGCGATACCGCATCGAGCGCGAGCTCGGGGTCGGTGAGGTCGAGCCCGCCGGTCGAACCCGCGGCCTGCATGAGACGGGCCAGCAGCGGCCGCTGGAGGGTGACCGGTGTCTCGACGACGAAGCGGATCGGGATGGACGCGTGGATCCACAGCGTCTCGGTGCGGTCGGCGCCCGTCTGTACCGTGAGCGCGAACGGCTCGTTGCGACGCAACTTGGTGACGGTGGCCGCGCGAAGGTGGGCGAGCAGCTCGTCGTCGATCTCGATCGGCTCGGCGAGGTTCGCGTAAGTGAGGGTTCCCATGATCTTCTCCTCGTGGCAGAAAAGCTGGACGAGGATAGTTTACTAGTTTAACTAGTTAAATCAAATCGATCAGGGGAGATCGCCGAGTTCGTCGGTCAGGCGGCGCAGGAAGCGGGAGATCACGGTCGCCTCCTCTGCGGTGAACTCGCCTTCGATGGCGGCCACGCGCTGCGCCAGCTCGTCGCCCTGTCCGTGCAGATCGCGAAGGGACGGCCGGAGGACCTTGGACCGCGCATCCAGGGGGTGCGGCGCGACGACGATCTGCCCACGCTCGGACATCCGTCGCACGACGCTCGTGACGGCGGCCGTGCTGATGCCGAGGTAGGTGGCGAGTTCACGGGGAGTGACGGGCTTCTCGACGGGCGCGGTGCTGATGAAGTGCATCGCCGCACGGTCGGTATCGTTGGGTTCGCGCCGTGCGGCGAGACGGCGGTTCAACTGCGCGTCGGCGCGACGGAAGTCATCGACATCGCGCGCGAGCGCTGAGGTCGTGACGTCGGTGCTCGTGTTTCCCATGCAGAGTTCCTCCTTCCCCGAACCCCCATGGTACCTCGACAACCTGACAGTAAGGCTGTCTAGCGATATCGGGTGCGACCAGGGACTTCCGGAGGTGCGATGATGGAAACCCTGCCCCCGAAAGGATGCCATGCCCGAGCCACTGAGTCTCGAGGAGGCGTCGTACATCCGCTACGCCGATCTGCTCGCACGTCTGGAGGAACTGTTCCCCTCCGTCCCGCGACGACGGATCGAGCAGATCATCGGCGCCGAGACCGATGCGATCACGGGCGGGCTTCTGCGCATCGTCCCAGCCGAGGTCGAGACCGGCGCGATGGAGATGCTCGAGCGGGAGGCCGGTTCCAGCGACGAAGGAGAGGTCGCGTGACCGACAGCACCGGCGAGTTCCACGCCTCCGGGTACTGGTACCCCGACAGCGAGCGCGCCACCACGGTCGACGTGCTCAACATGCTGCGGCGGTACCGCAGCGCCGAGACGGCGATGCGCGCCCGCACGCGCGCGTCCATGGGGATGAACGAGACCGACCTCGTCGCCCTCCGGTTCCTGTTGCGCGAGCAGAAGGCCGGGCGCATCGTGCGGCCCATCGATCTGGCGCGCATGCTCGACATCTCCACCGCGTCGACGACCACGCTCATCGACCGGCTGGAGAAGGGCGGGCACGCCCGCCGCGAACCGCACCCGACCGACCGCCGCGCCGGGATCGTCGTGCCCACTGTCAGCAGCGACGACGAGGTGCGCGCGACACTCGGTGCGATGCACCGTCGGATGCTCTCCCTCGTGGACGACCTCTCCGATGAGGAGCGTGTGGTCGTCATGCGGTTCCTCGTCGGGATGACCGCCGCGATCCAGGAGGCCGCCGAGGCGGACGCCGTGCACGGTGGCGCCGACCTCGTGGACGAGCCGGCCTAGTCCGACGCTTTCCGCGGACGACGCGTGTCCAGGAAGCCCGCGACCATGTCGTGACGGCGACGCTCCGGGGCGCAAGCCCGTACCGCATGTCGGCCCCGGGATCTACGCTCGGAGCATGAGCGAGCTCACCCAGCCCACCGGTCGCGAAGACGCCCTGCGGGCGGTCCCCCGCGACGACGGCTCCGCGCCCCGCGCCCTCGTGCTCGGCGCCACCGGATACATCGGCGGCCGTCTGACCCCGCGTCTGCTGAACGCCGGCTACCGGGTCCGGGTCCTCGCGCGGGACGCCGTCCGCGCCGCCTCCTTCGGCTGGGGCGAGGAGTGCGAGATCGTCGAGGGGTCCGCCGACGACGAGCACGCCGTGGCCTCCGCGATGGACGAGGTCGATGTCGTGTACTACCTCATCCACTCCATGTCGGCCGGCAAGGGTTTCGAGGAGAGCGACGAGCGCGCGGCGACCACCGTCGCCACCGCGGCCGCCCGGGCCGGGGTGCGGCGGATCGTGTATCTCGGCGGCCTGCATCCAGACGACGTGAAGCTCTCCCCGCACCTGCGCTCCCGGGTCCACGTCGGCGAGATCTTCCTGGAGTCCGGGGTACCCACCCTCGTCCTGCAGGCGGGCGTGGTGATCGGCTCCGGGTCGGCGTCCTTCGAGATGATCCGACACCTCACCGATGTGCTGCCCTACATGCCGGCGCCGAAGTGGGTGCGCAACCGCATCCAGCCCATCGCCGTGCGCGACGTGCTGCACTACCTGCTCGGTGCGGCACGGGTCGACGACCGGGTGAATCGCGCGGTCGACATCGGCGGCCCGGACGTGCTGCGCTACGGCCAGATGATGAACGGGTACGCGGTGGAGGCCGGACTGCGGCAGCGCGCCATCGCGGCCCTTCCGGTGCTGACCCCAGAGCTCGCCTCGCACTGGGTGAACCTCGTGACGCCGGTGCCGCGCTCCATCGCCCGGCCCCTCGTCGCCTCGCTGCAGAACGAGTGCATCATGAAGGACCACGCCGTCGACGCGCTCATCCCGCGGCCCGAGGGCGGACTCACGCCGTATCGCCGCTCCGTGGCGCTGGCCCTCGGCCGGGTGGACGCGGACGCCGTGGAGACGAGCTGGCAGGACGCCGAGGTGACCGGCGCCCCGAGCGACCCGCTGCCGAGCGACCCGGACTGGGCCGGACGCACCGTGTTCACGGACAAGCGCTCCGTCGCGACCCGCGCGTCCGTCGCGGAGCTGTGGCGCGTCATCCTCGGGATCGGCGGCGAAAACGGGTGGTACTCGTCGCCGCTGCTCTGGGCGGTCCGGGGACTCATGGACCGCGTGGTCGGCGGCGTGGGGCTCCGCCGCGGACGCCGCAGCCGCACCGCCGCCCGGGTCGGGGATGCGATCGACTTCTGGCGCGTCGAGGCGGTCGATCAGACCGAGGACGGCCATCTGCTGCGGCTCCGCGCCGAGATGAAGGTGCCGGGCGAGGCGTGGCTGGAACTGCGCGCGGTGCCCGAAGGCGACGGTGCCCGCTACGAGCAGCGTGCCGTGTTCTTCCCCCGCGGGCTCCTCGGCCGGCTGTACTGGCTCGCCGTGCTGCCCTTCCACGGGCTCATCTTCTCCGGCATGGCCGCCCGGATCACCGCGGCCGCCGAGACAGGCGACCACGCCGCTTCAGGCGTCCTCCGTGAGGGAGTGCCTGACCCGGCGTGAGCGCCTGAGCTCTCGCGTTCAGTCCTTGTCGGCAGGGGCGTCCATCGCGGCATCGACGGCGGCGTCCACCTCGGCCGGCGGGATGATGTCGATCGCCTCGGTCGCGGCCTCGTACACCTCGGCGAGGGTGTCATCGACAGTGTCCTCGTCGATCCAGGCGAGGTCGTCCTCCGAGTGGTCGTACTCGACGGGCACGAGGGCGAAGTCGTCGCCGTACTCCTCGAGCCCGGCCATGACGCTGTGGCGGACGGCGGCCCGGGCGTAGCGGTCGCGCAGGATCAGCGGATCGCGTCGCAGGTCCTTCATGAACGCGATCATCATGAACGTCATGATGATCGCGAACGGCAGCGCCGCGATGATCGTGGCGTTCTGCAGCGACTGCAGTCCGCTGCCCTCGGCGCCGCTGACGAGCAGCACCGCCGCGATCACACCGACCAGCACACCCCAGACCACCGCGACCCAGCGGGACGGCTCCGGGCGGCCCTGCTGGGACAGCGTGCCCATGACGAGCGAGGCCGAGTCGGCGCCCGTGATGAAGAAGATCGCGATGAGGAGGATGAGGACGATGCTGGTGATGAGCGGGAACGGCAGGTTCTCCAACACCCCGAACAGCACCTCCTCCGGCGGGTCGACGGTGAGCCCTGCGCCGTCCATCTGCTGCTGGATCGCCGTGGTCCCGAAGATCGCGAACCACACGAGCGAGATGGCGGACGGCACCACGATGACGACCGACACGAACTGACGGAGGGTGCGTCCGCGGGAGATCTTCGCGATGAACATGCCGACGAACGGCGACCAGGAGATCCACCACGCCCAGTAGAAGATCGTCCAGCTCGACAGGAAGGCCTGCGCGGCCTCGCCCTGCGATGCGGAGCGGCCGATCATGGTCGGCAGATCGCCGAGGAACTGCACGGCGACCGACGGGATCACATTGAGGATCAGCAGCGTCGGACCGACGAAGAACACGAAGAACGCGAGCAGGATCGCGACGACGGCGTTGATGTTCGACAGCGCCCGGATGCCCTTGGAGACGCCGGAGACAGCGGAGGCGATGAAGCACGCCGTGAGCACCGCGATCACCGCGATGAGGATGCCGTTGCCGAGCGGGCCGATGCCGCTGACGAGCTCGACACCGTGGCCGATCTGCAGCGCCCCGAGACCGAGGGAGGCGGCCGTGCCGAACAGCGTCACGATGATGGAGAAGATGTCGATCGTGCGGCCGACCGGGCCCGTCGTGCGGTTCTCGCCGAGCAGCGGGGCGAAGATCGAGGAGATCAGCGGCGTGCGCCCGCGGCGGTAGGCGCCGTAGGCGATGGCGCCACCGACGAGCGCGTAGAACGCCCAGGCCTGCGGACCCCAGTGGTAGAGCACCTGGGCCTGCGCCGTGTGCATGGCCTCGAGGGTGTTCGCCTCGACGGTGCCCGGTGGCGGGTTCTCGAAGAACGTCAGCGGCTCGGCGGCGCCCCAGAACACCAGGCCGATGCCCATGCCCGCCGCGAAGAGCATGGAGATCCACGAGAACATCGAGAACTCGGGCTCCTCGTCGTCGCGGCCGAGCGGGATGCGCCCGTACTTGCTGAAGCCGACGAACAGCATGAATACGAGGATGATCGTGGCGATCGTCGTGAAGAAGAAGCCGAAGTACTCGACCACCCAGGCGAGGACCGTGCTCGTGGTGCCGGCGAGGTTGTCCCCCGCGAACACGCCCCACGCGATGAAGGCGAGGGCGAAGGCGGCGGCGACGCCGAAGACGAGCGGATCGGTGCGGTAGGTGCGTCCCGTCTCCTCGACCGACACCCCGGGAACCAGCGCCGGGTGCACGCTGCGCGGCGGGACCGTCGTGATGTCGCGGACGATCTTGCGCGCCGTCTCGGAGGCCTTCGCGGCTTGGCGGTGCGTCCCGGTCACGACGGCGTCGGTGCGCGGACGGGTCGGGGATCCTGCGGAGCGTTCGGTGGGCTTCTCGTCAGGCGTGTCCATGAGAGACCATCTTTCCACCTGCGCGGGCTCAGGCGAACGCGGCAGATCAGGCGCTCCCGCGCAGGAGCGCCTGATTCCGCGCGTTCGCCTGTTCCGGCGGGGCCGCCGGGCGGGGCCTGGCGGGGGTCAGCGGGGGCGGCGGCGGCCCAGGAAGAGGGCACCGAGGAGCGGGAGCACCGAGACCCACAGCAGGGTGATGCCCAGCGGCGGGAGCGGACCGACGAGCAGCGCCCCGCCGATGAGCATCGCGGCGAACAGCACGCCGGAGGCGATCCGCCGTGCGATGCCCTCCAGCCGGTCGAGGCGGCGCTCCAGACGCGAGGTGTCGAAGGAGACGTTGCCGTCGTCGACGCGGGTGATGATGTCGTCGATGCGCTTCGGGAGCCGCCAGGTCGTGGCCGCGTTCGCCATCGCCTGCTGCGCCATGTCCTGCATGAGGGTGCCGGACTCGTCGCGGAGCAGCCGCGCGGCATACGGCTCGGCCGCGTCCCACACGTTGAACGCGGGATCGAGGCTGCTGCACATGCCGGACGTGAGGGACACGGCCCGGATGAGGAGCAGCATGTCCTCGGGGAGCTGCAGCGGAAGCCGCCGCACCATGTCGCCGAACTCCTCGGCGAAGTCGGTGAACTCCCGCGGGTCGACCCGGCTCAGTTCCGCGAACCCCATCCCGCCGAAGCGCGCGAAGAGGGCGGTCAGCGCCCGCTCCAGCTCGCCCGTGTCGGCCGTGGGGAGCAGCACGCCGATCTCCTTCGCAGCGCGGACGAGGCCGCGGCTGTCCCGCGCTGTCACCGCGATGAGGAGGGTCCGCAGTCCCTGCCGGAGGTTGTCGGAGACCTCGGCCATCATGCCGAAGTCGATGAACGTCAGACGGAAGCCCCCCGGGGTCCCTGAGCCTGTCGAAGGGACGGGCGTGACGAAGATGTTGCCGGGGTGCGGGTCGGCGTGCACGAACCGGTGCGTGAAGACCTGGTCGAACATGACCTCGGCGAAGGCATCGGCGACCGCGGAGGGGTCGATGCCCGCCGCCCGGAGCGCCGCGGTGTCGTTGATCTTGATCGCCGTCACGTCGGACAGCGTGAGCACCCGGCGGGTCGTGCGCTCCCAGACGATCTCCGGAGCGGCCACGCGCGGGTCGTCGGCGAAGTTCTCGCGGAACCGCTCGGCACTGCGGGCTTCGTGGAGGTAATCGATCTCCTCGAGGCTCGTGACGGCGAACTCCTCCACGAGGGCGGGGGCGTCCACGCGGTCGGCCACGATCCGGACCCGCGTGAGCCATCGCGCGACCCGGCGGAGGGCGGCGAGGTCGACGGCGACGATCTCGTCGATGCCCGGGCGCTGCACCTTGACCACGACCTCGTCGAGCCCGGTGTCCTCCGCGTCGAGCGCGGAGAGGCGGGCACGGTGCACCTGGCCGAGGGAGGCGGCCGCGACGGGGGTGTCGTCGAACCAGGTGTACACACGCTCGAGCGGCATGCCCAGTTCGGCCTCCGCGAGCGCCCGGATCTGCGGGGTGGGCACGGCGGGAACCTCGTCCTGCAGCCCCTCCAGCTCGGCCGTGATCTCCGGCGGGAGCACATCGAGGCGCGAGGACATGAACTGCCCGACCTTGATCATGAGGCCGCCGAGCTCGATCGCGAGCGTGTGGAATCGGCGCGCGAACCGCTGCATGCGGCGGGCGCGCGTGCGATCCGCGACGGACGACAGCCCGAACCGCGGAAGGACGAGCTCGAACCACCAGATCTTGAGGAACTCACGGCTCGCGAACGACAGGATGCGGCGGTACCGGGCTCGGTGAGGACCCTGTGCCGCCGCTGCCGTCATCGCGTCATCCTTCCGCCGTTCCGCGCCGGAGACCGCACGACGCGGTCAGTCCTGAGCGAGGATCGTGTACAGCCTACGGCGGGCCTCGTCGAGCACCTCGATGGCCTGCTGCACCTGCTCCGGCGAGCCGCTGCGCCCGACCTGCGCGGCCGCGGCGGCAAGGTCGACCCCGGCCTTGGGCAGAGCGCTGTACCGGGCGTCGCGGCTGCGGTCCTTGTCGGAGGACGGCACCCACGGCGGGGTCTCGGTGCTCTCCGCGGCGACGGCCCGGCCGGCCTCGGTGAGGGCGTAGGTCTTGCGGCCGTTCTGCTCCTCGGCCTCGATCAGGCCCTCGTCGGCGAGGAGCTGGAGCGTCGGGTAGACGGAGCCGGCGCTCGGCTTCCAGGTGCCGCCGCTGCGCTCGGCGATCTCGTTGATGATCTGGTAGCCGTGCATCGGTCGCTCGGCGAGGAGCGAGAGGACGGCGGCGCGCACGTCGCCGCGGGCCATCCGGGACCCGCCGGACGGACGCGACTCGAACGACTTGCGGAGCTGGTCCATCGCCTCGAACAGCGCTCCGGCCGGACCCTGCGAGCCGCCGAAGAGGTTGCCGAGGCCGCCGGCGAAGTCGCCGCCGTTGCTGCCGTTGCCGCTGCCGCCGAACGGGGTGGAGGGGAATGCGTTGTTCATGATGACCTCCCAGTCGTGAACGATACTCAACGATATATCGTTAACGCTGAATGCGGGGTGGGAACCCGGACTCAGACCGGTGCCAGCACCGCGGCCCCGGTGACGGTCGCATCGACCCCGAGCTCCGCGGATCGCACCCTGGCTGTCGACGGCCCCGGCATCGCCGCCGCGCGGTAGGCGCGGGCGACCCCGGCGAGATACCGCTCCCCGATGGCCGCCACGCCGCCGCCGACGGCGACGACCTCCACGTCCAGGAGCGCCTGCGCCCCGGCGAGCGAGCGGCCGAGGAACGCCGCACCCTCCGCGATCACCTCCTCGGCGACCGCATCCCCGGCACGAGCGGCCGCGTCCACCTCCCGCAATGTGCGCGCCACGCCGGTGCGCTCGCGGTACGTCTGCTCCAATGCCGGACCGGAGGCCACGGCCTCGACGTGCCCGACCCCTCCGCAGCCGCAGCGACGCCCGGCCAGCTCCGGAGGGAGGGAGAGCTCGGTGTGCCCGACCGATCCCGCCGTGCCGGTCACACCCGCGCGGAGACCGTCCGGCAGGACGACGGCTCCCCCGATACCGGTGCCGACTGTGACCATCAGCAGACCGCGCGCTCCCCGACCCGCCCCTGCCGTGGCCTCCGCGACCGCCGCCGCGTGCACGTCGTTGACGACCGCCACCGGGGCATCGAGGGCTCGGACGAGCGCCGCACGCAGCGGGAAGCCCGCCCAGCCGCTGATCGCATCGGTCGCGGAGGTGATGCCGCCGTCCTGATCGACCACGCCCGCGGTGCCCACGCCGACCGCCGCGAGCCGCTCCCCGCCGCGGATCGCATCGATCGCCTCGACGACCGCCCGCACGATGGCCTCGCCACCCTCCCGGGCCGGCGTCGGCAGGGTGTGCACGGCGGTGGCGCGACGGCGCGCCCCGCCCGGCTCCGCACGGAACCCGGCGACGGCGATCTTCGTGCCGCCGATGTCGACCCCGACGATCACACCCGCTCCCGGGCGGCCGGCGTCGCCGCGACGAACCGACGCGTGAGGGCGATCGGGTCGGTGATCGCTCCGCCGACGACGACCGCGAAGGCCCCGGCGTCGAAGGCCGCGCGCACCTGCGCAGGGGTCTGGTAGCGCCCCTCGGCGATGGTCGGGATCCCCGCGGCGACGAGCGCGGCCACGAGGTCGAGGTCAGGGTCGTCCTGACGCGGCGAATGCGGGGTGTAGCCGGACAGGGTCGTGCCGACGACCGCCGCCCCCGCCGCCCAGGCGCGCTCGCCCTCCGCGACCGTCGACACGTCGGCCATCACCGGTCGCCCCGTCGCCGCGGCGACCTCCCCGATGAGCCGGAAGTCCGTGCCGAGCTGCTCCGTCGTGGCGTCCACCGCGATGATGTCGGCCCCGGCCTCTGCCAGCCCCGCGGCGAGCGCGCGTTCCGGGGTGATGACGTTGCGGACGCCGTTCCAGACCTTGTGAAGCCCGATGATCGGCGCATCGGTCACCGGTCGCACCCGACGGATGTCCTCCGGCCCGTTCAGCCGCAGGCCGCTCGCGCCGCCGAGCAGCGCCGACTCGGCGAGCGCGCCGATGACGTGGGTGTCTCTCGCGGGGGCACCAGCGGAGGCCTGGACCGAGGCGACGAGCCGGCCGCGGAGGAGGGCGAGGGATTCATGGGTCACTTGAGGGCTCCTGCACTGGCACCGCCGATGAAGAACTTCTGTCCGAGGAGGAAGATCGCCACGGCCGGGAGGGTGAACATCACGCACGCAGCCATGAGGGGCCCCCAGGCCACGTCGTTCTCCCCGAAGAAGGCGTACAGACCGATCGACAGCGTGTACGTGGACTGGTCGTTGAGGTAGATGAGGGGATTGAGGAAGTCGGTCCACGCCCAGACGAACTGGAAGATCGCGGCGGTCACGATGGCCGGACGCGCCAGCGGGAGCACGATCGTCGCGTAGGTGCGGAACTCGGAGGCACCGTCCAGACGGGCGGCCTCGATGAGCTCGTCCGGCACCGCGAGGAGGAACTGCCGGATCATGAAGATGAAGAACGGCGTGCCCAGGAACGCGGGGACGATGAGCGGGAGGTAGGTGTTCGTCGCCTCCAGCCCGTTCCACACGAGGAACAGCGGGATCAGCGTGACCTGCGGCGGCAGCATCATCGTGGCGAGCACGAGGATCAGGAGCGGACGGGCACCGCGCCACTTCACCTTCGCCAGCGCGTAGGCGACGAGGGGGCAGGAGATGACCGTGCCGAGGATGCTCATGCCCGAGACGAAGAGCGTGTTGGCGAGGTAGCGCCACACCGGGATCTGCGCGAACGCCTCGGCGAAGTTGGCCGTGGTCCACTCCGCGGGAAGCAGGGTGGGCGGGGAGGAGAAGACGTCGCCTGGTGTCTTGAACGCGGTCGACAGCATCACCAGCAGCGGGAACAGGAACAGCAGCGCGAGCAGCGTCACCGCGATCTGCTGCCGGACGCGGCGGAGCGTGCGCCGGGTGCGGCGGGGCCGGCGCACCGGTGCGGAGATGTCAGCGTGCACCATCGTGGACCCACTTCCTCGAGGTCGCGAGCACGATGAGGCTCACGGCGAGCGTGATGATGAACAGCGTCCACGCCATGGCGGAGGCGTAGCCCATCTTCAGGAACACGAACGCGTTCTGGTACAGGTACATCGCGTAGGAGAGCATCGACTGCCCCGGCCCCGAGCCCGCCTGGTTGAGGCGCTCCTGCGACAGGATGTAGGGCTGCGTGAAGATCTGCAGGAACCCGATGATGCTCACGATCACCTGGAACAGGGTGACCGGGGAGACCGTGGGCCAGGTGACGTTCGTGAAGCGACGCCAGGCCCCCGCGCCGTCGAGCTCGGCTGCCTCGTACAGCTCCTTCGGCACCTCCTGCAGGGCGGCGAGGTAGATGATCATGGTGCCGCCGACGGTCCACAGCGACATGAGGATGATGGCGGGCTTCGTCCACTCCGGCTGCTGCAGCCAGGCCGGCCCCTCGATGCCGAACCACGACAGGAAGTGGTTGATGAAGCCGTACTGGGCGTTCAGCAGCCAGCGCCACAGGTAGCCGCCGACGACGACCGGCACGATCGACGGGAGATACACGAGCGCGCGATAGAGCGGCTGGCCCCGCACGGGGGTGTTCAGCAGGTGCGCGCCGGCGAGCGCGATGCCGATCGCGAGCGGCACGCCGAACACCGTGAGCACGGCTGTGTTGGCGAGGGACTTCCAGAAGACCCCGTCGGCGAACATCTGGGTGTAGTTGTCCAGCCCCACCCACTCCGGCGCCTGGAACAGGTTGAAGTCCGTGAAGCTGTAGTACGCCGACGCCGCGATCGGATAGGCGAACAGGAACAGGAAGCCGACGATGAACGGCGACGCGAAGGCCAGGCCGATCAGCGTGGTCCGGCGGCTGCGGCGCCGCCGGACGGGAGCGCCGGGTCCGGCAGGAGCGTTCTCCTGCCGGACCCGGGGTGCTGTTGCCGTGGTCACGAGGACCGGCTCACTTCGAGGCGTAGGAGGCCATGCGCTCCTCGACGGTCGCGATCGCCTCCTCCGGGGTGGCGGTCAGTCGCACGACCTCGTCGAACGCGGTCGCGAGGTCGGTCGCGTACTCGGCGCTGTACGGACGGCTCGCCAGGGACTTCGCGTTCGGGGAGGACGCGGCCTCCGCCCAGACACCGAAGTCCTGCAGCTCGTCGAACGCGGCGCTGCCGGCGAGAGAGGAGCGGCCGGGGAGGTTGCCGAGGGCGACGGCGAACTTCTCCATGGGCTCGTCGCTCACGAGGTAGGCGAGGAAGGTGGCCGCCTCCTCCTTGTGCTTCGAGTTCGCGGGGATGAAGAGGGTGCTCGCGGTGACCTGCGTGCTGTTCTCCAGGTCGGGTGAGGCGGCGGGGATCGCGGTCACACCCCACTCGAAGTCGGGGGCGATCTTGGCGGCGCTGGCCGACCGCCACTCGCCGTCGATGATCATGGCGACCTGGCCGCTGAAGAAGGGGTCCTGCGCGGAGAGGTACTCGCCCTGACCGGACACGAACGTGGCCATGGCGTCGGCACCGACCGGCTCGATCACGTTGTCCTGATACCACTGCAGGGCCTCGATGTTCCCGTCTTCCGCGGGGGTCGGGCCGTCGTCGCCGTCCCAGCTCCCGCCGAACGCGTAGCCGAGGGTCGTGAGGGTGGTGCTGTCGTTCGCCGAGCCGAGTCCGAGCTGCGTGATCTTGCCCGACGCGTCCTTCTTGGTGAGCTTCGGGATGGCGGCGGCGAGCTCGTCCATCGTGGTCGGCGGGGTGACCCCGGCCTCCTCCAGGAGCTGCGGGTTGTAGAGCAGCTGGAAGCTGTGGATGGCGATCGGCAGCGAGTAGACCTTGCCGTCGTAGGTCATCTGCTCCATGGCGCTGGGGACGAAGTCGTCGACATCGATGTCCTCGGCGGCGATCGCCTCGTCGAGCGGTGCGAGGATGCCCTTCGAAGCCCAGGCGCCGACGGTGTTGCCGAAGTTGTCGGAGATGTCGAAGGAACCGTTCGACGACGACATCGACGTGAGCTGCTTCTGGGTGTCGGGGCTGGAGACACCCGTGACGACGATGTCGTCCTGGCTGGCGTTGAAGTCGGCGATGATCGCCTCCAGCGCCTTCGCCTCCTCCCCTCCCCACAGGTACGAGAACGTGATCTCGGTGGGGCCGTCCGCGTCACCGCCGCCGCCGGCGCAGCCGCTCAGGGCGACGATCGTCGCCGTGCCCACCGCCCCGGCGACCAGGACGCGTCGGCGCATGTTGTGCTTCACGTGCATGGGGATTCTCCGCTCATCGTTGACCGTGCAAAGGATTGGAATAGACCAATTAAGAACCGCTGAGAGGAGACATTGACACAATCCCGCGTGATCGTCAAGATTGGGTTAGTCCAAACGAGGGGGAACCATGGCGGCGATCGAGGGCGTCACGAAGCACGAACGCGTGAGGCGGCATCTGGAGGAGGTCATCGACCAGGGGCTCGCACCCCACGAGAAGCTGCCCACGGAGCGCGAGCTCGCGGAGTCGCTCGAGGTGAACCGGCAGACGGTGCGTCGCGCCCTCGACGAGCTCGAACGGGACGGCCTCGTGTACCGGCTTCAGGGGGCGGGCACCTTCGTGAGCGCCTCGCGGATCAGCAAGGCGTTCGAGCTGACCTCGTTCTCGGAGGACATGCTCGCCCGGAACATGAGACCAGGCTCCCTCTCCGTCGACGTCGGCACCGCGGCGGCCGGGCAGACCGCAGGATACGCCTTGAACCTCAGCCCGCAGTCGCCCGTCGTCCGGATCCGCCGGGTGCGGACCGCCGACGACATCCCGATCTGCCTGGAGGTGTGCTCGATCGCGGCCGACGCGGTGCCGGGCCTGGAGGACGGCATCGAGGGCGACTCGCTCTACGACGACCTGCGCACCCGTTTCGGCATCACCGCCGTGCGCGCCGACCAGGAGATCCACGCGGTCGTCCTCGACGAGGAGCAGGCTGCCGCGCTGCAGACGCCGCCGTTCTCCCCCGCCTTCCTCGTGAAGCGCACGACCTACGACGCCCGCAGCCGTCCGATCGAGTACGCCGAGTCGGTGTACCGCGGCGACCGCTACTCGTATCTCGTCTCCATCGCCCGCCCCTGATCCCCGATCTGCGACCCCTTCACCGACGAAAGGCTCCTCGTGTCCGACCCGATCCTCCGCCCGCGCATCGCGCTGCTGCCCCTCGACGACCGCCCAGTGAACGTCAAGCTCCCGGGAGACGTCGCGGCCGTTGCCGGGGTGACCCTCGACGTTCCGCCTGCCGCGATCCTCCCCTCCTACCGGACCACGGGCGACGCCGACGGGCTGGGTGCCTGGCTGCGCGAGCGTGCCGCGGACCCGGCCACGGTGCACCTGGTGGTGTCGGTGGACATGCTGCTCTACGGGGGACTCATCGCGAGCCGCACGAGTCACGACACCACCCGCGACGTGCTGGCGCGCCTGGACGTGCTGCGCGAGGTGCGGCGGATGCGTCCCGACCTGCCGATCTCGGCGGTGTCGCTGGTGACCCGGGCGAGCAACTCCTACTCCGCGGCCGAGGAGCCGACCTATTGGACGGAGCACGGCAAGGAGATCCACGCGCTCGGCGGCGACGCGCACCGGCTGCTCGGCGAGACCGAGGTGCTGCCGCTCGACGAACTGACCCCGGTGCCGGCCGATGTGGTCTCCGACTACTCGTCGCGGCGGCTGCGCAACCACATCGTGAACCTCTCCACGCTCGGCCTCGTGGAGGATGAGACCCTCGACTTCCTGGCGATCACCGCCGATGACACCGCGCCCTTCGCGGCGGGCAGTGCAGAGCAGGTATGGCTCCGGCACTGGATGCGGATGCTGCCGTCGGGCCGCCAGGTGCTGATGTACCCGGGGGCGGACGAAGTGGGCGCGGCGCTGGTCGCCCGGGCCCTCGCGGCGAACGCCGGGGTGACCGCCTCGTTCTCGGTCGCCTGCGCGGACGCCGCCGGCATGGAGCGCATCCCGCCCTACGAGAACATGTCGCTCGCGGCGTCGGCGAGCCGGCAGATCCGCGCGGCAGGCGCCGAGGAGGTCGCCGCGGGAGGCGATGTCACCCTCGTGCTGCACGCCCCGGACCCCGACCGGCACGACATGTTCCGCGGGCGCCCGGAGGTCGTCGACGCGGAGGCCGTCGCGGGGACGGTCGCGCTCGTGCGGGAGCGTCTGGACGCCGGGGAGCATGTGGCCCTGGCCGACGTGCGCTACCCGAACGGCGCGGATGAGGCGCTCGTGCGCGCGCTGTCCGAGGCCGGACTGCTCGGGCGCCTGGAGGCCTTCGGCGGGTGGAACACCGCCGGGAACACGCTCGGCAGCGTCGTCGCGGTGGCCGCCGCCGGAGTGGTGGGCCGGGCCACCGGCTCCTTCGACGAGCGCGCCGCGCGGATCGCCCTGCTCACGCGGCTGCTCGACGATTTCGCCTACCAGGCCGTGGTGCGCACCGATGCGGGCCCCTCCCTCTTCCCCGACATCTACCCGATGGCCGAGGATGCGCAGGTCGCGACGGCGGAGCGCGTCATCCGTGCGGAGCTCACGGCCCTGCTGGAGTCGATGCTGCCCGCCGATGACGTGCGGATCGCGGAGCTGACCCTCCCCTGGCGGCGCTCGTTCGAGATCGGCCTCACCCTGCACTGATCCTCCGCGGCGTCGGCATACACCCGGGACCACCGCGAGCCTGGCGCGCTCCACAGGAAGGGATGGTTGGCTGGAACCTCCGGCGGGGGAGATTCGGGCCAGCCATGATCACAGGGGGACGACGTCCATGAGCAGTGCGACCGGGGACGAGGCGGCCGGCGGCCGCGTGCGGGTGAGCGTGGTGGTGCCGGTGTTCCGGCCGAAGGCCTCGTTCGACGACCTGATCGCATCTCTCGACGCGCAGACACTGCCCGCGGGATCCTTCGAGGTCCTGCTCTGCGACGACGGCTCCGGGGAGGAGACGGCCGCGCGGCTCGAGAGCATCGCGAAGGATCGCCCCCATGTTCGCGTGCTCTCGCTGCCGCACTCCGGATGGCCGGGCACTCCGCGCAACCGAGGCGTCGAAGAGGCCAGGGGGACGTACGTGCAGTTCGTCGATCAGGACGACTGGCTCTACCCGCGGGCACTGGAGCGGCTGTGCGACTATGCGGATCAGCACGGATCCGATGTCGTGGCCGGCAAAGAGGTGGGCATCGGACGCAAGCTGCCCGCCAAGATCTTCCAGCGCGACATCCCGCACGCCGTGCTCGGGGAAGACCCGATCCTGGAGATGCTGACGCCGCACAAGATGTTCCGGACGGCGTTCCTGCGGGAGAACGGCATCCGCTTCCCCGACGGGAAGGTGCGACTCGAAGACCATCTCTTCGTGATGCAGGCGTACTTCGCCGCCGACACGATCTCGGTCCTGGCGAGCGAGCCCTGCTACGCATGGGTGAAGGAGCCGGGGAGCGCGAGCTCGGCCCGCATCGAGCCGGAGTCGTACTTCCCGCATCTGGAGACCGTGCTCGACGTGGTCGAGGCGAACACCGAACCGGGGAAGGTGCGGGATCGACTGCTCCGGCACTGGTTCCGCGGCAAGATCCTCAACCGGATCGCCGGGCGACGGATGGTGAAGTATCCGGCGGAGTACCGCGACCGCCTCCTGGACGTGGTGGTGCCGCTTGCGCAGCGCCGCTTCGGACCCGGCGTGGACGCGGGGCTGTCGTTCCCGCAGCGCATCCGCGCCGCTCTGCTGCGCGCCGATCGCCGAGATGACCTTCTCGCCTTCGCCGCCTTCGAAGCGGAGACGACCTGCACCGCCACCGTGACCGCGGCGCGCTGGTCGCGCGGCGGCCTGCAGCTCACGGTGCGCGTCCGTCTGCTCCGGGACGGCAAGGAGGCGTTCGTGTTCGAGACCGTCGGTTCCGCCGACCGGCTGGTGTCCCTCCCACTGTCGACGACGGAGGATCTTCCGCCTGGCCGCCTGAACGCCCGCAAGGAGCGTCGCGCCGACCGGGTCGACGTGGTCGCGCAGGACACCCCGGAGCCGGGCCAGGCCGCGGAGTCCACCGCGGGTTCGGAGCGCAAGGTCGGCGGGCGCCGACCGAAGCGCCTCGACGCGGTGCCGATCGCCGTGGACCCGATGAAGGTGTTCCGTGAGGACGGTGCGCGCGAAGCCGACCTCACCGTCGCCGTACGCTACGCCGGCTGGATGTTCACCGCTCCGCTGACAGCGGCTCCCGACGTGACGGCACACCTCGGCAGGTCGCCGCTCCTCGCGGGCCGGCGGGTCGAACTCGTGCGTAACGAGGACGGCAGTCTCCGGCTGCGCCGCGAGTGGCCGGGCGGCGCGTGGCGCGACGCCCTGGCGCGTGCCGCCCGCCGCGTCCGCTCCCGACTTCGCCGCTGACAGGCGAGCGCAGCGCACCCCTCCCCCTTCGGGCGCCGTTCGCCCGAGACCCCGACGCCCGGCATCGCGAGCAGCCGCTACCCACTCACGCCGCGACATCGAAGCGCGCCCGTCCGCCCAGCCGCGGCGTGCGCCGCGGGTCGACCCACCGCGGCGGAAGGAACCACGGCCGGCCGGCCACACCGGAACCCTCGATGACGATCTCCCACCCGTTGTCGTGGATGCGGTGATGGCAGGTCTCGCAGAGCAGGATCCCGTTCGCGAGATCGGTCGGACCTCGGTCGCGCTGCCACCAACGGAGGTGGTGAGCCTTCGTCATCCCCGGGGGAAGCCCGCACATCGCGCACCCGCCGTCCCGCTCGACCAGCGCCAGGCGTTGGGCTCGCGTGAAGAGGCGCTTCTCGCGACCCCAGTCGAGGACCTCGCTCGCCCCGCCGAGGACGCAGGGGATGACGCCGCCGCTGGCCGCCATCCGCCGCGCAGCGCCGATGTCGATCACCTGGTCGAGCCCGTCGATCGTCGCCGACCCGGTGCCGGCCTGCAGGTCCTCGAGGGACACGCGCACGACCACCGTCGCCCCGGCGAGCGGCACGCGATCGCCCTCGCACCCGAGCACATGCCCGCAGAAGAGGGCCAGCGCATCGGCCTGGATCATCGCGACAGTCCGCCGATCCGCGTCCGGCGCACCGGCGTCCGAGGCGTCGAGGCGGGCCGCGAAGACGGCGGACACGTGCCCCCGGATCGCGGTGACGACCGGCGCCGCGGTCTCGGCATCGAGCTGCGCGTGCAGGTGCACCATGCCGTCCCGTTCGAAGATGCGCAGTCCGCGCCGAGCGCGCTGCTCCTCCGCCCGTGGCGCCACGCCGTCGGGGTCGAGCCACGCTTCGGCGCGGAGAACGAGCTTGCGCACTGCATCGAGCTCAAGGCCCTCGGCTGCACCGGTCAGCACGCGCTCCGCCTCGGTGATGCGCTCCATCCCGGCGGCCACGCGGCAGCGATCCAGAAGGGCGACGAGGAGTGCCGCCGCCGGCGCACCGAGGGCACCTGACGCGAGCGCTTCCCGGAGGAGCGGGTACCGCGCGGGCAGCGGCGCTCCGAGCAGATCGCTCCGCGGTGACGTCGCCTCTCCCACCTTCACCAAGCGCTGAGCCTCTCCCGCCGAGATGCCCGTCACCGCGGCGATGAGCTTCGCCGCCGTGCGATACCCGCGCTGCTTGGCCAGGCTGTCGGCCCTGAGCTCCGCGCGCGACTCCCGAGCGATGCCGGCGGCCACGTCGACGTGCATCGCGTCGAGCCGGCGCTGCAGACGCCCGATCGCGTCGACGACGTCGACGAGTTGCGCGCGGGAGAGCTCTGTCGCCTCGTCCGCGGCGCCCCACGCCTCGTCGAGGCGATCCATCGCCTCGCGCAACCCGGACATTTTCGACATGCTTCATTATATCTCCGAGAGGCTCGACTTTCGAAGATTTGTTCTAATGAATGCCGGCATTCCGCGGGGTGGCAAAGGCCCTCGCGCCCGCACCGGGACTGCCCACGCCCGGTCACCTGGGCGTAAGCGGTCAGGAGGTCGCCGTCGATGTCGTCTCGACGTCGATCGAGCCGAACGGAAACGGACTGAAGACGGCCCAGGAGTCGCCGGTGAACTGATCGATCGGGATCAACGCGAACCACACGTGCGAGACGACGACCGCGACCACGACGGACAGTCCGACTCCGCGCAGCATCCACTCCAGTGTCCTCAGCGCCGCGCGCTCGCCGGCCACCTCATCACGCGACCGAGCGCGAGCAGCACCGTCATGAACACGGGGTAGAGGAACGCGGTGACCAGCCACCAGAGGAGGACGCGGCGGATCGCGGCGATGACCACGGCCCCGGGAAGTGCGGTGGATGCCATGTCCGGGGAGGCGGACGGGGCGAGCGTCGATGTGCGCGGCTCCTAGCGGGCGGTCGCGTTCATCCTGAGGGACGTGGGGGTGGGACGGAAAGCTCACAGGGTGACGACGCCTACGGCGTGAGCACTCTCGTCTTCGACTCGTCGTAGAGATAGCTCTTTCCGGATTCGATCTCGACCAGGGCGCCTCGCGTATCGCGGAACCACCACGCTCCCGCCGAGTCGCAGAACGTGAGCTCCACATACGGCGCGAGCTTCCGCGCGGGACCCTTTGCCCAGGTGAGCCAGCGCTCGAGCCCCCGCTCGGTGAGCCGGACCTCCATCGGGTTCCGCCCGCTCGGCGGAACCACTCGCGTCTTCGCCGCGTAAGAGCAGACGCTGCCGAGCTGTATGCCGAGCGTCACCTCGTACACCGGCGCGGACCCGAGGTTCTGAACCCGCAGTTCGACGTAGTTCTCACCATCCTCGTTCCGGCGGACCACGGTCCACGCCGAGACCATCTCAGCCTGCTGACGTTTCATCGCCGCTGACGCGCGATCCTCGCGGGCCCGCTCCAGCCTGTACGCGCGCCAAGCGGCCCAGCCCGCGAAGAATGCGGCCACTGACGCGAGCACCGTCATCATCGCCGCGAACGAGTCCGGATTCCAACCCCACTGCATGCTGAACACTCCTCCGATTTCGTAGCCGCCCGTTTCGAGGCTAGCGACGATGGCGCGGACGGCTTGCATCGGAGCGATATCTCGCAGGGGGTGCTGCTTTCAGCCGCATCGAGTGCGGCGGCGGGCCCTCCAACAACGGAGAGGACACCCGCCCGGAGCCCACCGCGCATATGGGTGGCATGTCGACCACATGGTTCCGCTTCCACCACATCATCACCTTCGTCGCCCCGCATGCTGAGCTGCTGTTCGACATCGGCATCGGGCTTCTTGAACTCACGTCACCTTCCGGACGCACGCTGGAGAGCTGCATTCCACTCGGCCTCGACATCCTGAAGCTGCTCTGCGAGATCGCGAAGGAAGCTCTCCCCGGCTATCAGCCGCCAGCGATGCCCTCGCCCCGTCGAGGCCGGACCGCCTGAACAACCACTCCCACGTCATGGAACGCCGCGTGCATGGCATCCGCATCGATACCCACCCCGATAAGCATGCTCGCGAACGGCGCCTCTCCCCGCGCCGTCGGTGCGGCGCCTCTCCCGGGCTCGAACCGCAGGCGGCCCGTCAGCTCGACCCGGGGATACCCGCGTTCGGTGAGATTCGCCACATACTCGGCGCCGAGACGGGCGGGCAAGAGAACGACGGCCCGTTCGACACGACCGGCATCGACCTCACGCAGAAGCCGCCGGACGAAGTGGGACGCTTTCGCCCAGGGCGGGTTCATCCAGAGTCGCGACGGAGAGACATCATCATTCGCTCCGTCCGTAGGCCCTAGCGTCGAGGCTGTCGGCGGATTGGCCCACGAGGCGACCGAGAGCGCATCATCCTCGGCCGTCAGATGCCACCGGGCGGGAACACTCCGCCCCGGTTCGGCCGCCACGTCTCCGTCGATCTGCCCCAGTACCGACTCCACGCGGCCGATGAGCCACGCTGGTGTGAGCCACTCATCCGTCGCTGACGTGCGGATGGTCTCCAATCGTGCTGCCGTTACGCCCGCACGGTCACGTCGGGCGCGCCGGCTGGCTTCCGTGACGGTCAGGTTCCCATCGAGAACCTCGCGGGTGAGCTCGGCATCGGCGAGGAAGGTCCGCGCCGCACGCACCAGCCGGACGCTCACGCCTGCCGCACGCGCCGCGGCGTCCTGGGTCATGCCGAGGCCTGCAGCATTGCCTTGCTGGCCGGTGGTTCGCGTCGCCAGAGCCGCGGCGACGGCCGCCCGCTGACTTGTGGAGAGATGGCGCCGAGTGACGTTGTTGGCGAGCACGAACGCTCGCGCCGCAGCTTCGTCACCTGCGAGCTTCTCCACCACGAGAGGGATTCCCAACCGCTCGCACGCGCGTGCGCGATGGCGACCGTCGATGAGGTACTCGACCCCATCGGCAGCGACCCAGGACGTCGCAGGCACGTACTGGCCGTTCTCGGCGATGCTCCGCGACAGTGCCTCGAACTCTTCCGCGGGAATCTCAGGAAGGAGTAGCGCGAGGTCGTGCAGCGGGAGGGTGGGAGCCGAGGCGCGCATCACACCAAAGTACAGAGACGCGTCGCCATCTCCTCTCATACCTCCGTCCGAACACGCGCCGAGAGGGTGAACAAGCAGGGCCACAGCCGAGGCCTTGAGGGCGCGCTCGACCGTCAACTCGGCGACGACGTAGAGGAGCGACGCCACCGCATTCAGGAGGTGTTCGTGGCTCAGGTCCAGGATGGCGCCTAGCATCCTTCTGCCTGACGATGTGTAGCAGCGTACCGGCCGGCCGGGTAGTAGCGGTCCAAGCGAGCGCAGGCTGGACGCGCGCTCTCCCCGACTCGCCACATCTAGCGCGAACCGGCGAACACCTCCGGTCTTCACGCCTAAGCCCCTCACCCTGCGCACTCGTGCGTTGTCTCTGCTCGATGGCCTTTCTGACCGAAGCGCCTTGAGCTCAGAATCCCGCCGGAGCGACACGGCAGTGTCTCGTTGGATAGCGCTCTTCGATGCGTAACTCTTCGAGCACCTTTCCACGAACGTAGCTACAGCAAGCGAGCTTCTTGATTTGGCACGCGAACCCCAAACCGCTCCCCCGAACTCACCTGCTGCGCCACCCGCCGCAACGCCAGCAACAACGGCTCCACCAACACCGACCCCAGCACCACGTACCGCACGGCCGCCTCCGCAGACTCCTCCGGCACCCCCGCGATCTCCGCATCCGCTATCCGCCGTGCACTTGCGAGGTACTCCGTCATCGCCGCCTCCGGAACCGTGAACCCGACGCGCTCCAGCCCCTGCAACGCTCGCGCGACCGCATGCAGCACCGCCGGGTCACACATCCCCGGCTTCCACCCGAGCCGGGTGGCGAGCGCCTCGGCGCCGGCGAGGTCCAACGAGTCATCGGCCGGCGGGGTGATCGCGGCGTGCGCGGTCCCCAGCAGCTCGTGTGGGTTCGAGGGCGGATCATCCAGCGCCGCGACCACCCGTCGCGTCTCGGCAATGCTCACGCCCGCGTCGAGCAGTGCTCGGATGACGCGCAGCCGCTCCACGTGCTTCTCGCCATAGACGGCCTGCGTCGCGGAGGTGCGCTCTCCCTCGGGCAGCAGGCCCTCGCGCAGGTAGTACTTGATCGTCGGCACGGTCACGCCGGTCTGCGCTGACAGTTCGGAAATCCTCATGGCCACCTCTTGACTTCGATAGTAGCGCTATCCATTATGGATAGCATCGCTATCTAGTTGAGGAGTCGCCATGTCGAAAGCCGTCACGGGCCGCATGACCCACCACCACGAGGGCGAGCTCGTCGTGTTCCACATCGGGATGCAGATCAACCGGTGGTGGCGCCCCGACCTGTGGCTGCCTGCGTTCGTGGCCATGCCGCGTATGCTCCGCGAGCTCAGCACCGAACCCGACTCGGGCCTGCTCGGCTACCAGCTCCTCCTCGGATCGGGCGGGCCCTACGTCGTGCAGTTCTGGTCGTCCGTCGACAAGCTCTACGCCTATGCGTCGAACCCGGACCAGCAGCATCGTCCGGCGTGGACCGCCTTCAACCGCGCCGCCCGCAAGGCTCCGGGAGCGGTCGGCGTGTGGCACGAGACGTTCCTCGTCGACACCGCCGAGAGCGTGTACGTCTCGACGAAGCGCATGGGCCTCGCAGCCGCGACGGAGCACGTTCCCGTACCGCGACGCCACCACCGTGCGCAGGCGCGATTCACGGATGGGCGGACGGCGGCCCCCGCGGCAGCGCCCGCGCACGACCCAACGGCGTGAGGCAGGTCGCGCTCAACGTCCGGACGGACGGCGAGGTGCGGATGGCATGCGCCCCCGGCCACGGCTCCGGCGACGCGCGATCACTCGCGCCACCGCGCGCACGAGCAGGAACGCGAGCACGAGGATCACGACCGCGACCGCTGCGGTGATGGCGAACCCGGTCCAGCTGAAGAACGACGCGTCCATGCCTGGATCCTAGCGCTCCGCATGCTCCTGGGCAGGCCCCTCGAATATATTGCATACGTCGTCGTATGAGGTCTTCAATTGGTCACAGGCGGGCAATTGATCTGATCGGAGAGAACGTGCGCAAACACCTCAGACTCGCCAGCCTGCTCACCGCTGCGATCGTCGGCTCATCATCCCTCGCAACCGTCCCGGCCGCCTCCGCGGATACCGGTGCGGACGGAACCGACCTCGCGACCGAGGAGATCGTCGCGCTGGTCACGGAGGTCGCGCCCGTGCCCATCACCGCTGCCCAAACGACCGAGAGTTCCGAGCAGATCGTGGCCACCCTCGACGGCGGCGGAAAGGCCACGATTGCCGCGGCACCGGACGACGGGATCTCCGTCCTCTTGCCCGACGGTGAGGAAACGATGTCCGTGTCGCTTCCCGGCGCTGGCCACCTTGATGACGCGACCGTCGGAGAGGACGGGTCAGTGACCTATCTCGGCGACGCGAACACGCCATCGATCAACGTCATCGCCGGCGAGGAGGAGATTCGCGCGAGCGCGATCATTAGCGATGCCTCGCAGACCGAGCGCTTCGAGTACGACTTCGGCGGAGGGGTGTCGGTCGAGGTCCAGCAGGACGGTAGTGCGATCGCCTATATGGCCGAAGAGGTCACCGACCCGGACACGGGCGCGACGTCCCTTGTCGAGAAGATCATCGCCGACGTCGCGGTGCCATGGGCGCGGGATGCCGCCGGCGTCAACGTGCCGACACGATACGAGTCATCCGGATCGGCTCTGATCCAGGTCGTCGAGCACCGCGGCGGCGACTACGCGTACCCGATCGTCGCGGACCCGACGTTCGACCGCCCCAACTTCTTCCAGTACCGCATGCGATTCAACCGAGCGGAGACGGCCATCATCTATGACAAAGGCCTTGGCGCACTCGGAGGGCTCGCGTGCGGGACCATGGCACCCGTCTGCCTCCTCGCCGCGGGATCACTGGTGTGGAACGCCGGCATCGCTGAGAAGTCCCGACCGAAGAAGTGTGTGCAGGTGACGGCGACCCAGCCCTATGTCGTCCCCGGTCTCGTCTGGTGGGTCGATACCTACCGCGGCGGACCTTGCCGGTGAGGAACAGACGATGAAGCCCACGTGGTTCTCAACGATCACACGCCCTCGAAGCCATCTCATCGCGACCCTGTGCGTATGGGGCTGGTTCCTTGCGGTGCTCGTGGGAGCGAACTCCGTGCCCCAGCTCGCTCCGGCGCTCGAAGCGACTGCGGCGGCGGGCGCCGCTGTGTGGTTCGGCGCGATGATGAAGCGATATCGCAACGCGCGCCGTCATACCTCTCCGCCCGGGCCCACACCGTGAGCCACGGCCGGGGCTCCTGTCAGAGAGCGCGACGATGCCGGACAGCCGCTCGCCCGCGCCGGTCATGGAACCTCGACGCTTGGCGGCCTGACGTAAGGTACAGCGACGTCTTAACGGCAGGATGCAACCCGTAGGAGCGATTGTGAAGCAACCAACGAGACGAGCGATGGTCAGCATAGGATTCGTCGGCGCTGGCGTCATCGTCCTCGCCATCGTCATGGCGATTGCTGAGGGCTACATTTCAGACGCGGAGCACACGACTGGCAACCTCGCACCTGCTGCTCTGACTGGCCTGCTCGGCGCATGCCTCATGCTCGTCGGCTTCGGAAGCATCCTCCTCCGAAAGGAGTGACCAAGGGTCTACAGCTCTGCTCGATCGGCCCCGCTACCCATCAGGGTGGCGGGTCGCCCATACCCGCACACCGCTCGTTGATTCCACGCATCCCGAGCGCAGCCGTGTAGTCCCGGACCCGCGAGTTTTCAGGAACATGAGCTTCATGCCCCAGATGGGGCCGTTCCAAATCCAGCTCGGATCAGCCGCCCTTGGGTACGCGGCGGTCTGGCTCGGGGCCACAACCTGGAACAGCTCATCCCCTCGCACCTGACACCGCGTTTGCACCCAGTCTCGCGGGCTGGTCTGCTCGCAGGTGGCGGAGGGCGACCTCTCAGCCCGCGCAGGTCAGACCGCGGCCGGCGGCTCCGTCAAGACGTCACCGCCACACTCGTCGCCGGCATCACACGCCGAGCGGGTCATGGCTTCCATCGTGAATTGCGCACGGACACGGAGCGATCGGCGAGGTTGACGCCGGTCATAAAGGCAAGGAGCCCGATCACGAGGTACACGGCAAGCGCATCTCCAGCCGGGCTGTCGAGGTTGCCCGACGAGCCGAACCACGCAAGGACCCCGAACCACACCAGAACGGGAACGATGGCGAGAAGAGTGCCGAGCCTGCTGCCGACCCGCCCCACCAACGCCCCCCAGAGGAGAAGAGCCACGCCCACCGCGACAAAAAGCATGATGTCCACCTCTAGCAGTTCCTCACCCACGGCCACCACACGCCCGCCGGCCCCGACACGATGCCGCGGGATCGGGTTCGCTGTGTCATGCGACACATGGAAGCATACATATGAGGTCACAACCGATATTCTCGCCTCGAGGTACCCGACGAGTGCAGCGTGGAGAACCGCAACCGTCGCGCCGCACAGCAATCCAGCGAGAGACTCAGCCCGCCGCAATCCCCCGCAGCAACCGCACCACCGTCTCCTCCACCCGCTCCGCACTCAACGGCTGCCCGATCAGGGCGGAGTACGAGGCGATCGCGATGAACTCGTCGGCGACTGCGGCGGCATCCACGTCGGCCCGTACGTCTCCGTCCGTGCGTCCGCGGGAGATCCGCTCCGCCACCCACTCCCGGATCGGCGCCGCCAGCCGCTCGTTCAAGACGAGCCCCAGCTCCGGATCAGCCGCCGTCACCTCGATGAGCGCCCGCGCGAGCGACACGCCCTCGGGTCGAGCGAGCCCCGCGGACACCGCTGTGAACCACGAACGCAGGTCCGCGCCGAGGTCGTCCGTTATCGGCACGACGACATCTGAACCGGGGATCGCCCCCTCGAGCAGCGCCTCCCCGAGGATCGTGGCCTTCGACGGCCACCACCGGTAGATCGTCTGCTTCGACACCTCCGCCTCCGCCGCGAGGCCCTCGATCGTCACGGCCTCATATCCGTCTGCGGCGAGCGCGCGACGCATCGCCTCCAGCACGGACTGGCGGGCCTTTTCACTGCGAGGACGGGGCACCTTTCGAGCGTACTCAGGCGTACACTGGAACATAAGTAGACGCATCGTTGCGAAACTACGACGGCACCCGAGCAAGGAGAAAGAGCATGGCCCTCACCGCACACTCCACCATCGGCGACTGGATGAACGACCCCACCGGCGGCCCGCTCATCCGGGGCCTCTTCGAGCAGACGGGCGCCGACCCCGAGCTCCTCACCCCCGTGCTCGGACTCCCCCTGCAGCAGCTCGTCGCCATGAGCCAGGGCCAGCTCCCGCAGTCGGTCGTCGACGACCTCGTGCGCGCCGCGAACAACGGCGAGATCCCCGAAGACGACGCCTCCGCGGGCTGGACCGAGAAGGTCACGGGGGGCCGCTTCGCCGGTAAGACCGTCATCGTCACGGGCGCCGCCTCCGGCATCGGCAAGGCCACCGCCTCGCGCATCGCCCGCGAAGGCGGACGCGTGATCGCCAGCGACATCGCGGCCGAGAAGCTCGATGCCCTCAAGGCCGAGCTGCCGGACGCCGACATCGTCACGGTCGCGGGCGACCTGACGAAGCAGGACGCGATCGACGCCGTCGTCGCCGCGGCGGGCGACCGCATCGACGGGCTCGCGAACGTCGCCGGCATCAACGACGACTTCTCACCCGCGGGCGAGACTCCCGATGCGGTGTGGGACCGCGTCATCGCGATCAACCTCACCGCGCCGTTCAAGCTCATGCGCGCGGTCATCCCCGTCATGGAGAAGGCCGGTCGCGGCGCGATCCTCAACGTGTCGAGCGAGGCGGGCCTGCGCGGCAACGCCTCGGGCAACGCCTACACGGCCAGCAAGCACGGCATCATCGGCGTCACCAAGTCGGCCGCGTTCATGTACGGGCCGAAGGGTATCCGCGTGAACTCCGTCGCCCCGGGCGGCGTCGCCACCGGCATCCCGATGCCCCCGCACATGTCCGAGTACGGCTCCGGCCGCCTCGCCCCGTTCCAGCAGGCCATCCCGACCGTCGCGACCGCTGAGCACCTGGCCGCATCGATCACGTTCCTGCTGTCGGACGACGCCGTGAACATCAACGGCGCCATCCTCGCCTCCGACGGCGGCTGGTCCGTGCAGTAACGCGACTCCATGGAACCGACGCCCCCGCCGACCCGAACGGCGGGGGCGTTCTCGGTCTGGGGTCAGCGCTTCTGCGTGAGGACCGTGGTGGCGAGGGCGGTGGCGATGACGCCGAGCGCACCGACGCCGAGGAGCACGAGACCCGCAGGCCAGACCTCGCGCCGGAAGACGTCGTAGCTGTCGCTGTACTCGACGATGTGCTCGGCCGTACCGACTCCCGTGAGGCTGATGCCGACGATCAGGGCGACGACGGACACACCCCACGCGACGATCCATCCGAAGCGGTTCGCAGCCAGCCGGCGCCGCTCCGCGCGCTCGGCCTCCTCCGCCTCGGGCGCGATCCCCGACCGCGCGTCGTCACCGGTGTCGTGGGTCACCTCGGATGTGGTCTCCATGGCCGCACCATATCGGACGGGATCGGTTCCCGCGGGATGCCGGTCACACGACTCCGCCACGGCGCCCACGGAGTGGGCTGCGGTCGCCCAGGGCGCTCGTGGCGCCGTCACCTCCACCGACCAGCACGGGCACGCCTCGGAGCGGGTGCTCGCGCCCCATGGCCCCGTTCCGGGAGCTGATCCCCCGCGGCGGCGCAAGCCCCTGCCCGGACACCCTCCCTCGCCGTACCCTCGCCGCATGTTGAAGATCGTGTCGATCGTGATCCGCGTGAACGACCTCGCCGCCCAGACCGCGTTCTGGAAGGCCGCCCTCGACTACGTCGAGCGAGACCCTGCGGAGGACGACTGGGTCGTCCTCACACCCCGCGACGCCGAAGCACCGTGCATCGCGCTGGACGCGCACCACTCGGAGCGTGTGCTGCCGCCGCGCATCCACCTCGACATCTACGCCGACGACCAGTCCGCCGAGGTGGAACGCCTCGCTGAGCTCGGTGCGCGCGAGGTGCACTGGGACGGCCGCCCCGACGACGCGGACTTCATCATCATGGAAGACCCCGAGGGCAACCGCTTCTGCATCGTGGACCGACCTGACTGGCGCGGGTGGAGTGCCGGGTGAGTCCGGGGCGCTCGCGTGGGATCCCGGGGGTGCGGATGCGGGTGCGGAGTGCGGAACGCTCCGGGGTGGGCGGTGGGAGGGACGTTTCTGCGCCCGCACCGGGGCAGAGTGGCGCGCACGCCGTTGGCGAGTTCGAGAACGCTCCGGGGTGGGCGAGACCAGGCACGTTTCTGCGCCCGCACCGGGGTCCGGGGCGCGACCCAGGCACGGAAGCGCAGAAACGTGCCGGAGCCGCGCCAGCGTGAGGAGCGGTTCTGCACCGGCACCCGGCGCCAGGGCGAGGCATGCGGCGCGCGGTCGCTGGAAGCGCAGGATCAGGGAGTATCCGGCGCGGTGGTGCGCTCCGCGGCGAGGGCGCGGCGATGCGCCGTCAGTGCCGCCCGGACCGCCGAGTAGATGATCAACCACAGGAGCAGCAGCGCGAGGAGCGGGACGACCACGTAGACGAGCAGGAAGTAGACGGAGGCACCGGCGAACATCGCTCCAGCGTAGGGGCGCTCGTACTCGCCGGGAAGGCCCTGACACGGTTCGGACCGCCGCCTCCCGAACAGAATGCGAGAACGCCCCGGAACCGGCGACGGGGGGTGCGGTTATGCACTATCACTCGAGGGGCAGGGGCAGCTCCGGCGGTGTGGAGTGCGAAAAGGGACCGGGAACCGCGGAAAGAGGGACGAATCTGCACCCGCACCGGTGCCATGCGACGGCAGGCGGGGTGGGGCGACGGGGCTAGGAACGGGGGAGGCGGGAGCGGGCGGCGCGGACGAGGGCGGCGTTGCTCGGAGCGGCGGCGCCGTCCGGCAGGAGGAGCGTGTCCTCCAGGCCGATGCGCGTGTCGAGTCCGCGCTCTGCGGCCAGATCGAGGGCGGGCCAGGCCGACAGGTCCTCCCCGTGCAGGAGGATCGGCAGGTCGGCCTCTTCGCGCGCCACGTGGGCGATCAGCCCCTCGGCGTGCGGGCGAACGATGTCGGCGGCCTCCGCCGGAAGCTCCACGAGCACGCGCAGGCACGCGCCGCGGACTGGGGAGACCCGCCACGCCTCGAGCCCCGCCGCGTCCCAGATGCCCGCTTCCACGCCGATCCCCCGTCGATGCAGCGCCGCGGCAACCCCGTCCGCTCCGGCCTCGTGCCAGTTCACGGAGGCGTAGTCGGGGAGTTCCGTCCAGCCCTCGATGGCCTCGATCCGGCGAGCCACATCGGGCTCGGCCCATGCTCCGGTCGTCACGCCCACGGGCACGCCCGGCGCCGCGGCCCGGACGGCACCCAGCCAGCGCTGCACGTCTTCGGGGGCGAGGGAATCGCGGCCGCCGCCATCCTTCGGGTGCACATGGATCTCGGTCGCGCCGGCGTCGACGGCCGCCGCGGCATCCTGGGCCACCACCGTCTCGTCGGCGCTCAGCCATGGATGCTCCGCGACGTCCCTGGCACCGTTCACGCAGGCCTGCAGGATCATCCGCGACTCACCACATGAGGTCGCGCGGGTGCGCCTCGTTCGGGGCCACGTCGTCGGACGGCCCCTCTTCCGTGCGCACGAAATGCTGCACCTGACGCGCCGTCGCCGCGCCACGGCCGACCTTCACCGCCTCCTCCATCGACTCGAAGCTGCTGCCCAGCGTGTGCGACTCGCCCTGGATCCGGTTGAACCAGATGCCGTTGCGCGAGAAGGTCTCGATGTCTCCTGCGGCCATGCCCTGCCTTTCGTCTCCTCCTTTCTACGGGAGGCACCCGACGACCAAGACCCCCTTGACATGCCGTGTCCCGCCACGCGGCGGCGCCGATCCACCCCCTTGCGTGCAGCCCGGCCCGTTGCGGACGAGCGCAGAGGGCCGGGTCGACCGCAAGGAGCCGGGTCGGCTGCAGGAGGCGCGCCGTTCGTTGACCCACCCCCTTCGGTGCAGCCCGGCCCGTTGCGGACGAGCGCAGAGGGCCGGGTCGACCGCAAGGGGGTGGGTCGAGCTTCCGACGGGATCAGGCGACGTCGAGGACCCAGGTCACGCCGAAGCGGTCGGTGAGCATGCCGAAACCGGCGGACCACGCGGAGGCGGCGAGAGGCTCGATCACGGTCGCACCCTCGGCGAGGACGTCCCAGACGGGGTGCAGCTCATCCAGGGAGTCCGCCCGCAGCGACTGGAAGAAGGAGCGGTCCGTGATCGTCATCCCGTTCTCGCGACGGGTGGTGCCGGCAGTCGCGGCGGCGTCGTCCGCGCCCGGGATGTCGTACGCCATCAGCCGCACGGGTCCGTCGAGCTGCCCGAAAACGAGCGTGTCGAACCCGGGGACCCCGTCCGGCATCCCGAACTGCCCGTAGGTCGCCGCGGTCACCTCGCCGCCGAAGACCGAGCGGTAGAAGTCGAGTGCCTGTCGAGCCGTGCCGTGGAAGTTGAGGTGGGTGGTGGTCGTGAGAGTCATGGTGTCCTCCGTGTCCCGGTCCGCCGATCGGACCGTGTGACCCCACCCTCACAGCAGTAGAGGTCGGCTTTTGTCCTCTTTCCGTCGCAGAATGGAGCCATGACCGGAAGCTCGTCGCGCATGCTCGCGCTGCTGTCGCTGCTGCAGGCGACGCGCGACTGGCCGGGCGGGGAACTCGCCGACCGTCTCGGCGTCACACCGCGCACGGTGCGCCGCGACGTCGATCGCCTGCGCGCGCTCGGCTACCGCATCGGATCGAGCAAGGGCCCGTACGGCGGCTACCGCCTCGAAGCGGGGTCGGATATGCCGCCGCTCCTGTTCGACGACGCGCAGGCCGTGGCGATCGCCGTGGCCCTGCAGAGTGCGAGCGCGACCGGGGTCGAGGTCACCGAGGCCGCCCAGCGCGCTCTCGCGACCGTCCGTCAGGTCATGCCCTCACGCCTGCGCCACCGCATCGACGGGATCCGCTTCACCGGAGCGCCCGCCGAGGTCCGCGCCGACCCGGCCGTGCTGGAGGCGGCGAGCGCGGCGGTACGCGACCGGAAGGTGCTCCGCTTCGACTACGGCTCCGAGCGGGACCGCCCGCCACGGCGCACCGAGCCCCATGCCGTCGTGGCGCGCGAGGGCCGCTGGTACCTGCTGGCCTGGGACCTCGACGCGGCCGACTGGCGCACGTATCGCCTCGATCGACTGCGACCACGGACACCGACCGGCCCCTCCTTCACGCCGCGACCTCTGCCCGCCGCGGATGCGCAGACCTTCCTCGCCGCCCGCGCCAAGGGCTCGACGACCGAGGACCGCTGGCCGTGCACGGGCGTGGTGGACATCGCCCTGCCCGCGCGGGACGTGGCGCCGTGGGCCGGAGACGGCGCCGTGGTGCCGCTGTCGGACGACTCGTGCCGCATCACGGTCGGCTCCTGGTCGTGGACGGGTGTGCTCGCCGCGGTGGCCCGGTTCGACGCACCGTTCACGGTCGTCGGGCCCGAGGCGCTGCGCGAAGCGGCGGGGATGCTGGCGCAGCGGTTCGCGGCAGCGCACTCCTCCTCCTGACGCCGCCCTGCGGGGGAGTTATCCAGAGTCTTCGGGGAGCTCCGTCCGTGCGGCCCCGCAATGTCGCCGAGCGATGGTTCACTGGACCCACTAATCCGAAAACTAGTAGTTCTACTACTTTGGATCTACCCTGAGGAGATGGGCACCGTGTCGAAGACCGAACTGAACCAGCAGACCGCGCGAGTGCTGGCGCGTGTCACCGCCGGCGAGCACCTGACGGTGACAGACCGCGGGCGCCCGATCGCCGAGCTGTCGCCGCCCGCCGAGACAGCCTGGACGCGCATGATCGCCAACGGGCGGGTGACGCTGCCCCGCGCCAGCGGTCCGCTCCGCCACGCCCCCGTGCCGGACCCGCCGTCCGTGACAGAGATCCTCGGCGACCTTCGGGCCGACCGGTCGTGATCTACCTCGACACCTCAGCGGCCGCGAAGGCACTCATCGAGGAAGAGGGGTCGGAAGCGGTCGTCCGCGCCTTCGCGAACGGCAGCGAGTTCGTCTCCTCGCGCCTGCTCGCCGTCGAGCTGCACGCGATCGCCGACCCCCGTTCCCTCGACCGCGAAGCCGTCGTCGACCTCCTCGACCGCGTCGCGCTCGTCTCCCTCGACGACGAGACGCTGACCGGGGCCATCCGGGCAGGCTCAGGGCTCCGCACTCTGGACGCTCTCCACCTCGCCGCCGCGCTCGAACTCGGCGACGTGGTCACTGCGCTCCTCACCTTCGACCGCGAGCTGGCCGCTGCCGCACGCGCGCAGGGCCTGACCATCGCCGAGCTGCCATGACGCCGCCGCCTCCCCGCCCCGACAACGTCCGACGGCACGCACGAGAGAACGGCCCCGACCGCGCCGGTAGACTGAAGACGCCCCGCCGGCCCCTTCCTTTGGAGTGCGCGTGACCACCGCCCCTGCACCTTCCCCCCAGCACGTCCCCGACTCCGTCGAGAACGCGATCGCGACGCCCGAGAAGGAGCAGCCGTACGGCGCCCTCGGGCTCAAGGACGACGAGTACGCGCGCATCAAGGAGATCCTCGGCCGCCGCCCCACCTCGGGCGAGCTGGCGATGTACTCGGTGATGTGGTCGGAGCACTGCTCCTACAAGTCGAGCAAGAACTACCTGCGCCGGTTCGGCCAGAAGGTCTCCGACGAGATGAAGGAACGCCTCATGGTGGGCATGGGCCAGAACGCGGGCGTCGTCGACGTCGGCGAGGGCTGGGCCGTCACCTTCAAGGCCGAGTCGCACAATCACCCGTCGTTCATCGAGCCCTTCCAGGGTGCGGCGACCGGTGTCGGCGGCATCGTCCGCGACATCATCTCGATGGGCGCCCGCCCGGTCGCCGTCATGGACGCGCTGCGCTTCGGCGCCATCGACCACCCGGACACCGCCCGCGTCGTGCACGGCGTGACCAGCGGCATCAGCTTCTACGGCAACTGCCTCGGCCTTCCGAACATCGGCGGCGAGACGGTCTTCGACAGCGTCTATCAGGCGAACCCGCTGGTCAACGCGCTCGCGGTGGGCGTGCTGCGGCACGAAGACCTCAAGCTCGCCAACGCGACCGGCGTCGGCAACAAGGTCGTGCTGTTCGGCGCCCGCACGGGTGGCGACGGCATCGGCGGTGCGAGCATCCTGGCCTCCGACACGTTCGCCGACGGCGGCCCGACCAAGCGCCCGGCGGTGCAGGTGGGCGACCCGTTCGCCGAGAAGGTGCTCATCGAGTGCTGCCTGGAGCTGTACCGCGGCGAGCTCGTCGAGGCGATCCAGGACCTCGGCGCCGCCGGCATCTCCTGCGCGACCAGCGAGCTCGCGGCCAACGGCAACAGCGGCATGCACGTCTCGCTCGACAACGTGCTGCTGCGCGACCCCACGCTCACGGCCGAGGAGATCCTCATGTCGGAGTCGCAGGAGCGCATGATGGCGATCGTCGCCCCCGAGAAGCTCGACGCCTTCCTGGCCGTCGTGAACAAGTGGGAGGTCGAGACCTCCGTGCTCGGCGAGGTCACCGGCGACGGACGACTCATCATCGACTGGCAGGGCGAGCGCATCGTCGACGTCGACCCGTCGACCGTCGCGGTCGACGGTCCCGTCTACGACCGCCCGGTCGCCTACCCGACCTGGATCGACGCCCTGCAGGCCGACGCCGCGGAGAACCTGCCGCGCGCGAACGACGCGGAGACGCTGCGCGAGCAGTTCCTCGCCCTCGTCGCCTCCCCGAACCTCGCCGACACGAGCTGGATCACCAACCAGTACGACTACTACGTGCTCGGCAACACGGCGCTGAGCTTCCCCGACGACGCCGGCATGATCCGCGTCGACGAGGAGTCCGGCCTGGGCTTCTCCATCGCGACCGACGCCAACGGCCGCTACTGCCAGCTCGATCCGTACGCCGGCGCACAGCTCGCGCTCGCCGAGGCCTACCGCAACGTCGCCGTCACGGGTGCCGTGCCGACCGCGATCACCGACTGCCTGAACTTCGGCTCTCCCGAGAACCCCGAGGTCATGTGGCAGTTCGGCCAGACCGTCGACGGCCTCGCTGACGGCTGCTACGAGCTGGGCACCCCCGTCACCGGCGGCAACGTCTCGTTCTACAACCAGACCGGCGACGTGCCGATCCACCCGACCCCGCTCGTCGGCGTGCTCGGCATCATCGACGACGTCTCCCGCCGCATCCCGTCCGGCTGGCAGGACGAGGGGCAGAACATCTACCTGCTCGGCACCACGTCGACCGAGCTCTCCGGCTCGGCATGGGCCGAGGTCGTGCACCAGCACCTCGGCGGCCGCCCGCCGAAGGTCGACCTCGCGGGCGAGAAGCGCCTCGCCGGACTGCTCGCCGCGGCCCGTGACGAGTGGCTCATCTCCTCCGCACACGATCTCTCCGAAGGTGGTCTCGCGCAGGCCCTCGCCGAGGGCGTCATGCGCTTCGGCGTCGGCGCCCGCGTCTGGCTCAACGAGATCATCGAGCGCGATGGCGTGGACGCCGCGACCGCTCTGTTCTCCGAGTCGACCGGCCGCGTGATCGTGACCGTGCCGCGCGAGGACGACGTGAAGTTCCGGGGCCTCTGCGAGGGACGCGGCTACCCCGTCGCCCGCATCGGCGTCACGGACAGCGAGCCGCAGCTCGAGGTGCAGGACGTCTTCACCGTCTCGGCCGCCGAGCTCCGCGAGCGCTCCCGGGCCACGCTGCCGTCGTACTTCGGTCCGACCGTCACCGAGCCGGTGGCCTGATGAGCAACGACGGCCTCAGCGAGGACTACGGCGACCTCGGCGAGAAGCGCAACCGGCGCATCCGCATCATCGCGTGGACCGTCATCGTGGCGCTGATCCTCGGCGGCGGCGGCGCGACCGTGCTCACTCTGCTCCTCGGCTGATCCGGGCCGCGTCGCAGATTCGCGCCCGGGTCGCGGGGATTCCCTGAATCCGTGCGACCTCGTGCGAATCCGCGACCTCAGTGAGCGAAGAGGTAGCGGGTCAGGGCCACGACGGAGCCCGGATCGTGGGCCTCGCGGCCGAGGGACTCCACGATGATGGCCCCGAGGATGGCGCGACCGAGCTGATCGACCGGGGCGTCCTCCGGCAGCTGACCGTCGCGGATGCCGCCGCGGAGACGCTCCGACAGGTACTTCTCCACCCCCAGGCTCTCGCCGAGGTGCGCGCCGACCGAGGCATCCTCCGTGGCCGCGGCCACGAGAGACCGCAGCAGCACACCGCCCTGGGGCTTCTCGAGGATCGACAGGACGCTCCGCAGCCAGGTCTCCACGTCGGCGGAGAGGTCTCCGGTGTCCGGCACGACGAAGTCCACGGGGATGAGGCGTCCCTCGGCCAGGCACTCCCCGATGAGGGCGCCGCGCGACGGCCACCAGCGGTAGATGGTCTGCTTGCCGACCTTGGCCTCCTTGGCGATGCCCTCGATCGTGAGCCGGTCGTATCCCTGATTGTGGAAGAGCCGGGCCGTCGCGTCGAGGATCGCCTCGCGGGCCGCCGTGCTGCGCACCGGGCCGCTGCGATGCTCGTTCACCATGCGTTCAGGATAGCCACAGATCCCTAGACGAGACGTGCCGTATGCTCTTTTCGTCTGAAGGAGATCACGTGGCTTCATTGCTGTTCCGTCTGGGTTCTTTCGCTGCGCGCAAGGCGTGGACGGTGATCGTCTCCTGGGTGCTGATCCTCGGGCTCGGCGTCGGCGCCTTCCTCACCTTCGGCGGCACGCTGAGCAACAGCTTCGACATCCCTGGCACCGCCTCCGGCGAGGTCACCGATCAGCTTGCCGACAAGCTGCCGGACACCGCCGGCGGCACCGGGACGGTGGTCTATCGGACGGACGACGGCGAGCCCTTCACCGACGAGCAGAAGCAGGCGATCTCCGACCTCGCCGCGAGCGCGGAAGACCTCGACGGCGTCGCCTCCGTCGTCGACCCGTTCGACGCCCAGCGGCAGCAGGACGAGCAGGCGAAGAAGCTGACCGACGGCCAGGCCCAGCTCCAGAACGGGCAGGCCCAGCTCGACGCCGGCCAGGCGCAGCTCGACGACGGTCGGACACAGCTCGAGGCCGGGATCACCCAGCTCGAAGGCGCGCGGGCTCAGGCCGAGGCCGCCGGCGCGCCGCCGGAGCAGACCGCCGCGCTCGACGCGCAGCTCGCGGAGCTGAACGCCCAGCTCGCGCAGCTCGAGGCCCAGCAGGCCACCATCGACGCGAACCGCGACGAGCTCGCCGACAACGCGGAGCAGCTCGAGCTCGGTACATCCCTCCTCGACCTCGCGGACGGCATCGGCGTCGTCTCGGAGGACGGCTCCACGGCCATCGTCAACGTCTCCTTCGTCGACCCGCGCCTGGAGCTCGCCGAGGAGACCAAGCAGAGCACCATCGCCCACTTCCAGGACGAGGAGATCGACGGCGTCACGGTCGACTTCGGCACCGACATCGCCCAGGGCGTGCCGGAGATCTTCGGTGTCGGCGAGGCCATCGGTCTCGCGTTCGCCGCGGTCGTGCTCATCGTCATGCTCGGTTCGCTGATCGGTGCGGCCCTGCCCATCGTCACCGCCGTGGTCGGCGTCGGCGTGGGCGTCACGGCGTCCCTCGCGTTCTCCGGCGTCGTCGACATGGCCTCGGTCACTCCCGTCCTCGGCGTGATGCTGGGGCTCGCGGTCGGCATCGACTACTCCCTCTTCATCGTGAACCGGCACCGCAAGCAGCTGCTGGCGGGGTCGCCCGTGCGCGAGTCCATCGGTCTCGCCACCGGCACCTCCGGGACCGCGGTGGTGTTCGCGGGGACCACGGTCATCGTCGCGCTCCTCGCGCTCAACGTGACGGGCGTGCCGTTCCTCGGCCTCATGGGCACGGTGGGCGCGGTCTGCGTCGCGGTCGCCGTGCTCGTGGCCGTGACCCTCGCCCCGGCGATCCTCGGCCTCGTCGGCACCCGTCTGATCGGCCGCACGGCGCGGGCGACCATCGGCCAGGAGCACGCGGCCGGGAAGCCCGTGCGCCGGATGTCGACGCTGCGCGCAGTCGTCACCGCCCTCGTCAGCGTCGTCGCGCTGCTCGTGATCGCGATCCCCGCGATGTCGATGCGCCTCGGCCTCCCGGACGGGTCGAGCGAACCCGCCGACTCCACCAGCTACCGCGCGTTCCAGACCGTCGACGAGCAGTTCGGCGAGGGCGCGAACGGGCCGCTCCTGGTGACCGCGACCCTCGACGACGCCGTGAGCGACGACGACCTGCTGGCCACGCAGGTGACCGTGGCGGAGAAGATCGCCGAGCAGGACGACGTGGTCGCGGTGGCCCCCGTCGCGACGTCGGACGACAACACGCTCCTCGCCTTCCAGGTGCTGCCCGCCGAAGGCCCGAACAGCACCTCCACCGAGAAGCTGGTGCAGGATCTGCGGGGTCTCCCCGAGATCGACGGCGGCATCACCCTCGGCGTCGCCGGTCAGGCCGCCACCAACATCGACATCTCCGAGGCTCTGGCGAGCGTGCTCCCGCTGTACCTCGTGGTCGTCGTGGGCCTGTCGCTGCTCATCATGATCGTCGTGTTCCGCTCGCTGCTCGTGCCGCTCATCGCCACGGGAGGGTTCGTGCTGTCACTCTTCGCGACGTACGGGCTCATCGTCGCGGTGTTCCAGTGGGGGTGGGGCGCCGACCTCATCGGGTTGCACAGCACCGGTCCGATCCTGAGCTTCCTGCCGGTGATCCTCGTCGGCATCCTGTTCGGGCTCGCGATGGACTACCAGCTCTTCCTCGCCTCGGGGATGCGGGAGGCCTATGTGCACGGCGCCTCCGCGCGCGATGCCGTGGCACAGGGCTTCCGGGCCGGGCGCTCGGTGGTCATCGCGGCCGCGCTCATCATGGTGTCGGTGTTCGGCGGGTTCGTGTTCTCGGAGTCGACCATCATCCGCTCCATCGGGTTCGGTCTCGCGTTCGGCGTGCTGCTCGACGCGTTCGTGGTACGGATGCTGCTGATGCCCGCGCTCATGCACCTGCTCGGACGCTCGGCCTGGTGGCTGCCGACCTGGCTCGACCGCATCATCCCGAACGTCGACATGGAGGGCGCGGCGCTGGAGCGGGACCACCCCAGCGTGCACACCGACTCCGTGCCCACCGTGGAGGCTCCGCGCACCCGCGGCTGAGTCTGGTTCGCGCGGGACAGGCATTCGCGCGGGTTCAGGCACCTGACACCAGGGTCGCCTGATCCCGCGCGGATGCCTGATCCTGCGCGAGCGGTCGCGGGGGCAGGCTGTCTGGCGAGGACAGGCAGGCGCGGGAGTTCAGGCACCTGCTGCCGATGTCGCCTGAATCCGCGGGGATGCCTGATCGGGGGGCGACGCCAGTGTCGCAGGGCGGGCCTAGAGTGGGCGGATGGATCTGCGAGCGCTGTTGGAAGAGCGCCGCGCCGAGGCCGAAGCCCGCGTCACGGCGACGGCGGCCACGCTCGCGGAGCTCATGCACGACCGCGAGGGCTCGAACGACGACGACGAGCACGACCCGGAAGGGGTGACGCTCTCGTCGGAGTGGTCCCGGCTGTCGGGGCTCGCCGAGGCGGCACAGGCGGAGCTCCGCCAGGTGGACGAGGCGCTGGTGCGGATGGACGCCGGGACCTACGGCATCTGCGCGAACTGCGGGCGACCTATCCCCCCGGAACGCCTGGAGGTGCGCCCGTTCGCGGAGTACTGCGTGGCCTGCGCCGAAAAGCGGGGTCGCTGACGCCGGAGTAGCATCGCGGACATGGCCATCGCCCTCGAGAACATCGGGATCGCCGTGCGCGACCTCGACGCCACCATCGCCTTCTTCACCGACCTGGGGCTCTCCGTGGTCGGACGGGACGAGGTCAGCGGCGAGTGGGCGTCCACCGCGGTCGGTCTCGACGGGAACCACGCGCGGATCGCCGTGCTGCAGACCCCGGACGGGCACGGGCAGATCGAGCTGTTCGAGTACATCCACCCCGAGGCGATCGAGACGGAGCCGACGCGGCCGAACGAGATCGGCATGCACCGGATCGCCTTCTCCGTCGACGACATCGACGCCTCCCTCGCCATCGCCGCCCGGCACGGATTCCATCCCCTGCGCGGCGTCGCGAACTACCGGGACATCTACCGGCTGACCTACCTCCGCGGCCCCAGCGGAATCATCCTCATGCTCGCGCAGGACCTCACGACGGCCTGATTCCGACCCCGGCACGGCTTCGGAGACCCGGAGGCGACACGCCGCCGCCCAGGGCCCGTCGACGGCGCGCCGGGCCCGATCTCCGAAGCTGTGCCCGGATCAGCGGGAGGCGAGGCCCTCAGCGACCTTCTCGAGCACGGCGATCGAAGCGCGCATCTCGGACCCGGGAACCGGAGGCTCGCCGGTCTCCAGCATCCGGGCGAAGGCGCGGACGCCGGGTCGTACATACCCGGGGCCGATCGGGATCTCCCGGCTCGCGATGCCCCGGCGGCCGACGACGGTCGCCCGGAACGGCACCTGCCGGTCGTCCTCCGGCCGGACGAACTCCAACGTCACCGGCACGCCGCCGACCCGGTAGCGGGCGACGACGCCGGCCGGCAGGAACTGCACCTCGACGTCCTCCGCGGTGCCGGGCCGCAGCACCTGGGCGAGATCGGCGAGGTGGATGCCGTAGAAGAAGATGCCGCTGTACGGGCCGTCCGGATCGGCCGGCCCCGTGACGGTGACCGCCTGGACTTCGCCGATGCGGTCCGCCTCCGCCACGAGTTCCGCGGTGTCGGCGAGCCAGCGGAGCGTGGACGAGGAGGTGACGGGCGCCCGCCCACGCTCCGCGGCGGCGAGGATCGCGTCGGCATCGGCAACGGTCGCCGCGAGCGGCTTGTCGACCCAGACCGGCACCCCGGCTTCCAGGAAGGGAACGGCGAGGGCGCGGTGATCGGCACCGTCGCGGGCGGTCACGATGAGCGCGTCCACCGTGCCGAGGAGCGCGGCCGCCTCGTCGACGACGCGGTCGATGCCGCCGAGTGCCGCCAGCTCCCGCGTGCGCTCCGGCTCCCCTGCCACGAGGGCGGTGATCCGCACCGGCACGTCCGTGGCCTCGGCGTTCAGGAAGCGGACGATCTCCGTGGCATGGCTGTTCTCGATCCCGACGATGCCGACGCTCTTCATGCGGCCGTCCTCCCTCTCGTGCGGGCCCCCGGCGACCCGCGGTCGCGCAGTAGGCTGAACCCATCATGGACGAGTTCATCCGGGGCTTCTGGAACTTCGCGGGTGACTACTGGTGGCTCGTCTTCCCGATCATGGGCATGGCCGGCGGGGTCGCCAAGGCCTGGGAGCGCGGCTCCAAGCGTCGGCACGAGCGCCGGCTGGAGGCCCTGCGTATGAAGGCGCAGGTCAAGACCGCCGAGATCGAGGCGCGCGCGGCCGCCCGGCAGGCGAAGCACGGGGGTCCTACCGTCGTCGACACCACGGCCTCCGCGGCGCCCGACGACCTGCTCGCCCGCCTCTTCGCCGAGCACGACGAGATCACCGCACGGTGGCTGGACTACGAGCTCGACGTCGCCAAGCTCATCGCCTTCCCTGCGATGAGCGACGGCCGCCAGCCGCTCACGGCCGCCTTCCTCCGCGCGAAGAAGACCGCGGACGCGCTGCGTCCGGCCTCCGCCGACGCGAAGCTCACGGAGCAGCAGATCGCAGAGTACCTGCAGGCCGTCGGCGACTACGCGGTCGCGTTCGAGATCGCGGAGAAGGACGCCCGGCGGCTGCGCGACTCGACGTTCACCGAGGCCGAGCGCAAGCGCCTCGACCGTGCGCAGCAGCTCCTCAAGGTCGCCGTGGACGAGTCGGCGACACAGTCCGAGCGGAACGTCGCGTACAAGCGGGTGCGCGAGGAACTCGACGGCCTCATCCTGCTCTCCGACGAGGCCGTGACCGTGCTGGAGAAGCAGGTGGCGAAGGAGCTCCCGTCCGCCCCTGCCGCCTCGGCGGATCATGCCGACCCCGTTCCGGAGCCGCTGCCCGTGACCGACCCGCGGCGGACGGCGGAGGGCGCATGACTCCCGAGAACGTGACCGGCCCGGTCGCCGTCCACGCCGAGGCCCCGGTCTGGTGGCCCGGGTGGGGTGGCCTGCGCTGGGTCGACGGCGACGCGGGCGACCTGCTCACCCTCCGCGGCGACGAGATCGTCCGCCAGCACGTCGACGACGAGTACCTCGCGTTCTTCCGTCCGCGGATGTCCGGGGGCTTCGTGGCGGTGGGCGCGCGCACTCTGTACCTTGCCGACGGCTCCGACGCGGAGGCCCGTCCCGTCGCGACCCTGCTCGATGACGGCCCGGTGCGCATGAACGACGGCTGCTGCGACCCTCGAGGGCGGCTCCTGGCCGGATCGATGTCCACGGACTCCACCGAAGGCGCCGGGACCGTGTTGCGCATCGACGCCGCCCTCGACGTGACCACGGTGCTCCCCCGGGTGACCTCGTCCAACGGCGTCAGCTACTCCCCGGACGGCCGCCGCGTCTACTACGTGGACACCGACACCGGCCGGATCGACGTGTTCGACGTGACCGAGGGCGACCTCCGCGGGCGCCGGGTGTTCGCGCACATCCCCGAAGACGACGGCGTGCCCGACGGCCTCACGGTCGCCGCAGACGGCAGTGTCTGGGTCGCCCTGTGGGGCGGGAGCCGCGTGCGGGGGTTCGAGCCGTCCGGGGCCGTGCGCGAGGACATCGTGCTGCCGGTGCCCCAGGTCAGTGCCTGTACGTTCGGTGGCGACGACCTCGGCACGCTCTTCATCACGACCTCCGCGCAGGGACTGCCGTCCGATCACGGCACCGCCGCGGGCTCGGTCTTCGCGGTGCGTCCCGGGGTGCACGGCCTCCCGGTCCTCCCCTTCGCCGGCTGACCCGCCCGCGGGTTCAGGCGCTCGCGCGGCATCAGGCACCTTTCCCCTCCCCTCGCCTGAGCCCGCGCGAATGCCTGAGTTCACGGGGAAGCCTGAGCCGCCGGGCGCTCGCGGCACCAGGCGCTCGCGCGAAAGCAGGCACCTTTCCCCTCCCCTCGCCTGAGCCCGCGCGGATGCCTGAGTTCGCGGACGACAGCGGTGGGAGAGGCCTCTACCCGGGACACGGTTGCACTCAGCGAAAGGAACCGTGCCCCGGGCACAGGCCTCACCCGAGACGGACCCGCTCCGTGCGCTGGTGCTGGCGGCCGAGCCGCTCGATCTCGATGGTCATCTCGTCGCCGTCCTGCAGGTACGGGAAGCGTCCGGACAGCGCGACACCCTGCGGGGTGCCGGTGTTGATGACGTCGCCGGGTTCGAGCACGAGGTAGTGACTGAGCTCGTGCACCAGCTGCAGCACGGGGAAGATCATGTCGGCGGTGGAGGAGTCCTGCCGCGGCTCGCCGTTCACGAAGGACCGGAGGCGCAGCGCCTGAGGGTCGACCTCGTCCGCGGGGACCAGTGCCGGGCCGAGGGGGTTGAACGTCTCGGAGCACTTCCCCTTCGACCACTGCCCGCCGGAGACCTCGAGCTGATACGCCCGCTCGGACACATCGTTCGAGATGGTGTAGCCGGCGATCACATCGCGCGCGGCCTCGACGGAGGGCAGGTACCGCGCGGTGCGGCCGATGACGACCGCGAGTTCGACCTCCCAGTCGACCTTCTCAGCTCCCGGCGGCAGGAGCACGACATCGTCCGGACCCACGACCGTGTTCGGGTGCTTGAAGAACACCACCGGGTGTGCGGGCGGCTCGGCGCCGGACTCCGCCGCGTGCGCCGCGTAGTTCTGGCCGATGCACATCACCGCGGTCGGCCGCGCCACAGGGGCACCGACGCGCAGCCCCGTGGTCTCCCCCTGCGGCAGGGAGCCGTCGGCGAGTGCCGCGCGCACGCGGGCGATGCCGTCCGCGGCGAGGAATGCGCCGTCGATGTCGCGGGTCAGGGAGCTGAGATCACGCACCACGCCCTGGTCATCGCGGACGTAGGGACGCTCCTGGCCGATCGCGCCGAGTCGCAGCAGTTCCATGGGAGTCCTCTCAGCGCGCGGCGGCGAAGGCCGGGTTGACGATGGGCACGGCCTCGCCGGCGAGCGAGCGGATCACGTTCTCGGCGGCGTGCACGGGAAGATCCGCCAGAGCCTCCGGGGAGTACCAGGCGGCGTGCGGCGTGAGCAGCACGGTGTCGAGCGCGCGCAGCGGGGAGCTGCCGGGGAGGGGCTCCTCCGCGAAGACGTCGAGAGCGGCACCGGCGAGCCGGTCGTCGCGGAGCGCCGCAGCCAGGGCGTCCTCGTCGATGAGCGGTCCCCGGCAGGTGTTCACGATCACGGCATCCCGCTTCATCGTCGCCAGGGCCGCCGCGTTGATCAGGTGGCGGGTCTCGTCCGTCAGCGGCACGTGCAGCGTGAGGACGTCGGCGCGGGCGATCGCCGACGGGATATCGACGGGCTCGCAGCCCGCGTCGCGCACGGCGTCGTCGGAGGCATACGGGTCGGCGACGAGCACGCGGAAGCCGAGCGCCCGGCACCCGCGGGCGACGATCGATCCGATGCGCCCGAACCCGAGCACGGACACCGTGGTGGAGGACGGCCGCACGGCGAGCGGCCGGGCGTCGACGGCCTTCCAGACGCCCTCCCGCACGGCCCGGTCGTAGGCGGAGAGGCCGCGGGCCTGGGTCATGATCATCGCGACCGTGTGTGCGGCGACCTCTTCGATGCAGTAGCTCGGCGTGTTCGCGACGGCGATGCCGCGGGCCGTGGCGGCCTCGACGTCGATCATGTCGTAGCCGATGCCGACGCGGCTGATGAAGCGGAGGTTCGGCAGGCGGTCCATGAGGGGGCCGTCGATGCGCGCCCACTGCACGACCAGCGCCTCGGCGTCGGCTCCGGCGGCGGCGATGTCGTCCGCACTCCCGGAGGCGGCCCGTTCGGCACGGAGGCCGGCGGCGCGGAGGGTGTCTTCGATGACGGTTCCCGGAAGGTCGCAGTCGGTGACGAGGATGAGCGGCGCGGTCATGGATGCGATGCTATAGCATCTAGCAAGCTCGCGTACAGCGCTGTCGCGAGACCGCTTCTTGCTATAGCGTTTAGGCATGACTGTTCGCCGCGCACTCGTCACGGGCGCCAGTTCCGGCATCGGAACCGCCGCCGCCCTCGAACTCGCCCGCGAGGGCGTCGCCCTCTGGATCACCTACGCCGGACGCGAGGCCGAAGCCGTCCGCGCGGCGGAGGAGTGCCGCGCGGCGGGCTCCCCGGACGTCCACGTGTCGCGCCTCGACCTCCGCGATCCCGACTCCATCGCGGCGCTCATCACCGAGATCACGGCGGCGTGGGACGACCTGCACGTCCTCGTCAACAACGGCGGCGTCTGCCCCTACACCCCGTACCCCGAGATCGACATCGAGGAGTGGGACTTCGTCCTGGAGACCAACGCCCGCGGCACCTTCCTGCTCACCCGCGCGGCGCTCCCCCTGCTCCGCGCCGCGGGCGGCGACCGCTCGGTCATCAACATCGCCTCGATCGCCGGGCAGGTCGGCGCACTGCAGACGGGCATCCACTACGCGGCCAGCAAGGGGGCGATCCTCGCGATCACCCGCAGCTTCGCCCGGCACCTCGCCGCCGAGGGCATCCGCGTCAACGCCGTCACGCCCGGCCCGGTCGCCAGCGCGATCACGGATCAGCTCCAGGGCGAGGGCCGCGCGAAGCTCGAGTCGGGCATCCCGCTCGGTGCGTTCGGGCAGCCGGAGGACGTCGCCTGGATCATCGCGTCGCTCGCCTCGGAGCGGGCCCGCTTCATCACCGGAGCCACCTACGACGTCAACGGAGGAGTTCGCATTGACTGACCGCACCGCCCAGGACCGTTCTGCCCTCGACACCGTGCAGGCGCAGCTCGACGCCTTCAACGCCCACGACCTCGACGCCTTCGTCGCGACCTATGCCGAGGATGCCGTGGTCACCGGGGTCGCGCCGGAGCCCCTCGTCGGGTCGGCCGCGATCCGCGCCTTCTACGAACCGCGGCTGCAGAACCCCGAGCTCTCCTGCGTGATCGACACGAGCGTCCTGTTCGGCTCCCGCTGGCTCGTCGCACAGGAGCGGGTCATCAACGCCGGCGTCGCCACGGAGACGATCGCGACCTTCGACGTGGTCGACGGCGTGATCTCGCGGGCGTCGATGCTCAAGGCCTGACCCGCTTCGAATCGCCCGATTGGCTGTGTTTCCGGCCGAAATGGGACCAGTCAAGCGATTCGAAAGGGGTCAATGGTGCTCCGGGAGGACCGGGGACGACCAACCGGGGTCGCGGCCGAGGTGGGTGGCACGGGAGACCGAGGCGGAGCCGTAGCGGTCGCGGAGCGTGTCGAGCACGGTGTCGAGGCGGGACTCGTCGCCCCAGTCGATCGGCAGCTCGGGCGGGACGCTGTCCGCCGCGTCGAGCTGGGTGAACGAGAGGCCGAGCAGGGTGATGCCGCGACCGCTGATCTCGGGCTGTGCCGCGGCGAGGAGCGTGCGGGCGACGGCGAGCAGCAGCGCGGTGCGATCGGTCGGCGCCCGCAGCGACCGGGAACGGGTGGCCTTCGTGAAGTCGCCGAAGCGCAGCCGCAGCACCACCGTGCGGCACACGCGGTCACCGTCGCGGAGACGCCGCGCGAGCCGGTCGACGATCTGGGTGAGGATCACGTCGAGCTCCTCCGGCGACCGCGGACGGACGCCGAGCGCTCTCTGCGACCCGATCGATCCCCGCCGCCTGGTCGTGTCCACGGGGCGGGGGTCCCGCAGGCGGGCGAGAGCATGGACGTGCGCTCCGGTCGCCTTTCCGAGCATGCGCTCCGCGGTCGCGGCCTCGAGCTCCGCGAGCTGTCCGACCGTGCGGATGCCGTAACGGTGCAGCTTCTCCGCCGTCACCGCGCCGACTCCCCACAGCCGCTCGACGGGAAGCGGCAGCAGGAACTCCTCCTCCCGGTCGGGCTCGACGACGAGGAGTCCGTCGGGCTTGCTCACCGCACTCGCCACCTTGGCGAGGAACTTCGTGCGGGCGACGCCGACCGAGATCGCGAGGCCCGCCTCGGCGCGCACGCGCTCCCGCAGCCCGACGGCGATGGCCTCGGGAGTGCCGGCGATGCGTCGCAGCCCGCCGACCTCGAGGAACGCCTCGTCGATGGAGAGCCCTTCCACCAGCGGGGTGGTGTCGCGGAAGATGCGGAAGACATCCCTGCTGGCCGCGGAGTAGGCCTCCATCCGCGGCGGCACGACGACGGCGTCGGGGCACAGTTCCCGCGCCTGCCGGCCGCCCATCGCGGTGCGGACGCCCCGCGCCTTCGCCTCGTAGCTCGCGGCCAGCACGACCCCGCCGCCGACGATCACCGGACGCCCGCGGAGCTCCGGCGCATCACGCTGCTCGACCGAGGCGTAGAACGCATCGAGATCGGCGTGCAGAACCGTCGCTTCCCCGCGCATCCCGTTCTCCCGTCGACGAGCGGATCGTCGCACGGACCGGGGACATCGGCGTGGCAGGCGCTCAGGAAGCGGGCGGCGCCGCAAACCGCTCCCGCAGCGCGGGGTCGAGGGTGATGTCCCCGAACGACGCCGTCCAGGCGCCGTCGACCGCGATGGACTGGCCCGAGAGGTAGGGGGCCTCGTCGGAGAGCAGGAACGCCGTCACCGCGGCGACCTCCTCCGCCCGGGCGATGCGTCCCATGGGCGGGCCCTCCGCGAGCAGGCGCTCCTCCGCCGCAGGATCGGCCGCCCGCGCGATCTGCGCCTCCAGATGCGGAGTGCGCACGCCGCCCGGTGCGACGGTGTTGGCCCGTATGCCCACTCCGCCATATGTCACGGCGACGCTGCGGCTGAGGGCATCGATGCCGCCCTTCGTGAACTCGTACGCGGCGTGATCGACGAAGCTCGAGCGACCGTGGATCGACCCGATGTTGACGATCGCCCCGGCCACGCCCTGATCGAGGAACGCGGACACGGCGGTCGAGCAGCCCCAGAGGTAGCCGAAGCCGTTGATGTCGACGATCTCGCGCACGACGGTCTCGTCGAGCTCGTGCAGCGGCGTGCGCTTCGTGATGCCGGCGTTGTTGACCCAGCCGGCCAGCGGAGCCCGGGCACGCGCCGCGGCCGCCGCGCGTTGATGGGCCGTGCGGTCCGAGGCGTCGCCGAGCACGACCTCGGCGACGATGCCCTCCTCCACGGTCCCGGAGCCGGGCGAGCGTTCGAGCCCGACCACGATCCAGCCGTCGGCGGTGAGCCGCGCGGCCACCGCGCGGCCGATGCCCTTGCCGCTGCCGGTGACGACGACGCTGCGCGGGGAAGGTGTCATGTCAGTCCCTCTCGAATCGGAAGACGGCGGGATCGAGGCCGAAGCCGAGCCCCGGAGCCGTGGGGGGCGTGACGGTGCCGGCGAACTGCGGCCCGCCGGTGACGAACGAGGGTGCGGGGTCGTAGGGATTCACCCCGCGGGCGAAGGTCTCCACCTGGATGCCGAGGTGGACCGTGACCTCGGGGTACACGTGTCCGGACACCGGGACGCCACGCTCCGCCGCCCAGGCGATGAGCTCGCGCGCGGGGGTGATGCCGCCGATCGCCACGACGTCGAGGCGCAGCGCGTCGACCTCGCCGACCTCGACGAGAGCCCGGAGCACCGCGGGGTCGGTCACCTCGTCGCCCACCGCCACCGGCAGCCCGGTCTCCCGGCGGATCCGGGCCACGCCCGCCGCGTCCTCCGGGAGCAGCGGATCCTCCAGCCAGGCCAGGCGCGGGTCGCCCCACTGCGCGACCTCCGCGACGGCGGCCTCCGCGTCGGGCCAGCCGAAGCCGACATCCACCACGAGTCCGGTCGACGACGGCAGCTCCGCGGTGAGGATCGCGAGCAGTTCGCGCATGTATGCCGGATCGAGAATGCGCGAGATCTTCACCTGCGCCCAGCCCTCCGCCTGTGCGAGCACCTCGTCCGCGACCTCCCGCGGAGTGCGCTGCGGAGACGGATACGCGGCGACGAGCATCCCCTCCCGCGGGGCGTCCCCCGTGCCGAGCAAGGCCCACAGCGGCACGCCGGCTCGACGGGCCGCGACGTCCCACAGGGCGATGTCGACGAGACCGATCGCCCGCCGCACGAGTCCCACCCGTCCGACGATCGCACTGCCGCGGAGCATCCGGTCCCACGCGGCCGCCGGGTCGTCGGCGTCGAGTCCCACGGCGTGCGGAGCCACCAGGCGTTCGACGATCTCCGCCATCGGCGCTTCGCGCGACAGGCAGTAGGCGACCCCGGTGGCGCCGTCGTCCGCCGTCACCCGAACCGCGGAATACTCCCGCCGCGTGACCGTCATCGCGCCGAGCTGCAGCGGCGCGGGAAGGGGGAGGACCGCCGTGGCCGTGTCGATCCGGGCGACGGCGGTCATTCGGGCTTCTTCGCGAGGGGCACGCCGTAGTCCACCATGAACCCGCCGTCGACGTACAGGGTCTGCCCGTTCATGTAGCGCGACTGGTCCGACACGAGGAAGCTCACGGCCGCGGCGATCTCACTCGCGTCGGCGAGGCGCTTCGCGGGGATGCGGGACAGGATCGTGTCGAGGCTCAGCGTGCCCTGCTCGACGCCTTGCCGGAACACCCCGGTGTCGACGTAGCCCGGGGCCACCGCGTTGACTCGGACACCGCGCGACGCCCACTCCGCTCCCGCCGTGGAGGTGAGTCCGATGACGGCGGCCTTGGTCGTGGCATACGGCGCCCGCCCCGCGGAGCCGCGCGAGGAGATGGAGGAGATGTTGACGATGCGGCCCTCGCCCCGGTCGAGCATGCGCTTCCCGGCGGCCTGGAGCGCGGAGAACACCCCGTGCAGGTTCACGTCCACGACCGCGGACCACTCGTCCCACGTGAGGTCTTCGATCCCGCGGTGCCGCTGGATGCCGGCGTTGTTCACGAGCACCTCGATGGGCCCGAGCTCCGCCTCGATCTCGCCGAAGACCCGGTCCACGGCGGCATGGTCGGTGACGTCGAGCTCCCGCCACAGGATCCCGGCGGGGTTCTCGCCCGCAGTGAGCCCGGGGACGCGGTCGGTCGCGACGACGAGGTAGCCGTCCGCGGAGAGTCGCTGTCCGATCTCCCAGCCGATGCCGGCCGAGCCTCCGGTGACGATGGCGACGGGGCGCGTGGTCATGTCTCTCCTCTACCTCGGGGATTTGCTATAGCAACTCTAGCCCGTTCGAATCGCGCAACTGGTTCGATTTCGGCCGGGAATGGAGCAAAGTGGGCGATTCGAACGGGGCTACCCGAGCAACCCGGCCACGACCGACACGGCGTGGGACTCCAGGAGCTCCAGGGCGCCGGGAGCCAAGGGCGTCTGCCAGGACTGATAGGCACCGCGGTCGTAGGCTTCGCGCGTCGGGAGATACACGAAGCCCGGGCCGTTCGTGAGGTTCATCACCACGATCGGCGTCTGGGGGAACCGCTCCCGCAGCGTCGTCTGCAGCCGCGAGTACGCCTCGCCCGGATGCCCCACGATCACGGCGTCTCCGAGCCGCCAGGCCCACACCGGATGCGACACGGTCGGACCGTCGATGTAGCCGTCACGGAGATTCCGCGCCCGTCCGAGGCGCTCCTCCCGCGACCGGGGGTCGATGTCCTTCCACTCCTCCGCGAGCTCGTCCAGGGTGGGCAGGTCGCGCAGCGGCAGCTCGACCGCCGAGACGAGTCCCGCCGCCCCGTCGCCGCCGTCCGCCGGGGTCCCGGTCCAGATCGCGAGCGGAGCCCCCGACTCCACGACCCCGTCCAGCGTCAGCTCCTCGCCGGGTACCGGGAGCCCGTCCAGCGCCGCGAGCACCGCGTGCCCGAGTGAGCGTCCGTGCCGGTCGGCCACCGCGACGTCGCCGGTGTACTGCTCCCGAGGGGCCAGCTCGCCCGAGGCCCCCTGCACGAAGAGGCACGGTGCGCCGGTCGCGGCCTCCACGATCTCGCGCATGGCGCCGACGTAGTCCGGAGACACCTCGCGGTGCTGCCAGGCCAGGGTGGTCGGGTGGCAGGCGTAGTTCACCAGCGTCGCCCGCACCTCCCCGTCGATGCTGATCCGGCCGATGGTCACCGTGTCGTCGGCGGTGCCCTGGGGGTTGTAGCCGACGAGCGCGCGGCCGTCGAGGTCGAGCTCGCGCTCCGCCGCGAGGGTGCAGGTGCCCGTGGTCCACTCGATCAGTCCCGGTCGCGCAGCCTCCAGCGCCTCCCGCCCGGCGGCGATGCCCGCGGCAGCAAGAGCCTCCAGGTACCCGGGGATGAGTTCGCCGCCCGGCAGATGCGCATCCGCGGCGCAGAGCACGGCCCCGGCGTGGGTGTGCGAGAGGGAGAGCATGAGCTGATCGGGCTCGAGGCCCAGACCGTCGAGGATCGCCCCGCGCACGCCCTGCTCATCGGCGACTCGGCGCCACCACGTGCCGTCCACGGCGAGCAGCACCCGGGGCCGCTCGTCCGCGGCCACCACCGCGAGCGCGGTCAGCGCGAACGGCCGATGCGCCCCCTCGGACCGCTCCCAGTCGGCCGGGCCCCAGTTCTTGGCGCGGATGCCGACGGGCGGGGTGATGTCGCGCCGGGCGACGCCGATGCGCGCCCGCGTGCGGGGGATGCGGATGCGGTCTCCGAGGTGCGTCGCCGCTGCGGTGTCGTTCACGCGTGGTCCTCCCTGATGTCCATGATGCCGTCCGTCACGCGCTCGCCAGCACGTCCGCGATGACGACGCGCGGTCCGGCTTCCGGCAGTGCGGTCTCGACGCCGCGCTCGACGGTGTCGCTGTACAGCAGCGTCGACGGCTCGGCGAACCCGTCCGCCAGCCGCAGTCCTCCGCCGACGAACTGGCTGCCGGTGACGCGGGCGTGGTTGATGCCGGTCCCGATATCGAGGTGCGCCGCGCCCTTCGGCACGGTCGAGGTCACCCCGCTCACCCGCCAGGTGACGACCCCGGCACCGGCAGCCCTGCTCAGCAGCGCGCCGTCCGTCCGCTCCGTGGAGAGGTCGACCCCGTCCAGGGCGACGAGCTGATCGCGCACCGCGGTCGCGGTCAGGCGCACGTCGCGCACGGAACCGCCGCGGATGGTGACCGTGGCAGCGCCGAGCTCGAAGGGCGCACCCGCCGCCGGGCCGCTGAGGCGGCAGTCCACGAACTCGACCGGCCCGGACCCACGGGCCTTGACCCCGTCGATCCCGGTGATCGTGCAGTCCACGAAGCGCACGGGAGCCGTGACCGGAGTCTGCACGAGCACCTGGTCCTTCGGCAGCGCGAAGGTGGAGTCCGCGATCACGGTCGGCCGCGACGAGCGCTGCGACCGCTGTCCGATCGCCAGAAGTCCCGCAGTGCAGCCGCGCACCTGGGCGCCGTCGGCGTTGATGGTCATGGTCGCCTGCGGGTCGAAGGTCGAGCGGCCGATGACCCGCACGTTCTCCAGCGTCAGATCGCTGATCTTGGTGCCGGCGACGAACCAGGAGCAGACGTGGTCGCGCACCGTGATGCGCTTGGCGGCGGTGCCCCACTGCGCCCCGGAGTTGGCGATGTCCATGAGCCCGGAGTTGCCGATGAAGGTGAGGTCGTGCTCGTACTGGCCGTGCGTGGTGAAGGGGTTGCCGCCCTGGTCGTCGCCGTCGCCGTGGCAGTTCTCGACGAGGCAGTAGGCGCTGGCAGTGAGGTCGTTCAGGTGCCGGGCGTTCGACGAGGTGCAGTCGCTCACGCGCCCGTAGAGGCTGTAGATCTGCTGCGTGAGGTAGCCCGCGCCGCCGTAGAACACGGTCGGCGGGTTCTCGACCGAGCAGCGTTCCGTCGTGAAGTGCGTGTTCCAGCGCCGCATGATGACGGGCCACCAGGTGCGGCTCGCGTGCACGTCGGCCACGTCGCAGTGGATCGCGTACTCGAAGGCGATGGGGTGGGAGCCGGTGAGCTCCCGAGAGTCGGGGAAGGAACCGTCGGTGGGACCGTCGAAGGGCCCGGCGCCGAGGAACCGCATGTTCGCGATGCGCACGCCCGCGACCGGTTCCATCTGCCGCCAGAGAAGCTTCCGTCCCTTGTCGAGCGGCCAGCCGTTGAGGTAGTCGATGCGGATGTGGGTGCCGTCGATCTGCTGCGTCACCTGCACGAAGCGCTGCAGCTCGCGCTCATCCGCCCCTCCTCCGGCGACGGGGTCGCACTGCACCGCCCACCAGGAGTCGACGGGGAACCGGGACGCATCCGGCACCGGCACCGCGTCGGTCAGCTCCGGCCAGGGTTCGGCCAGCGCGTGCTCGACCGTGACGTCTTTCGGCACTCCGGTGAAGAACATCACGGCGCCGAACGGGTTGTCGTGCGTGTTCTTCTCGATGCCGTCGGTCGTGATGAGGTGTCCGCCGAAGTCGATCTCGACGTACGACCGGGTGAAGCGGTGTCGGCGCCGGAACAGGAGATCGGTGCTCGCCTCGATCCGGCGGATGCGGGGATCGTTCACCATCGCGGCGAGCGCATCGTCGGCCGGCTTCTCCGGTCCCGTGATGCCGAAGACACGGAAGTCGACCGTCCCGTCGTGCTGCAGGACCCAGCGGGTGTCGTGCTTCCCCGCGATCACGGTGCCGCCATTGGGCGCGGTCTTCGCGTTCTCGCTGCCCACGTACACGAGCAGCCCGGCGTCGCCGGGCTTCCGGTACCCGGCGACGACCGCCAGCTCGCCGTCACGGGCCCGCAGGCGGCCGAGGTCGGCGACGGACTCCGCCCGCGTGACGTCCTTGGCGCCGGCGGCGACCGGGGCGGCCTGCGCCGGTGCCGTGCTCGCGA
>NZ_DLNJ01000029.1:0-8901 GCF_002478345.1 Microbacterium sp. UBA7513
CGGTCGATGGTGCGCAACATGAAGATCGCCGCCGACCTCGGCTACCTCGACGTGCCCAAGGGCGTGCTCATCGACATCAAGGACGTCGACGACCTGCCCGACGACCAGGTCGTGCTCATGTGCACCGGGTCCCAGGGCGAGCCGATGGCAGCGCTCTCCCGCATGGCCAACCGCAACCACCGCATCGAGGTCGGCGACGGCGACACCGTCATCCTCGCCTCCTCGCTCATCCCCGGCAACGAGAACTCGGTGTTCAAGGTCATCAACGGCCTCATGAAGCTCGGCGCGAAGGTGATCTCGAAGGCCGATGCGAAGGTCCACGTCTCCGGTCACGCGTCCGGCGGCGAGCTCCTCTACTGCTACAACATCGTCAAGCCCCGCGGCGTCATGCCCGTCCACGGCGAGTGGCGACACCTGCTCGCCAACGCCCGCCACGCCGAGGCGACCGGGGTCGATCCCGACAACATCGTCCTCGCCGACGACGGTTGGGTCGTCGACCTCAAGGACGGCCACGCCGAGGTGGTCGGTGCCGTCGACTGCAACTACGTCTTCGTCGACGGTTCGTCCGTCGGTGAGATCACCGAGGCGGATCTCAAGGACCGTCTCGTGCTCGCCGGTGAGGGCTTCGTGACGATCTTCCTCGCCGTGAACTCGCAGACGAAGACGCTCATCGCCGGCCCTGAGATCCATGCCCGCGGCGTCGCCGAGAACGACTCCGTCTTCGACTCGATCATCCCCAAGGTGACCAAGGCCGTCGAGGAGGCCCTCGAGTCGGGGACGACGGACCAGTACCAGCTCCAGCAGGTCGTGCGCCGCACGGTCGGGCGCTGGGTGTCCTCGAAGCTGCGGCGCAAGCCGATGATCGTCCCCATGGTCGTCATCGTCTGAGGATCTGCGCGGTCGCCGGCGGCCGGTCGCTTGTCGGCGGCCGCTGGGTGCTGCTTGAGCGCGGTGAGCCGACACGCGCGTGGTGATTTCACCGCGCCTGTGTCGGTTCACCGCGCTTTTGCCGTGTGTGCGGTGGCATGGCGGGCGGATTGCCCGGAGTCGAGGACGCCCAGTGTCGATTCTGGACGCTCGAATCGACACTGCGGGTCCTCAAGTCGCGGGGGAGGGCGGCCGACGCCCGCCGGCGTCAGGCTGAGCGCCCGCTCGCGCCCAGTGCCCACCACGTCAGGCGTTCGCGACGAGCGGCTTTCCTGCCGACTTCCGCGCGAGGACGACGAGGACGATGAGGCCGACGACGACCGCGCTGAGCACCACCGTGCCCGAATTCGCGCCCAGGCCGTTGATGCCGATGAACGCGAGCGCACCGGCAGTGAGCGCGTAGACGAGCATGGGGATCGACGTGCGCCGGATGAGCTCGCCCTCGCGCCCGATGAGACCGACCGTCGCCGAGGCGGCCACGACGTTGTGGACGGCGACCATGTTTCCCGCCGCCCCGCCGACGGCCTGTGCGGCCACCACCGTCTCCGGCGAGGCCGCGCCGATCGCGACGCCGGTGGAGAACTGGAACTGGGAGAACATGATGTTCGAGACCGTGTTCGATCCCGCCACGAATGCGCCGAGCGCCCCGATGAAGGGGGCGAGCAGGGGCCAGGCGTCGCCGACGGTGGAGGCGGCCGCCTCGGCGAGGGTGACCGGCATCGAATCGAGGCCCGCGTTGTTGTAGTCCGACCCGGAGTTGATGAACACGCGCACGAGCGGCAGGGAGCACAGGAGTGCGACGGCGGCTCCGGCGATCTGGCCCCCGGCGATCCGCCACGACGACCCGATCTGCTCCTTCGTCATCCGGTGGATGAGGTAGGTCAGTCCGCACGCGAGGACGAAGATCGCGCCGGGCGACCAGAGCAGATCCATGTTCTGGTTGATCGGGGTTCCGAAGATCCCCTCGATCTTGATCACGGCCGGACCGTTGAGGAACTCCTTGATCGGGGGCACGTTGCGGGTGATGAGGAGGAGGGCGACGACGATGAGGTAGGGCGCCCAGGCTCGGGCCAGTGACATCTTCTTCTGCAGGTGCGCGGCCTCGTCGGCGGGGTCGACGGTGCCCATCCAGAAGGCCGGCCACATCGATCGGGGCGCGAAGTCCCAGACCGTCTTCGGCATGAGGAATCCCATGCGGGAGGTCGTGACGACGATGGCCAACCCGATGAGCCCGCCGAGCAGGGAGGGGAACTCAGGACCGAGGAACATCGCGACGAGGATGTAGGGCACGATCATCGCGAACGCGGAGTAGATCGCGAATGGGGCGACGGCGAGTCCATCGGCGAACCGGCGCCGCTCCCCGAAGAACCCGGTCATCAGGCACGCGAGCAGCAGCGGGATGAGGATGCCGCACACCGCGTGGATGAGGGCGACCTGGACGGCGGTGTGGGCGACGAACTGCGACTGGTCGAGGCCGAGCTGGGCGGCGCGGGCGGCGACGTCGGGCGACATGGACCCTTCCTCCTGGGACAGGCCGGTGCCGATGCCGACGATCATCGGGGTGCCCACGGCACCGAAGCTCACCGGCGTCGACTGGATGATGAGCCCGGCGAGGACCGCGGCGATCGCGGGGAACCCGAGGGCGAGCAGGAGCGGGGCGACGACGGCGGCCGGGGTGCCGAAGCCGGCGGCGCCCTCGATGAAGGACCCGAAGAGCCACGCGACGATGATGACCTGGACCCGCCGGTCGGGGGAGATGGAGACGAAGCCTGCGCGGATCGTCTCGATGGCGCCGGACCGGGTGATCGTCGCGAGCAGGAGGAGTGCGCCGAAGACGATCCACAGCAGTCCGATCGCCACGAGCAGGCCCTGGACGACGGAGGCGGCGATCGTCACCCATTCGATCTGCCATGCGAAGTTCGCGACGAGGGCTGCGGCGATGAGTCCGACGGGCATCGCGTACTTCGCCGGCCAGCGGAAGCCGATGAGGAGGACGCCCGCGAGCAGGATCGGAGTGAGGGCGAGAAGGGCGGCTACGGCAAGGTTGTCCATCGTCGTTCCGATCCGTGGCGACGCTGCCACTGGTAGGGGAGCCGCGGTGGGCACGGCCTCTGGTGTCATCTTTGCCCGGACCGATGTCCCTGGTCAAGGGTGCAGTCCGCTCGCCGAGGCGGGGTGAGGTCGATCGGTCGGGTGGCGTCATCGGTCCGCCGAGGTGGCCCGCCGCCCCCGGCGAGGCGGCCCCCACCCCCGCCGAGGCGGCCCAGCTGTGCCCGCCCGACCGTCAACCTGGCCGCCAGCCCATCCTCCCAACCGGCCTGGTCCGGACGCCAAGGTCGCCTGTGGGTCTTGAGTCGGCTCGCCAGGGCCGATAATGTCGTCAGTGTCGGGCGTCACACGACCTCCGGCAGGAGAGCTCCACCCGGAGAACTCCGGCTGGGGACCTCCACCAGGGGCGTGGGCCGCTCGCTCGCACACAGCGCACCGCTGGCAGTCGGCTGCCCGCGGCTGACGAAGGAGTCGGAGCTCATGACGTTCATCCCCAGAGAGTCAGACGAGACGATTCCCGGCCTGCCCGAGGTCGTCGACGCCGACACGTGGCGCAACGAACGCGCCCAGCTCCTCGACCGGGAGAAGGCCCACACCGCCGAGGCGGACGCCATCGCCGCCGCCCGTCGCACCCTGCCGATGGTCGAGATCGACGGTGACGCCGAGGTCCATGGCGAGGACGGCGCGGTCGCCTTCCGCGAGCTCTTCGACGGCCGCGACGAACTCATCGTCTACAAGCACATGTGGTACGACGGCGCACCCCATCAGGGTCAGTGCGAAGGCTGCACCGCCGTGGCCTGGAGCCTCCAGGACTCCGTCTACCTCAACGCCCGCGGCGTCTCCTTCGCCGTCCTCACCTCCGGGGCGTGGTCCGAGGTCCGCCCGTACGTCCACTTCATGGGATACGAGCAGCCGTGGTTCTCCGTCCGCGGTCTCGACGAACCGCTCGGTGGGGACATGGGGTCCCTGCTCAGCTTCGTTCGCCGAGGCGACCGGGTGTTCCTCACGTATTCGACGACCGGACGGGGTGTCGAACCGGTGACCGGGTTCCTCGGTCTCCTCGACATGACTCCCTTGGGTCGGCGCGAGGGGTGGGAGGACGTGCCCGAGGACTGGCCTGAGGTCCCCGACGCGGGATCGCCCGTCGGCGGACGCGGGTCGCCGGTCGGATGGTACTGGCGCACCGACGACGCGGGACGGGCCACATGGGGCCCGACATCGCGCCCGGTTCCCCAGTGGACGCGGCGCGGCGCGGCGCCGGTGACCTCGCTCGGACGCGACGGCCACGGTCACTGAGAACCGCGCCGCGTCGCCCGACGCTGAGACCGGGCGCCCCCGGTCCCCTTCGCGGGGCGCAGGCACGCGGCCCCTGGTGCTGGGCACCCGTCCGGGGTCCCCGACCCCGACGCCACGAACGGGCCATTCTCGGGGTGGTCCCGCCTCGGCGAGGGGGTGTGCGGACACGGCTCCGGCAGAGGTTTGACGAGACGTGGATCACGTCATAGTCTTTTCGGTGTGTGAACAATAAATTTCACGATGTGAAAGTTTCGCCGGTCAAACCCCGTTGCCAGCGATACTCGACGCACCGCAGAGGTGCTGTAGAAGGAGAACCACCGATGACTGCTCATATCGAGAACCTCGACGTTCCCGCAGGGATGGAGATCAGGGGCGAGCTGCCCGACGGGGCGGAGAAGGTGCTCACCCCGCAGGCGCTCGAGCTCATCGCCGAGCTGCACCGGAAATTCAACGGGGACCGCCTCGAGCGTCTCGAGGCCCGCCGGGTGCGCCAGCAGGAGATCGCGAACGGCGCCGACCTCGACTTCCTTCCCGAGACCAAGGAGATCCGCGAGGACGAGACCTGGCAGGTCGCCCCGCCTGCGCCCGGCCTCGAGGACCGTCGCGTCGAGGTCACCGGCCCGACGTACAAGAAGATGACGATCAATGCGCTCAACTCGGGTGCGAAGGTGTGGCTGGCCGACCAGGAGGACGCGAACACCCCGCAGTGGGACTCGGTCATCGGCGGTCAGATCAACCTCCTCGACGCCCTCACCCGCGAGATCGACTTCACCTCGCCCGAGGGCAAGGAGTACACGCTCGCCCCCGACGAGGAGCTGCCGACGATCGTCGTCCGCCCCCGCGGGTGGCACATGCCGGAGAAGCACATCCTCGTCGACGGTGAGGAGACCTCGGGGTCGCTCGTCGACTTCGCGCTCTACTTCGCCACCGCCGGGCAGCTCCAGATCGAGAAGGGCAAGGGCCCGTACTTCTACCTTGCGAAGATGGAGTCCCACCTCGAGGCGCGCCTGTGGAACCAGGTCTTCGAGCACGCTGAGGACTCCTTCGGCCTCGCCCGCGGCACGATCCGCGCGACCGTGCTCATCGAGACCTATCCGGCGGCGTTCGAGATGGAGGAGATCCTCTACGAACTCCGCGAGCACTCCGCGGGCCTCAACGCCGGCCGCTGGGACTACATCTTCTCCGTCATCAAGAACTTCCGCTCCCGCGGCTCCGACTACCTCCTGCCCGACCGTTCGGACGTGACGATGACGGTGCCCTTTATGCGTGCCTACACCGAGCTGCTCGTGCGCACGTGCCACAAGCGCGGGGCGCATGCGATCGGCGGCATGAGCGCGTTCGTCCCGGCCAAGGACCCCGAGGCCAACGAAGCGGCGTTCGCCAAGGTCCGCGAGGACAAGTCCCGTGAGGCCGGCAACGGCTTCGACGGCTCGTGGGTCGCCCACCCGGGCATGGTCGCCCTGTGCAAGGAGGTCTTCACCGAGACCCTCGGCGACAAGCCCAACCAGATCGACAACAAGCGCGAGGATGTCTCCGTCACCGCCGCCGAGCTCCTCGACGTCAAATCCACCCCGGGTGCCATCACCGAGGCGGGGCTGCGGACGAACATCAGCGTCGGCATCCAGTACCTGCGGGCGTGGCTCGAGGGCAACGGTGCGGTCGCGATCCACGGGCTCATGGAGGATGCGGCGACCGCCGAGATCTCCCGCTCCCAGGTGTGGCAGTGGCTCGACGCAGGCGTCGAACTCGACACCGGTGAGAAGGTCACTCGGGAGCTCGTCGAGAAGCTCGTCGCCGAGGAGGTCGCGAAGCTTCCCGGTGACGAATCCGACTGGAAGGACGCCACCGACCTCTTCCTCTCCGTGGCCGTCGCCCCCGACTACGTCGACTTCCTCACCCTGCCCGCGTACGCGAAGATGGCCTGAGGTCTGAGGCCTGAGGCCCTGAGGCCTGAGGCCCTGAGGCCTGAGGCCCTGAGGCCTGCGGCGCGAGGCCCTGAGGCCTGAGGCGCGGGCGTCGTCCGGCGATCAGGCGGCACCGACGCGGTGATCCGACACTCCGCAACCACCGACGCGGTGATCCGACAAAAACGCGGTTAGCAGACCGCGTTTTTGCCGGATCACCGCGTTGTTGTTTCTGGTCGGTTGTGTCACCGCGTTGTTGTCGATGTGGTCCAGTGGTGTTCCCTCGCCGAGGCGGGGCCGGGGTCACGATGTCGTCGTGGAGTCGGCGAGGGCGTCGAGTTCGCGGGGGAGCGTGCGCATCCCGACCAGCGGGGAGATGAGCACCGGCAGGGCGGAGAGCACGGCGAGGCCCGCGAAGATCCACAGTGTGGCAACGATGCCGATCCCCTGCGCGATGGTCCCGCCGAGGAACGCCCCCACGGGCATCGGACCCCACACGAGGAAGCGGATCGAGGCGTTCATCCGCCCGAGCAGCGGCTTCGGGCACAGCCGCTGGCGGAAGCTCACCTGCGTGACGTTGTAGACGACGACGCAGCATGAGAGGACGAGCCACCCGATGAGCAGCGTCGGCAGCGACGGGAGGACGGAGGCGAGGGGGACGGCGAGTGAGGTGAGGCCGGACAGCGTCGCCGAGACCGCGATCGAGCGGCCCTCGCCGATAACCTTCTGCACCCACGACGAACTCAGTGCCCCGACGATGCCGCCGACGGCACCAAGGGACATGACGAGTCCGAGTTGGAACTGGTTGAGGTCGAGGGTGCGCAGCGCGTAGAGGACGAGGAGTGCGAAGATCGCCGAGGAGGCGAAGTTCGACAGGCCCGTGCATGCGACGATCCGGCGCAGCAGCGGGTGTCCGAAGACGAAGGCGAGGCCCTCGCGGATGTCGGCGACGAGCGTCGGTCTGCTGTCGGGCTGTGGCGTGTCTTCGCGGTGGCGGATGCGGCTGACGAAGAGGCTCGAGAGTCCCATGCACACGCTCGTCACCGCGATCGTCAGTGGTCCGCCGATGAGGCCGACAAGTCCTGACGCCGTCGAGGGGCCGACGACGAGGGCGGTCTGCTGGCTCGCCTGAAGTTTGCCGTTGCCGTCGCCGATCTGGTCGCCCGCGACGATCTCGGGCAGATAGGACTGGTTCGCGACGTCGAAGAAGACGGTGACGACGCCGACGCATGCTGCGACGATGCAGAGCTGGACCATGGTGAGCAGGTCGAGCGCCCACGCGAGCGGGATCGTGAGGAGGAACGCGGCGCGGAGCAGATCGCCTGCGACGATGACCTGCTGCTTGCGCATCCGGTCGACCCAAGCGCCGGCCGGGAGGCTGATGAGGAGGAAGGCGGCGTTCTCGAGCGCGGCGAGGACGCCCATCTCGAACGCGTTCGCCTCGAGCAGCTGCACGGCGATGAGAGGGAGGGCGAAGAGGACGAGCTGGTTGCCGAAGACGGAGACAGTGTCGCCCATCCACAGCTGCCGGAAGTCGTGGTGGCGCCACAGAGAGCGTGGTCCGGTCGGAGAGCCAGAGCTCGACGACGAAGTCGGCAGAGCGCTGTCCGCGGGTGAGGACCTTGGCTCGGTCTGTGTCGCAGTGTCGCTCGACGGTGCTGTCGGGGGCATGCTGCTTGACGACGTGCTTGCGTTCGACGGTGAGTCCGGGGGAGTGGTGCTCGGGCACGATTCCGCCGGCTCTGACTGAGAGACCGGTGCGGGCAGCGGTGAAGGCATCGGGGGCGGTGTCGTCGGCACCGGTGTAGTCGGCGGATTAGTAGCGTCGTCTGTGCTCATGGGCTCTTCTTCGAGTCAGCGGGAATCACAGCAGTGATTGAGTTCTCTCAATCAGTAGTCTGACACCACTGCGCTCGGCGGACAATGCCCCATTTCGAAGTGATTGACTTCTCTCAACCGTTGGCTAGCGTTGACGGCATGAATGCGGAGACGCCATGAACGCGAAGCCGGCAATGCCTGGCGAGGGGCGAGAAGGCCCACCGCCAAGCACTGGCCGCGATAGCGAGCCCCTGACCCGCGACGCCGAGCGTCCGACTCGCACCGCCGAGCGTGTCGCCGAGGCGATCGAGCGCCGCCATGCCACCGACGCGGAGGCGAAGGCGCTCGCCTCGAGCGTGCGGCTCCGGATTCTGCGCCTGTGCCTCAACGAGGCGCTGACCAACCGTGAGATCGCCGAGGCGACCGGGCTCAATCCTGCGACCTCCCTCCACCATGTGCGGATGCTCGCCGACACCGGGTTCCTCGCGGCCCAGGAGGTGCGCCGCGGTCGCCGCGGCGCACGGGAGATCCCGTACCTCGCGACCGGCAAGAGCTGGTTCATCGATGCCGGTGACGTGACGAACCCGATGATCGATGCGTTCTCCGCGGAGTTCTCGGCAGCCCCGTACGAAGAGCGGACGATGAGTCGGATGGCCGCGATGCTCACCGCCGAGGAGGTCGTCGAGTTCCGGCAGCGACTCGAGAGCCTCATCGAGGACTTCCGCTCCAGGAACTCCGCCGACCGGACCGAGTCAGCCGCCGAGGTGCGCGAGTGGGCGGTCTTCGTCGCGATGCACCCGAGCACGCGCACCAGTTCTGCCGGCGACCGCCTCGGCGGCCCCGACGACGACGAGCAGCCACCGACGCGGTGAACCGACACAAACGCGGCGACGCGACGCCCCTCCGA
>NZ_DLNJ01000029.1:9180-92353 GCF_002478345.1 Microbacterium sp. UBA7513
GATCACCGCGTCGAAGCAACACGACCCTCAAGGCGCGCCGAGACCTCCGGATTTGCAGGCCCCGCGCGCCGAATCGCCCTAGGATATGGAGCATGGCGACCAGAACGACTTCCCCCGCTTCTGGTACCGGAAAGCGCTCTGCCTCTAAGGCGGCCTCCAAGGCGAAGGGCGGTTCCGGACAAGCGGGGACCGAAGACCCCGGGACAAACGTTGTCACCGGTGCGTGGAGGGGAGTGGCCCACATGGCCGGAAACCGTGCGCGAAAGATCCTCAGTGACGAACCGGACGAGCAGTCACCGACGAAGAGGGACGGCACGGCCTTCTTCCTCGTCGGGCTCTCGATCGTCATCGCCGCCTTCGAATGGTGGAACATCCCCGGCGCGATCAGCGATGTGGTCCGCAACGTCGTCGAAGGCACCTTCGGCCGCGTCGCACTCGCCCTGCCGGTGGTCTTCCTCGCCTATGCGATCCGCCTCTTCCTCCGCGGCGACGACAACCGCGGCAACAACCGGATCCTCATCGGCATCGTCCTGCTGCTCCTCTCGGCGGCCGGACTCGCCCACATCGCCGCGGGCAACCCGAGCTTCGTCAACTCCCGCGAGGCGATGGCCAACGGCGGCGGAGCGCTCGGCTTCGTCATCTCCTCCCCGCTCGTCATCGCCACGACCGTCTACGTCGCCGTCCCCCTGCTCGTCCTCCTCGGACTCTTCTCCCTCCTCGTCGTCACCGCGACCCCGGTCCGCGCGATCCCGACCCGGCTCACCGCGCTTTACCAGCGCCTGACCGGCGGAGCCCGGCCGACCCCGAACGCCGAGGATGCCGACACCGCCGAGGCGAACTCGACCGATCTCGTGGCCGAGAACACCCATACCTCGAGCCTCAAACCGGTCATGGGCGCCAAGCGCCGCAGCCGGAAGAAGAAGACCGAGATCCCCGAGCTCGACACCCCCGTCGACGACGACCTCGCCGACAAGGCCTACGACAAGGCCTACATCCGCGAAGAGGAGGTCTCCGACGAGGAGGCCGCGACCACGGTCATCGAGACCGAACCCCAGTTCAAGCCCGGGGAGCGCCGCCCGACGAAGGCCGAACGCGAGGCCTCGGCGCTCAAGAAGGCCATCGGCATGGAGGACGCGCCGACCGTCGCGCACACCGCGAACTCCGCTGCCGCCTCGGCGCCGGTGCCGACGACAAACACCCCGGCACCGCCCCCGACCGAGCAGCTGCCCGAACGCGTCGAACAGCTCACCCTCGCCGGCGACGTCACCTACACCCTGCCGAACTCGGACTACCTCGTCCCCGGACCGCCCGCGAAGGAGCGCTCCGAGGCCAACGACCGCGTCGTCGAGGCCCTGCGCGACGTCCTCGAGCAGTTCAAGATCGACGCCCAGGTCACCGGGTTCTCCCGCGGACCCACGGTCACCCGGTACGAGGTCGAACTCGGTGCGGACACGAAGGTCGAGAAGGTCACCGCGCTGTCGAAGAACATCGCCTACGCCGTGGCCAGCGCCGACGTCCGCATCCTCTCACCGATCCCCGGCAAGAAGGCGATCGGCATCGAGATCCCGAACTCCGACCGCGAGAACGTCGCCCTCGGCGATGTGCTCCGCTCGAAGGCCGCCCGCAAGACCGACCACCCGATGGTCATGGGCGTGGGCAAGGACGTCGAAGGCGGATTCGTCGTCGCCGACCTCTCGAAGATGCCCCACCTCCTCGTCGCCGGTGCCACCGGTGCCGGTAAGTCGAGCTTCGTCAACTCGATGATCACCTCGATCATGATGCGCGCGACCCCCGACGAGGTGCGCATGATCCTCGTCGACCCCAAGCGCGTGGAGCTGACGATCTACGAGGGAATCCCGCACCTCATCACCCCGATCATCACTAACCCGAAGAAGGCCGCCGAGGCGCTCGAATGGGTCGTGCGCGAGATGGACGCCCGCTACGACGACCTCGCGAACTTCGGCTTCAAGCACATCAAGGAGTTCAACAAGGCCGTCCGCGAGGGCCGCGTGCAGGTGCCGCCCGGGTCCGAGCGGGTCCTCCAGCCCTACCCGTACCTCCTCGTCGTCGTCGACGAGCTCGCCGATCTCATGATGGTCGCCCCCCGCGACGTCGAGGCCTCGATCCAGCGGATCACGCAGCTCGCCCGCGCCGCCGGCATCCACCTCGTGCTCGCCACCCAGCGTCCCAGCGTCGACGTCGTCACCGGCCTCATCAAGGCCAACGTGCCCTCCCGGCTCGCGTTCGCGACGTCCTCGCTCGCCGACTCCCGTGTCGTCCTCGACCAGCCCGGTGCGGAGAAGCTCATCGGGCAGGGTGACGCCCTGTTCCTGCCGATGGGTGCGGCGAAGCCGATGCGCGTCCAGGGTGCGTGGGTGAATGAGTCCGAGATCGAGAAGGTCGTCGAGCACGTCAAGGGCCAGCTCACCCCGAACTACCGCGAGGACGTCGCCGTCGAGGCGCCGAAGAAGCAGATCGACGAGGAGATCGGCGACGACCTCGAACTCCTCCTCCAGGCCGCCGAACAGGTCGTCACCACCCAGTTCGGGTCGACCTCGATGCTCCAGCGCAAGCTCCGTGTCGGCTTCGCGAAGGCCGGTCGCCTCATGGACCTCATGGAGTCCCGCGGCATCGTCGGCCCCTCCGAGGGATCGAAGGCCCGCGACGTCCTCGTCCGCCCCGAGGATCTGCCGGCGACCCTGGCCGTCATCAAGGGGGAGACCCCACCCGCCGAGGCGGCAGGTCCCTCCGCGGGTGCCTCGGCTGCCGATGACTTCGCCGAGGACTTCGACGACGACTACGGTGACTCCGGCGACGAGTACGGTGCGTCCGATGACAGTCGGGGGACCGCCTCGGCGAGGGAGGACCGTTACGGCAACGGCGTCGGCCATGCCGAGGATCTGCGGGTCGGCGACATCGACCCGGAGACGGGACTCGAGGTCGTCGAGGCCTCGGGAGAGGACGCCTGGCAGCTCACCGGCCGCTGAGGCCACGGGCCGCTGTGAGGCGGCCGGCATAACGATTGCGGAGTCGATCGCCTACGATGGGCGGTCGGCTCCGTCTCATTGCCTGGGGTCTCCGATAGGGTTGAGGTGTGAACGATCGAGCTGAGACCCCACCCGAGGCCGCCCCGAGCAACTGGAACCTCCCCAACGCGCTGACGGTCGTGCGGATCCTGCTCGTTCCCGTCTTCCTCGTCTTGCTTCTGGGCGACGGCGGGCAGAACATGACGATGCGGTGGTGGGCGCTCGCGGTGTTCCTCCTGGCGATGCTCACCGACAAGATCGATGGTGACCTCGCCCGCAAGTACAACCTCATCACGGACTTCGGCAAGATCGCCGACCCGATCGCCGACAAGTCGCTCATGGCAGCGGCTCTCATCGGCCTCGCCGTCGTCGGCGAGGTCCCGTGGTGGGTGCCCGTGATCATCCTCGTGCGGGAACTCGGCATCACGGTGCTGCGGTTCTTCATGATCCGCATCGCCGTCATGCCCGCCTCCCGCGGCGGCAAGATCAAGACCGTCCTCCAGACCGTGGCGATCGGCCTCCTGCTCCTGTGGAAGCCGCTCGCGTTCCTCGTGCCCGGGACCGTCGCCGTCGTCCTCCTCGTCATCGCGTGGCTCGTCCTCGTCGCCGCGATCATCGTCACGATCGTCACCGGCGTCGACTACTGCATCCAGGCGGCGAAGCTCGCCCGCGCCGCGCATGCGGGGGAGGCAGGCGCACCTGCCGGCAATGCGGACAGCGGCGGCAACCTCGGCGAACGCAACCCTGGTGGCACTCGCGATGACGGCACTCCGGGCCAGTCACAGTCCGACGATGGCCGCTGACCTTCTCGCGACGTGCCGGGGCATCATCGCCACGTGCACGCGGCTGGGACTCTCGGTCGCCTCGGCGGAATCGCTCACCGCGGGACGCTTCATCTCCACTCTCGTCGACGTCCCCGGCGCCTCCGCGGTCGTCCGCGGGGGACTCGTCACCTATGCCACCGACCTCAAAGCGACCCTTGCCGGGGTCGATGCCGACCGTCTCGAGGAGACCGGACCCGTCGACCCGCACGTCGCCGCGGAGATGGCCGTCGGAGCCGCTCGCGCCTGCATCGCCGACATCGGGGTCTCGTGCACCGGGGTCGCCGGACCCGATCCGCAGGACGGCAAGGAGGTCGGACTCGTCTTCACGGCTGTCGCCTTCGGCTCCCGAGCAGAAGTCCTCGAGCATCACTTCACGGGGGACCGGGAGGCGATCCGGCGGGCCACGGTCGAGACCATGGTCGAGCGCCTCGGCGAGTTCACGACGAAACTCGCCTTCGGTCCCGGCGGTGAATGAGCGCGGAATAAGTTCCCTGTCTCAGCGGTTGTCTCATCAACATGACATACGCACTGAAATGCCACCGTGCCGGTTTCTCCGAAAGGACTGGCAATACCCCGATCTCACCCGCCCAGGTTGGCGCGTCCGCGCGGCCGGGCTGTAAAGTTGAATGCACGATCGCGCGAGCAAAGGGAGGGACGCACAATGTTACTGAGAGTTGAAATCGGCGACGCCCTGCGTTCCGCTCGCCGCCGTCAGGGACGGACGCTGCGCGATGTCTCCACGGGAGCCAGCGTCTCGCTCGGCTACCTCAGCGAGATCGAACGCGGACAGAAGGAAGCCTCTTCCGAACTCCTGTCGGCGATCTGCGAAGCCCTCGATCTCCCCGTCTCGGCGCTGCTCACCGAGGTCTCCGATCGCTTCGCCCTGGCAGAGGGCGTCGAGATCCCGGACACCATCCCGCAGGAGCTCTCGGACAAGATCCTCGGACACCCCGGCGGATATCCGTCTCCGCGGCTGGCAGCCAAGCCGTAATGCGCCACACCCTCTACTGGACCCTCATGAATGAGGAGTTCGGTGAGGCTCGCGCGGCCTCACTCCACACCGACCTCACCCTGAGCAGCATCGGGTCGATCACCGCCGCCGAGGCGTTCCGTCGCGGCATCGAACCCCGCGACATCTGGATCGCCGTGTGCGATTCGATGGGCGTCCCCGATTCCCGTCGCCTCGGCAAGGAGAAGCCCCGGTCGACGCCGTTCTGACCTCATCCGGGGCTGCGGCATGCCTGGTGGTTCGGACAGATCTTCGCCCGACACGCCGACATATATCGAACACCTGTTCCCATATGGGCTATGCTGGTGAGCGAATCACGGGACCTGTGACCACGAGTGGCCGACTGTCCACAGGGGAGAATCCTCCTCTGTCCTCATGTCAGTGCCGTCTTCTAGCGTTGGTCTCACAGGAAACGACACCTTAGGAGAGGTCATGGCGCGTACACCCAAGAACCTGCAGATCCCCACCGGCGGCGACAAGTCGAAGGCCCTCGACGCCGCCCTCGGACAGATCGACCGCAACTACGGCAAGGGCGCGATCATGCGCCTCGGCGAAGGAGTCCGGGAGCCGATCGAGTCGATCCCGACGGGTTCGGTCTCCCTCGACATCGCCCTGGGCATCGGCGGTCTCCCGCGCGGCCGCGTCGTCGAGATCTACGGTCCGGAGTCCTCCGGTAAGACGACCGTGGCCCTCCACGCCGTCGCGAACGCGCAGAAGGCCGGCGGCATCGCTGCGTTCATCGACGCCGAGCACGCCCTCGACCCCGAGTATGCGAAGAAGCTCGGCGTCGACACCGACCAGCTGCTCGTGTCCCAGCCCGACACCGGTGAGCAGGCGCTCGAGATCGCCGACATGCTCATCCGCTCCGGCGCCCTTGACATCATCGTCATCGACTCGGTGGCGGCGCTCGTGCCCAAGGCCGAGATCGAGGGCGAGATGGGCGACTCCCACGTCGGTCTGCAGGCCCGCCTCATGTCGCAGGCGCTCCGCAAGCTCACCGGTGGGCTCAACCAGACCAACACGACGATGATCTTCATCAACCAGCTGCGCGAGAAGATCGGCGTGTTCTTCGGCTCGCCCGAGACCACCGCCGGTGGTAAGGCGCTGAAGTTCTACGCCTCCGTGCGTATGGACATCCGCCGCATTGAGACGCTCAAGGACGGCACGGACGCGGTAGGTAACCGCACCCGCGTCAAGATCGTCAAGAATAAGATGGCCCCGCCGTTCAAGCAGGCGGAGTTCGACATCCTCTACGGCGTCGGTATCTCCCGCGAGGGCAGCCTGATCGACTTCGGTGTCGAGCACGGGATCGTCAAGAAGTCCGGATCCTGGTACACCTACGACGGCGATCAGCTGGGCCAGGGCAAGGAGAACGCGCGAACGTTCCTGCTCAACAACGCCGACATCGCCTTGGCGATCGAGAGTCAGATCAAGCAGAAGCTCGGTATCGGCGGCCCGGCCGCGGCTCCGGGTGCTGATGAGCTGGCTGAGCGTCGCCCGGCCTGATGAGTGATCAGCGTGGGGGCGATTCCGAGCGGATCGCCCCCATCATCCCTCTCTTCGGCGGAGCTGCGCGCACCGAGCGTCCGGCTGATAGCGGGGCAGACGACCCGTCGTCCGCTCGGCCTGTGCGGTCTGGGTCGCAGGCGGACGCTGCGGGACTCTGGCGCTCGACGTGGCACGAGCCCGCGCCCGCAGGATCATCGTCGGCTGACGATGGTTCCCCCAGCGCCCGGCACCCCGCTCGTGGTGCCTCGACGCGAGCCGCTTCCGTGGGCGGGAAGACCACCAGGTTGCGCGCCGTCGGCGGCGTGTCCCGAGCGACAGAAGAGGGAACGGACGCAGAGAGCGACGCGTCGGCGGAGGAGATCCGAACGACGGCGGAGGAGTCGTTGGTGCGGAAGCTGCGAACGCGGTCGCTGTCGATCTCCGAGGCCCGGCTGGTGTTGAAGGGACACGGACTCGCCACGGACGCCATCGACGACGTGATCGACGACTTCGTACGGCGGGGTTACCTCGACGACGCCGTGCTCGCGGAGCTCCTCGTGACGGCCGGTGTCGAACGCAAGGGGCAGGGCCGGGTCGCCCTCTCCCGAGCGCTGTCGCAGCGGGGCATCCCCCGTGAGGTCATCGACGCGGCTCTCGACGAGCTTCCCGACGACGACGCCGAGCGGGCGCTGGAGTTCGCCCGGACCAAGGCCCGCTCCATGGGACGTCTCGATCCGGACGCGGCGCTTCGCCGATTGGTCGGACAGCTGGCTCGCCGCGGGTACGGGGGAGCGGTCGCCATGAACGCGGCGAAGACGGCGCTGCGGGAAGCCTCGTTCGGCGGGGGCCCCTCCGGCGTCCGGTTCGTGGATTCCGACTGACGGTTCGCACGCGATCGGCTCTCGGTGACGCTCGTACAATGGGAGCATCATGACTATCCCCCGCAGCGAACCGACGATCATCAGCGCGTCGTCGGCGGCCGTCGACGACGACGGGCGCCAGCGATCCTACGAAGTGCGCACCTTCGGCTGCCAGATGAACGTCCACGACTCCGAGCGTCTGTCCGGATCCCTGGAGAGCGCCGGCTACATCCGCGCTGAGGCCGGAGCCGAAGCCGACGTGGTGATCATCAACACCTGCGCCGTCCGAGACAACGCCGCCGGGAAGCTGTACGGCACCCTCGGGCACCTGGCCGCCGTCAAGCGCCGCAAGGCCGGGATGCAGATCGCCGTCGGCGGCTGCCTGGCGCAGATGGACAAGCAGGCCGTGCTTGACAAGGCTCCCTGGGTCGACGTGGTCTTCGGCACGCACAACATGGGGTCCTTGCCCGGTCTCCTGGAGCGCGCGCGCCACAACGGCGATGCCGAGCTCGAGATCCTCGAGTCCCTCGAGGTGTTCCCGTCGACCCTCCCCACCAAGCGCGACTCCGCGCACAGCGGCTGGGTGTCGATCTCCGTCGGCTGCAACAACACCTGCACCTTCTGCATCGTCCCGAGCCTCCGGGGCAAGGAGAAGGACCGTCGGCCGGGAGACATCCTCAACGAGATCCGCCTGCTGGTGGAAGACGGCGCCATCGAGGTGACGCTCCTCGGGCAGAACGTGAACTCGTACGGGGTGGAGTTCGGCGACCGTCAGGCGTTCGGCAAGCTCCTCCGTGCCGCCGGCGAGATCGAGGGCCTCGAGCGCATCCGCTTCACGAGCCCGCATCCCGCCGCCTTCACGGACGACGTGATCGACGCGATGGCGGAGACGCCCGCCGTCATGCCGCAGCTCCACATGCCGCTGCAGTCGGGGAGCGACCGGATCCTCAAGGCGATGCGCCGTTCCTACCGCAGCGAGCGCTTCCTGGGCATCCTCGACCGCGTCCGCGAGCGCATCCCGCATGCGGCCATCACGACCGACATCATCGTCGGCTTCCCCGGCGAGACCGAGGAGGACTTCGAGGAGACGATGCGCGTCGTCGAGCTGTCGCGCTTCTCCGGCGCCTTCACCTTCCAGTACTCGATCCGTGAAGGGACCCCGGCGGCGACCATGCCCGACCAGGTGCCCAAGGAGGTCGTGCAGGCGCGCTACGACCGGCTGATCGCGCTCCAGGAGCGCATCTCGCTCGAGGAGAACCAGAAGCAGGTCGGCCGTGAGGTCGAGGTTCTCGTGTCCACGGGCGAAGGCAAGAAGGACACGGAGACGCGTCGCCTCACCGGGCGGGCGCAGGACAACCGGCTCGTGCACTTCGAGGTCACTCCCGGGTCGGAGCTGCCGCGGCCGGGTGACGTCGTCACGGTGACGGTGACGCACGCCGCGCCGTTCCACCTCCTCGCCGACGACCCGACGGGTGCCCCGCTCCGCATCCGCCGGACGCGCGGTGGCGACGCCTGGGATCGGGGACAGGCCGAGTCGTGCGCCGTGCCGGCACCGAGCGACGGCGCTCCGCGCGCTGTCTCCCTCGGCCTGCCGACCCTCCGCATCGGAGTGTGACCGCGCCTCGGCTCTGGGCCGTCGTCGGCGCGACCGGCACGGGGAAGAGCGATCTGGCGCTCGATCTCGCCGAGGAGCTCCGACAGCGCGGCAACCCGGCGGAGATCGTCAACGCCGATGCCATGCAGCTCTACCGCGGCATGGACATCGGCACCGCGAAGCTGTCGGTCGCCGAACGTCGCGGCATTCCGCACCACCTCTTCGACGCGCGAGAGGTGACGCAGGACGCCGCCGTGGCCTGGTATCAGCCTCTTGCACGAAAGGCTGTGCAGCGGATCCACGCGGCAGGCGGCGACGCGATCCTCGTCGGCGGATCAGGACTCTACGTCTCGAGCGTCGTCTACGAGTTTCACTTTCCGCCTCGGGACCCCGCCATCCGCGCGCGTCTGGAGGAGGAACTGGATCGTGATGGTGTCGAGTCGCTGCTCCAGCGGCTGCGTGTGCGCGATCCGGAGGCCGCGGCGCGGGTGGACCCGCGCAACGGGCGACGCGTGGTCCGGGCCCTCGAAGTCGTCGAGCAGGGGAGTGCGACGCACGGAGCGGCACTGCCGGAGAGACCCACACTCTGGTATCCGCACACGCGTCTGATCGGGCTGCACGTGGATCGGGGCGAGCTCGTCGCCCGCCTCGATGCGCGCGTGCGTCGGATGTGGGAGCACGGCCTGGTGGCCGAGGTCGCCGGGCTGCGGGACCGCGGTCTGGAGCGGGGGACGACAGCCCCGCGGGCGATCGGATACGCGCAGGCGCTCGCACAGCTGGACGGACGCTCCACCGCCGAGGAGGCGATCGCCGAGACGCAGGCGCTCACGCGGCGCTACGCACGTCGGCAGGTGTCGTGGTTCAAGCGCTACCCGGAGCTGGAGTGGGTGACGCCACCCGTGGCCGTCGCCGACCTGTTGCGGGACTGACCGCGATGTCGGTGGCCCGTGCGAGCATGCGCGTATGGCCACTCACTACTTCACCGCGTCCAGCCTGGACGGCTTCATCGCCACTGCCGAGCATTCCCTGGACTGGCTGCTGAGCCAGGATATCGACATGGAGGGCCCGATGGCGTACCCCGCCTTCGAGAAGAGCATCGGTGCGCTCGTGATGGGGGCATCCACGTTCGAGTGGGTCATGCGCCACGAGGAGGGCCGCTGGACGTACACGCAGCCTACGTGGGTGCTGTCGCATCGTGATCTCACGGTGCCGGAGGGGGCCGATGTCCGGGTGACGAGTGCCGACATCCGCGACGTGCACGCGGCGATGCTCGACGCCGCGGGTGGCAAGGATCTCTGGGTGGTCGGTGGGGGAGACCTCGCCGGGCAGTTCGCCGACGCGGGGCTGCTGGACGAGGTCTGGGTGCAGTACGCACCGGTGACCCTCGGCAGCGGGGCCCCGCTGTTGCCGCGGCGACTCGATCTGGAACTGATCGAGGTGGCCCGCAACCGCAGCTTCCTCTGCGGGCGCTATCGCGTCGCAGGAGCCGCTGCTGGGCCTTCGGCTCCCTAGACTGGTCGCATGGTCGCATTCACCAAGGGGCACGGTACCGGCAACGATTTCATCATCATCGCCGACCCCGATGGCGGGCTGGAGCTGACCGCGGAGCAGGTCGCGGTGCTTTGCGATCGGCATTTCGGGATCGGCGCCGACGGGGTGCTGCGCGTCGTGCGATCCTCCGCTATCCCGGAGGGTGCAGCGGCCCTGGCAGAAGAGCCGGATGCCGAATGGTTCATGGACTACCGCAACGCGGACGGTTCCGTGGCCGAGATGTGCGGCAACGGGATCCGCGTCTTCGCCCACTACCTCGTCCGCTCCGGTCTCGCGGCGATCGAGCCCGGCAGCACGCTTCCGATCGGCACCCGAGCGGGGATCCGTGACGTCACGCGCAGCGTGAGCGGCTATCAGGTCGACCTCGGCGCGTGGAAGCTGTCGGGAGACGACCCGCTGGTGCGCGCGGACGGGCTGACCGTCACCCGTCCGGGCCTGGGGATCGACGTCGGGAATCCGCACGTCGTGGTGGCGCTCGCGTCCGACGCGGAGCTCGGCCTCCTCGAACTCACCCGCACGCCCGAGCTGGAGCCGGCTCCGCCCGCGGGAGCCAACGTCGAGTTCGTGGTGCCCGGTGAGCCCCTCGTGCGCGACGGCATCGGGCACGTGCGGATGCGTGTGTTCGAGCGCGGGGTCGGAGAGACGCTGAGCTGCGGAACGGGCGTCGCCGCCACGGCTCTCGCTGTGCGCTACTGGGCCGGCGCTCAAGCCCCGGACAACTGGCAGGTCGAGGTTCCGGGCGGCACACTGGGCGTCCGCATGTTCCCCGCCGAAGACGGGGAGCACGTCGCGCTGTCCGGGTCGGCGCAGCTCGTCTATCAGGGCGAAGTCGATCTCGCCTGAGGCCGCCGAGCGGCGGAATTCTCAGACGACGTCGATCGGCTCCGTCGGGGGCGTTCCGTGCTTTCGCACCTTGAGGATGCGGTAGCCCTTGCCGGTCGCCGTCCGGAAGACGCTGTAGCCGGGCTGGAAGGTCGCCGCGATCCAGCGCTGCAGGGAGTCGGCGCCGAGGTTCCGCTGCACGACGAGCCACGCATCGCTGCGCTCGTCGAGCCTCGGGATCCACTTCTCCAGCAGACCGTGCAGCTCGTTCTTCCCGACCCTGATCGGAGGGTTGGACCGGATCGTGCGAAACGTGACATCGGCGGGAACATCCTCGGGCAGTGCCGCGTTGACATTGGTGAGGCCGAGGGCGGCGGCGTTGCGACGCACGAGGTCCAGAGCCCGCTCATTCACATCGACCGCCCAGACGGTCGCGTGCGGTGCGGCCAACGCCATCGACAGGGAGATGGGCCCCCACCCGCTGCCGAGGTCGAGAAGATGACCTCCGGGAGGAACGGGAGGCATGTTGGCGAGAAGCACTGCGGTGCCGGCGTCGAGTCGATCAGGGCTGAAGACACCACCCGCGGTGGTCACTTCGAGCTCACGTCCTGCCAGGGATACGCGGATCTTGCGCAGGTTCTCGGGGCTAGCCGGGGCCGCAGTGAAGTAGTGGTCGGACCCCATACGGTGAGCGTACCGGACGGCGCGGGCTAAGGTTAAGGCTCGCGAGGAAACCAGAGACAGGAACGGATGACGGAGACGAAGACACCCTCCACCGACGACCAGACGGTCGACCGCGTGCTGGCGAACGCAGAGAAGCGCTCGGAGGTGCGGACGTTCGGTGCCGCGCAGGCGCTCCAGGACGAAGCCACCGCCGCGCACTCGACGGCAGACGGCGACCAGTGGGACCTCGAGGATCGGCACGCGCTGCGGCGTGTGGGCGGTCTGTCGACGGAGCTCGAAGACGTCACCGAGGTCGAGTACCGTCAGCTGCGCCTCGAGAACGTCGTGCTTGTTGGCGTGTACCCGCAAGGGGCCCAGGAGGACGCGGAGAACTCCTTGCGCGAGCTCGCCGCCCTCGCGGAAACGGCCGGCGCCGTCGTGCTCGACGGCGTCCTGCAGCGCCGTCCGCACCCGGACGCCGCGACCTATCTCGGACGCGGCAAAGCGCAGGAGCTGAAGGACATCGTCGCGGCCGTAGGGGCTGACACCGTCATCGCCGACACCGAGCTGGCCCCCAGCCAGCGACGCGCGCTCGAAGACGTCGTGAAGGTGAAGGTCATCGACCGGACCACCGTGATCCTCGACATCTTCAGCCAGCACGCCAAGAGCCGGGAGGGCAAGGCCCAGGTCGAGCTCGCGCAGCTCGAGTATCTATTGCCGCGCCTGCGCGGTTGGGGCGAGTCGATGAGCCGACAGGCCGGTGGACAGGTCGGCGCCGGTGGCGCGGGCATGGGCTCGCGCGGTCCCGGTGAGACCAAGATCGAGCTCGATCGCCGACGCATCCGGACGAAGATGGCCCTCCTGCGCAAGCAGATCCGCGACTTCGCGCCCGCACGCGAGGCGAAGCGGGCCGAACGCAAGCGGAACACCATCCCCTCCGTCGCGATCGCCGGGTACACGAACGCCGGGAAGTCGAGTCTTCTCAACGCTCTGACGAGCGCGGGCGTGCTCGTGGAGAATGCGCTGTTCGCGACCCTCGATGCGACCGTCCGTCGGTCCGAGACCGAAGACGGCCGCGTGTACACGCTGACCGACACGGTCGGGTTCGTGCGCAACCTGCCGCATCAGCTCGTCGAAGCCTTCCGCTCCACGCTGGAGGAGGTCGGCGACGCCGACGTCGTGCTGCACGTGGTCGACGGGTCGCACCCCGACCCGGCGGGCCAGCTGCAGACGGTGCGGGACGTGATGGGCGACGTCGGCGTGCGCGACATGCCCGAGATCGTCGTCTTCAACAAGGCCGACCTCATCCCGGAGGACGAGCGGCTGGTGCTGCGCGGCCTGGAGCCCCGGGCCCACTTCGTGTCGTCACGTTCCGGAGAGGGCATCGTCGAGCTCCGCGCGGCGATCGAAGAGGCACTGCCGAAGCCGGCCGTGGAACTCCACGCCGTGATCCCGTACGACCGCGGCGACCTCGTCGCGGCGATCCACGAGACCGGGATGCTGTTGTCGGTCGAGCATCGGGAGGCGGGTACCGCCGTCCACGCGCACGTGTCCGAGCGGCTCGCCGCCGACCTCGCGGACTTCGTCGTCAGCGCCTGACGACCAAGGCTCAGCGAGCCAGGAAGCGTGCCTCGACGGTCGCCGTGAGGACGATGTCCTGCGGCTCGTACTCCATGGCCGGCGCGGTGTCGGCCGCGAAGGCGACCGCACCCCGTGCCTTCCCCAGCGGAGCTCCGGGCGATGGCGCCGCGGAGAGCAGGCCCATGTCAGCGATCTCCAGGGGCGTCACCTCGGCGAGGCCGAGAGCGGTGGCGTAAGCCTCCGCTCTCGTCACCGCGACGCCGACCGCCTGTGCGGCGACCTCCCGTTCCACGCGGACGCGGGTCTCGAGGGTGAGGTGCCAATCGACCCCGCCGATCTCGACACCGTCCCACGCGGAGATGTCGGAGATCCAGAGGGAGAGCTCGGAGGCCTCCGCGAAGGTCGCGGTCAGGTCGATGCTCGCGTAGTACACCGCGGCGAGCCGCTTGCCATCGGCGTTCCAGGGGCGCTCGGCGCGCACGGAGAGCCGCGTGCTGCTCCAGTCGAGGGCGGAGCCGGCGTCCACGCGTCCCACGATGCTGCTGCGGACCGGCTCAGCCAGGCGCATGACGTGATCGACGACGGTCGCGCGCTCCGGACCCTCGGCGCGCACCGAGACGCGGATGGTCGCCCGTTCGGGCGCCAGGCGGGCTTCGTGTTCGCCGCGGACGGTGACTGTCACATCGCTCATGGGGCGACTCTACGCGACGGGCACGGCCGCCGGGAATGGCGGCGGAGGCGCAGACGTTGTAGTCTGTGATGCTCGGGCGCTCGTCGTCCGAGGCTGACAATTCCACAGCGTGACAGCGGCTCCTTCGAGAGAAGGACCACGGGGCTGATCGGTTTCGACAGCGCCTGTGAATCCACGAGAAGCGGGCCGAGGATGCAGAGTTATCTCGTAAACGCTCTCTGCAAAACAATAGTTGCCGAAACCAAGCGCAACGACTTCGCCCTCGCTGCCTAAGCGAGCCCGATAGTCCGTCAGACCGTAGGTGATTCCGATACGGATCCTGGCGTCATCTAGGAATCTTGCTGCGTGACGGCGTCTGGACGTCACGTGGGACTCCTCCCAGGCTGGGCTCGTCGACTTAGGTGTCTGTGACAAAGGTCGGAGCCGAGCAGAACGCTTCCACAGACTGCGCCCGGAGAAGGCGTGGAGACTCAGCGTTGGACGGGGGTTCGATTCCCCCCAGCTCCACCAGGTCGCTGTCACACTGAATGAGGCCCGCCTCCCTGGTGATCACCAGGGAGGCGGGCCTTTTCGCGTCGTGGGAACAGGAGGCCGAGACCCCCGCAGCGTGGGTGCTGGGCCGGCGGGGGGACCTCGCCACGAACGTGACCATCGCGCTGAGCTACGTCGGCGACGACGGGCGGACGTACGATAGGCTCCGCGGCGCGGTGACCGTGATCGTTTACGCGGTCACCCAGCGGACGCCGTCGGCATCGGGGGTGAAGCGGCGTCCGCCGTCCGTCTCCAGCTCCTCCATGAGCGGGATGATGACGCTCCACAGCGCCCAGTGCTCCGGAGTTCCTTCGCCGCCTTGCGCCTTCCCTTCCCACCGGGCGGCCGCCGGAAGGGGAACGCGGAAGCCGAACCGGGTCCCCGTCGAGTCGGTAACCTCTGCGCTCAGCGACCCTGCTCCGGCCGCGAGCTCCGTCAACGTGAACTCCCGGGGGACGATCAGCGTTCCGCGTGCGCGATCCCAGGCCTGACGGACAGCCGTCAGGAACGGCCCTGCGATGATGTCGGTCGTCATCAGAAGTCTCCTTCCCCGATCGGCGGGACAGCGCCCACCCGTTCGACTCCCCCACTGCGATGATCGCAGGCGCGAGCGCCGGGTGTCTGTCCCCTCTTCGGGGGACGCGAACGGACACCAGGAGGGCGCTGGTTCAGGAATGCACGCGGCAGGGCAGCCCTGGTGGCCGGGGCAGGCGAGGCCTAGCATTCGGTCATGGGGTTCATCATGTACGACAGCACGAGCCAGCTCCACATCGAGGACCGCGCGCTCGCGCACCTCAAGGTCGTGATCGCGACGAAGCTGCGACGCAACGAGAGCTTCACGGTATCGTGGACCCACCCCGAAGGCGACGCATACGGACGCTCCACCATCTGGCTCCACCCGTCGATCCCGCTGCGCTTCACCTTCGAAGGGAGGGAGCCGCCGAAGCTCAATCCGAAGTGGATCGACGACCTCATGCAGTCGGCGAACTCGACCGGAGGCATCACGCTCGTCGACGAGATCGTCCAGAGTTCGACGACGGAGTGACAGTGCAGGAGCCCCACCTCGTGCGAGGCGGGGCTCCTGTCATCGGGACAGCGGGCTCAGTGCGAGCGGTCGGGGTCCTCGGCGAGCACGTCGTCGCCGTCGTCATCCGATCCGTCCGTGGGCGGAACGGTGCGCGGCTCGCCCTTGTTGTCCTCGGCGCCGAGGTTGTCGTTCTCCTCGGGGCCGGGGGAGGGCTCAGTGCTGATGTCGTTGCGGTCGCTGTCGTTACCCATGGGCGTTCCTTTCCTCGGATGCCTCCACCCTCGTCGATCCGCGGCCGCAGGCCCAGCCGCTTGACACCGCGGGCCGTATGGTGTGCGCCGTCAGCTCTGTCCTTCGATGAGGAGGAGTCCCTGCTTCGTGTCGGCGACCTTCACCCAGCCATCGCCGAAGAGGTAGGTCATACCGTACCCGTCTTCGTCCGTGCTCATGGCGAACTGCGGGTCTTCGGTGACGTACACGCCCTGCGCGTCTTCCTCGCTCCGCCAGCCCTCCTCCACGAGGCCAGCTTGTGCGCGCTCCGCATCCTCGGTGGACACGAGGGACCAGCCGTACATCTGACCATGGTCCGAGGGAACGCCGAAGTCGGCCCAGAAGCAGAGGAGTCCCTGGGTCAGCTCGACGCCCCCGACGCGGAACTCGCGTGGCTCGGCGGTCCACCCCGCGTCGGTGAGGGCCGCGACGGTGCCTTCGGAGATCATGGACTCGCACGTCAGCTCGTCGCCGCCCGGCGCCGTGCTCGCGCCGGCGTCTGCCGTGGGCGTCACGGAGCCCTGCGACGGCGACGGACCGGGCGCGCCTCCACCGGTGCATGCGGTGAGGATCGAACCCGCGAGCACGAGACCGGTCAGGATCGCGAATCGTCGGGTGGTCATCGTGGCCTCGGAGAGTCAGTCGTGCAGGAGACGGAGGAAGTCGTCGTGAAGGGTGCCGTTGGTAGCGAGCGTCGAGCGGGCGGAGATCGTCTCGGAGCCGTCGAACGCGGTCATGCGTCCGCCCGCCTCCTGGACGATCGCCACGGCCGCCGCGATGTCGTACTCCTTCACATCGAACTCGGCTACTGCCTCCAGCCGTCCCTCGGCGAGCAGCATGTAGGCGTAGACGTCGCCGTACGCCCGATCGCGCCAGACACGCTCGCTCAGGCGCAGCAGGGCATCCAGCTGTCCGGCGTCGCGCCACTGTGCGATGCTCTGGAAGCTCACGCTGGCATCGTCCAGCGAGGAGACGGTGGAGGTGGTGAGACGGCGCTCGGTGCGGTCGCTCACCGTCCAAGCGCCGTGTCCTGCTGCGGCCCACCAGCGCCGCCCGAGGGCGGGCATGCTGACCACGCCGACACGGGGCACGCCATCGATCGCCAGGGCGATCATCGTCCCCCATAGAGGGACGCCGCGGAGGAAGTTCGCGGTGCCGTCGATCGGGTCGATGATCCACTGCCGGGCGGTGCTGCCCTGGGCGCCGAACTCTTCGCCGAAGATGCCGTCGTCGGGGCGTTCCTCCTCGAGGATCCGGCGGATCGCTCGCTCCGTCGCCAGGTCGGCGTCCGTCACATGCGAGCGGTCCGCCTTCGTGGAGATCTCCAGATCGGCGGCGTCGAAGCGGGGGAGGGACTGGGCATCCGCGGCATCGGCGAGGCGAAGGGCGAGCTGGAGGTCGGCGCGCAGGTCGGCGGCGTCGGGAGTGGCGGTCACGCTCTCAGGATAGTCGTCGCCCCGACCGCGCCCGCAGAGACCATCGGCCAGGATCGGCGGGCGAAACGCCCGGGCCACGCCCGGGCCGCGGCGGATTTCGTGTCGGCGCCAACCGCTGGTAATGTAATTCCTCGGTCGGGGTTATCCCGGGCCACGCACCTCTAGCTCAATCGGCAGAGCAACTGACTCTTAATCAGTGGGTTCAGGGTTCAAGTCCCTGGGGGTGCACGGAACAAGCCTCGGAGATCTCGCCATCTCCGGGGCTTTTTCTCTGCCTGCTTTGGGGTTGCATCGCTCCGGGCGGGATCGAAATCGTGCCTCTCGCGGCCAGGGAAGGCACGGTTTCGCACCCGCAGCGGGACAGACGCGACGGTGCGCGAGGCCGGATCGAGAACGCACGCTGCGGGTGGGCGGGCGAGGCTGAGGGTCAGGCGCGGCGGACGGAGAGCAGCTGCCAGCCCTCGGGGACTTTCGCCTCGATGCCCGCCATGTCGTCGGCCTCGATCTGTTCGACGCCGTCGATGCGCTGGAACGTTCCCGTCGCCTCCATCTTCGCCTCGCCCTTGAGCATGCGCACCGGGGCGGACGTCAGAGCGTAGCCCGGCTCGCGCTGCGCATCGAGCTGAGTGTGGACGTCTTCCAGCGAGATGCCAGTGACGTCGACGGTCATGGATCCCCGGGGGCGGATGAGTGCGACGAGCATCCGCTCAGTTTACGAGTTCAGCGGTTCTATCAGAGGTCCCAGTCCAGCGACGAGTGGGAGTCGATGGGGGAGTCCATGCCCGCGTCCTCGCGGATCAGGTAGACGACGACGCGGGACTGCGCGGTGATGAGCACGCTCGTGAGCGTGTCGCCCGTCGCCAAGTCGACGAACGTCGGTTGCGAGCGCGCCGCCGCTTCGATGCGAGACATGAGGTCCGCGACATCCGTGCTGCGAGGCAGGAGGAAGTCGTGCCCATCGATCTCGATGTGCGTCGTCGTCATTCCCGTCTGGTTCCCCATGCGCTCCACGGTACGAATCACCTCAAGACCCGACAAGAGGGGTTGAACCCCGCAGGCGAGCGTGTTAGGACCGCGTGAGAGCGCTCTCGCTGCCGTCCGGCTGCTGCTGGTCCGCGGGCTCGGGGACGAGGTACAGACCGCTCGGGGCATTCGCGGTGAATGCGAGGGCCTCGATCCAGGCGCGGTTGACGCTGGGTTGGCGACTGCCATGGTACTTGTACACCAGTGAGCTTCCGGCATGGATCCAGACCGTCGTGCGGCCGCCGCCCATGCTGACGTCGTCCTTCCAGGTGAAGCCGAAGGGCTCGCCACGGCGGAGCTTCGCGGTCATGACCAGCTGGATGTGCGTGAGAGCGCGGTCTTCGATGTCGACCTTGACGCTGTTCTCGTAGATGAACTTGCCCATCGCAAGATTCCCTTCTCTCCACGGGAACCTGTGCTAAGAGGCGCGGCCGAGGTGACCGCTGGTGTGGGTGTGCTCAGCGTGTCACACATCCGCCCGATCTCCTATCCCACCGGGGTGTCGTGCGTCCGCGCGTGTCGCCGCGTTTCACCCGACCGGGGCGAGGAGCGTGGGATCCGTGGGATCGACGGTGCGCGTGTTGCTCACCTTGCGGTCCACGACGTAGCCGTGCAGCGTCGCGGCGACATCGGCGGAGGTGTGATCGAGCATCGCCAGCGTGTCGAGCTTGGTCTGCCCGGTGAGCTTCTCCGGTGCGAGCCAGGCGTCCCAGGTGTCGGGAGTCAGGAACGCCGGCATCCGGTCGTGCACCTCGCCGCCGGCGTCTCGCGCCTCTCGGGTGACGACGACGAAGCAGCGGACCTTCTCTCCCGCATGCTCCATCGACCAAGTGAGACCGGCCGCGGCGAGCAGGCCGTCTCCGTGGAGGAAATGCGGGGTCTTGTGCCCCTTCTCGCCCGTCCATTCGAAGTACCCGCGCATCGGTACAAGGCAGCGCGCCGCGGAGAACGCCGGCGCCCAGAACCCGGCGGCGAGCTTCTCCATCCGGGCGTTGATCAGCGGGGCGCGCTGCGGACGGTTGGGGGGACTCTGCCAATCCCATCGCACGAGTTCGAGGATGCGGCCCTCACCGCGGTCCCGGACGATCGGGGCGCTTTCGGTCGGCGCGATCGAGTAGGCGCCGTGCCAGGACTTCCACCAGTCCTCCGGCCGGCCGCCCTCGGCGACGAACTCCCGGATCAGCTCGTCCGTCGTCGCGTCGTTTGCGAATCGTCCGCACATGTCATCGCCTCCGTCTCGCCGGTCGCTCGCGCCGCGGCCCGCATCGCCTCCATCATGAGGCACGGCGCGGACATCCGGGGCGTCACACCACGTCGATCACGGTGCCGGCGGTCAGATCCGACAGCTGGACGAAGGTCAGCGGCATGACGGTGTGTGGATGGCCCGCCGCCGCCCAGATCACGTCGTACGCCTGCAGGGCGCTGTCGATGAAGGTGGGGAGGGGCGCGGGGTGGCCGACGGGCGCCACCCCGCCGATCGCCTGCCCGGTGGCGTCGCGCACGGTGGCGGGTGGTGCCATGACGACTTTGCTCGCCTCCATGCTTCGCGCCAGGACGGCGAGATCCGCCCGGTGCCCGCCGCTGGTCATGACGAGGACGGGGCGGCCGTCGGCGAGGAAGACGAGGCTGTTGGCGATCGCGGCGACATCACAGCCGATGGAGGCGGCCGCCTCGGCGGCGGTGCGCGCCGAGTCCGGGAGGACCCGGATCTCGGTCTCGACACCGGCCGCGAGGAGGTGTTCCTGCACCCGTCGGCTGCGCTCGGGGAGGGGAGGAGCGTCGGTCATGACCCCACGGTAGCCGAGCGGGTCAGCCGGCGTCACCGACGAGGATCGCCGCCGCGTCCTCGGTGGTCGCATCAGCCGGCTCGTCGTCGATGTGCGCGAGGACCTTCCGGCCGAGGAGGATCGTCAGCGCGGCCAGCAGGACGGCGGCGGCGGCGAAGAGGTACGGCACGGTGGCGCTGAATAGGTGCCACAGCAGCGCCGCGATCGGCGGGGCCATCGCGCCGCCGAGGAAGCGGACCGCGGAGTAGGCCGAGGAGGCCACCGAGCGGGGGAGGTCGGTCGCCTCCATGACGGCCTCGGTCAGCACGGTGTTCATTACGCCCAGGAGCAGGCCGCCCACGATGATGCACACCACGAGAGCGGCAGGCTCGGCGACGACAAGTCCCGCGACCACGAGGTCGACGGCGAGCAGGGGCAGCACGGTGAGGATCACATGCGTCCTCGGCATCCGGCGCATCAGCACCGGCGCGACCCACACGCTGGTGATCGCGAGGGCGACACCCCAGCCGAAGAACGTCAGGCCGATGCCCATCGCTCCGAAGCCCAGGGGGAAGGGCGAGAACGCCAGCAGCACGAAGAATCCGATGTTGTAGAACAGGGCGGCCACGGCGAGGATCGCGAGCGCCGGACGGCGCAGGGCCGTGAACGGGGCGGAGAACTTCACCGGCGTGCGCTTCTCACCCGGACCCCGCAGCAGCACGAGCACCGCGATGAAGGCGATGGCCATCAGGGCCACGACGCCGAAGAACGGTCCTCGCCAGCTCTGCTCGCCGAGGATGCCGCCGAGCAGCGGACCCACGGCGATGCCGAGGCCGAGAGCCGCCTCGTACAGCACGATGGCCGCGCTGCTGCCGCCGGATGCGGCGCCGACGATCGTGGCCAGCGCGGTCGAGATGAACAGCGCGTTGCCCAGCCCCCAGCCGGCACGGAAGCCGATGACCGCGTCGACGCTGCCGCTGATCGCGCACAGGAAGGCGAACACGACGATCAGGCCGAGACCGACCAGGAGGGTCGCCTTGGCGCCGATCCGGCTGGAGATCCAGCTCGTGACGAGCATCGCGAGGCCGGTGACGAGGAGGTAGCTGGTGAAGAGCAGCTCCGTCTCGACCGGGGAGGCCTCGAGCGACTCCGCGATCGCCGGGAGGATCGGGTCGACGAGCCCGATCCCCATGAAGGCGACGACGCACGCGAAGGCGACGGCCCACACCTGGGCGGGCTGCCTCCAGACCGAGGGGGCGGGTGTTGCGGGGGCGGTGTTCAACGGATCTCTCCTGTCCGATCTGCGGAGGTGCGGGCGGCGAGGATCTCGGCCGCACGGGTGAGGGCGTGCCAGTCGTCGTCGTCGAGGTCGGCGAACCGCGGTGCGATCGTCTCCCGGAACTCGGAGCGCCAGGCGGCCAGGGCTGCCGTGCCGTCGGGGGTCGCGGCGACGACGGTGGCACGGGAATCGTCGGGGTCGGGGGAGCGGCGGACGAGGCCCTCGCGCTCGAGGGTGCCGAGCAGCCGGGTCATCCCGGGCTGCGTCGTGCGGGCCGCCACGGCGAGCTCGCCGACGCGACGGGGACCTGACTGGTCGAGCAGGCTGAGCACACGCCACTGCGCGGCGGGGGCCTCGTTCCCCGCGTCCTGGGCGGCGATGCGACCCAGCGCGTAGCCCGACAGCACGAGGGACGGGATGACCTCGGAGCGATTCATACCAGAAAGTATATACCTCTTGGTATGTATCGAGTTCAGCGTCGGGCGTGCGCGATCCTCGCGGAGAGCTGATGGGCGTGCGCGAGGAGGATCCGGCCCAGCTCGGCCTGGCGCTCCGGGCCGAAGCGGAAGGCGACACCGGTGAGGCTGAGCGCCCACTCCGGGCGTCCGGCGCGGTCGAACACCGCCGCGCCGAGGCCCCAGCTCCCCTCGACGATCAGGCCGGGGTTGACGGCGAACCCGCGTTCCTTTGTCTCGGCGAGGCGCCTCCGCAGCGGGCGCTCGCCGTGAGCACGTCCCCAGTTCTCGACGAGCTCCGGATGGCGCTCCAGGTAGGCATCCACATCGTGGTCGGGGAGGAAGGCAAGGATCGCAAGGCCGGCGCTCGCCACGCCGAGCGGGAAGCGCACCCCCTCGCTGAGCACGAACGAGCGGATGGGAAAGGAGCCCTCTTCCCGCAGCAGGCAGACCGTCTCGTCCGCGCGCCGGACGGAGAAGAACGCGCTCTCCTCGGTCTTCACGGCGAGCGACCGCACGATGTCCCGGGCCAGGGCCGTCACGTCGTATCGAGCGGCGGCCACCGATCCCATGAGGAAGAGCTCGGGTCCCGGCATCCAGCGCGTGCTGTCGGCGTCGCGGTCGACGAGACCCTCCGCGCGCAGGGCGCTGAGCAGGCGATGCGCGGTGGGTCGGGAGAGCCCGGCGCGTGCCGCGAGCTCCTGCAATGTGGCGCCGTCGGTGCCGGCGGCCGTCACCAGCCGCAGGAGCCGCGCCGCCCGCGCGACCGCCTGAGTTCCGGGGACGGGATTCGTCGCAGTGTCCACATCGTGGACGCTAGTGGTGCGGGCGTCCACATCGCAAGAGGGTGCTGGCCGTGACTCCGCCGGGACGGGAGGCTGGAGGGGACACGGAACCGAAGGAGCAGACGTGATCGACAAGCAATGGGACTCCGCGGAGGCCGCCGTCGCCGACATCCCGGACGGCGCTTCGCTCGCCGTCGGAGGCTTCGGACTCTCCGGGAACCCGATCGCGCTCATCGAAGCGCTCCTCGCGCAGGGCACGACCGACCTGAGCGTCGTCAGCAACAACTGCGGAGTGGACGACTGGGGACTCGGCGTCCTGCTCGCCGCGCAGCGCATCCGGAAGATGACCTCGTCGTACGTGGGGGAGAACAAGGAGTTCGAGCGGCAGTTCCTGTCCGGGGAACTCGAGCTGGAGCTGACCCCTCAGGGCACGCTCGCCGAGAAGCTGCGGGCGGGAGGGTCCGGAATCGCCGCGTTCTTCACCCAGACGGGCGTCGGCACCCAGGTCGCCGAGGGGGGCCTTCCTCGCCGGTACCACGCCGATGGCTCGATCGCGGTGGCCTCGCCGCCCAAGGACGTGCGCACGTTCGCCGTGCACGGTGAGCCCCGCGAGTTCGTGCTCGAGGAGGCGATCACCACCGACTTCGCCCTGGTGCACGCGGCCCGCGGCGACCGGCACGGCAACCTGGTGTTCACGAAGGCCGCGCGGAACTTCAACCCGCTCGCCGCGATGGCCGGCCGCGTGTGCATCGCGCAGGTCGAGCGGCTCGTCGAGCCCGGCGAGCTCGACCCGGATGCGATCCACCTCCCCGGGGTCTTCGTGCACCGGATCGTCGAGGTGGGCGAGGACATCCCCAAGCGCATCGAACGGCGGACCGTCGCCGCGGAAGGAGCCTGACATGGCGCTCACGAGAGACCAGATGGCCGCGCGCGCGGCGGTCGAGCTGCCGGACGGCGCGTACGTGAACCTCGGCATCGGCCTGCCCACGCTCGTCCCCAACCACGTGCCGTCCGACGTGACCGTGGTGCTGCAGTCGGAGAACGGCATCCTCGGGGTCGGTCCGTACCCCCGGGAGGACGAGGTCGATCCGGATCTCATCAACGCGGGGAAGGAGACGGTGACCACGCTCCCGGGGGCGGCGTTCTTCGACTCCGCCCTCAGCTTCGGCATGATCCGCGGCGGGAAGATCGACGCCGCCATCCTCGGGGCGATGCAGGTCTCCGCCACGGGCGATCTCGCGAACTGGATGATCCCCGGCAAGATGGTGAAGGGGCCCGGAGGGGCGATGGACCTCGTGCACGGCGCGGGACGGGTGATCGTGCTGATGGAGCATGTCGCCAAGGACGGCTCGGCCAAGATCGTCGACGCCTGCACGCTGCCTCTGACCGGGCGCGGCGTCGTGGACCGGATCATCACGGACCTCGCGGTGATCGACGTGACGCCGGAAGGGCCGGTCCTGGTCGAGCTCGCCCCCGGCGTCACGGTGGAGCAGGTGCGGCAGGCCACGGAGCCGCCCCTCCGCATTGCCCCGGAACTGGACAACGGAAGGACCGAGATCAATGAGTGAGAACGATGTCGTCATCGTCGCCGCGGCGCGCACCCCGCAGGGGCGGCTGAAGGGGCAGCTCGCCGCGTTCACGGCGCCGCAGCTGGGGTCGTTCGCGATCCGCGGTGCCCTGGAGCAGGGCGGTGTGGACCCGGAGGACGTCGACGCGGTCATCGTGGGACAGGTGCTCGCCGCCGGATCCGGACAGAACGCCGCCCGGCAGGCGGCCATCGGCGCCGGGATCGGCTGGGACGTCCCTGCCCACTCCGTGAACAAGGTGTGCCTGTCCGGGCTCACCGCCGTGATCGACGCGGCGCGCATGATCCGGACCGGGGACGCCGAGGTCGTCGTCGCCGCCGGCATGGAGTCCATGACCCGCGCACCGCACCTGCTCATGGGATCGCGCGATGGCTGGACCTACGGCACCGTCGAGGTCCTCGACCACATGGCCTACGACGGGCTGACGGACGCCTACGACCGGGAGAGCATGGGCGCGTCCACGGAGCGCCACAACGCGCGGTACGAGCTCACAAGGGAGATGCAGGACCGGGTCGCCGCGCTCTCGCATCAGCGGGCCGCCGCCGCGCAGGAGAGCGGTGTGCTCGACGCGGAGATCGTCGCCGTCGAGGTGCCGCAGCGCCGGGGCGAACCCGCGCGGGTGACCCGAGACGAGGGGGTGCGCCCCGACACCACGGTGGAGACCCTCGCGGGACTGCGAGCCGCCTTCGCCGAGGGCGGCTCGATCACGGCGGGCAACTCGTCCCAGATTTCGGACGGCGCCTCCGCCGTGGTCGTCACCACGCGCGGGACGGCCGAGGCCAAGGGCTGGCCGGTGCTCGTGACCGTCGGGGCGAGCGGCCAGACCGCCGGCCCGGACAACTCGCTCCAGGCGCAGCCGGCGCGGGCGATCGAGCAGGCATGCCGGAAACAGGGCATCACGCCGCAGGACCTCGACCTCGTGGAGATCAACGAGGCGTTCGGGGCCGTCGTGGCCCGCTCGCAGACCGAGCTCAGGCTGGACGATGAGATCGTCAACGTGCACGGCGGCGGCATCGCGATCGGTCATCCGATCGGTGCCTCCGGCAACCGTCTCGTGGTGCACGTCGCGCACGAGCTGGCCCGCCGGGGAGGCGGAACCGCGGCGGTCGGCCTGTGCGGCGGCGGCGGTCAGGGCGAGGCGCTCATCCTCACCCGGTGACGCGGAAGGCGCGGGGCGCGTCAGGGCCGCTTATCCTGGGCGTGCCCCTGCGCGTCGGCGAGGGCCTTCTGCGAACGGAACTGCAGACGCTGCGCCTTCTTGGACTTCTTCACCGACTGCGGGGAGTCGGCGTCCACCGGCACGCCGTGGCGTTCGCGGCGCATGTCGACGACCGCGCCGACCGCGAGCGCCATGGTGATGCCCCAGCTCACCCACGACAGGAGCGAGCGCCAGGTGATGGGTTCGTTGCGGGTGCCGCGCAGCAGCGAGATCCCAGCCGAGATCGCGGCGACGAGTCCGGTGCTGAAGAGGTAGCGCATGCCCCTACGGTACCCGCAGCCAGGCTGCGCGGGTCGGTGGCTTGACAAGCCGGGGGAGAGGCTGGCAGGGCGCCCGCCCGGGGCACCGGATATCATGGGAGGGTCGCGGTTCGCCCGCGGCCGCAGAAACCGTGTATCTACCGGCCGTCGGCGTCTCCGGCGGACAGCGGCGGCACCCGACATCGCGTCGTCGACGCGCGAGAGCCATGACACACGCCAGCACCACGCCCGATACCGCCGAGCCGAGCCTCTTCCGCCTCGCCGGCCTGCCCTACTTCCTCATCGCGTTCATCGCGCGGCTGCCCTTCGCCATGATGGTCGTCGGTGTGCTGACCGTCGTCGTGTCGGCGCGGGAATCGCTGTCCCTCGGCGGGCTCACGTCCGCTGCCGTCGGTCTCGGCACCGCCTGCTTCGGCCCGCTCCTGGGCGCCGCCGCCGACCGCTTCGGTCAGCGCACGGTCCTCCTCGCGCTCGCCGTGGGCAACGCGGCGATGCTCCTGCTCTTCACCGCAGTGGTCTACGGTCCGGCCGCCGACGGCTTCGTGCTTCTCACCGCGATCGGCATCGGCGCGACGGCTCCGCAGGTGGCGCCGCTCTCGCGCTCCCGTCTGGTCACGATCATCGGCGAGCGGATGCCGGCGGAGCGCCGCGTCCGCACCGTCTCCGGCACGATGGCGTACGAGTCGGCCGCCGACGAGACCGTCTTCGTGTTCGGGCCATTCCTCGTGGGCGTCCTCGCCTCGGCACTCGCACCCTGGGCGCCGCTGGTCGGCGCCGCCGTGCTGACACTGGTGTTCGTCGGGGCCTTCGCGCTGCACCCGAGCGGACGGCACGTCTCCCAGGACCGCACCGACGACGGTCGGGCGCCGTCCGCCGTGTCCGAGCTGTTCCGGCCGCAGCTCCTCATCGTCGTCCTCGGCATCCTCGGCGTCGGAATCTTCTTCGGCACGATGCTCACCTCGCTCACGTCGTTCATGGCCGACCTCGGTGCCCCGGAGCAGGCGGGCCTGCTGTACGGCGTGATGGGCGTCGGCTCAGCGCTGCTGGCCCTGGGCGTCGCGTGGCTGCCCGCCCGGTTCTCGCTGCGTGTGCGCTGGCTGGTCTTCTCCGGAGTGCTGCTCGCCGGCTCGCTGCTGCTCGGCATCGTCGACTCGCCGACGGGGATGATGCTCGCCCTGGCCATCATGGGCATCGGCATCGGGCCGACGCTCGTCACCCAGTACAGCTTCGGAGCGGCGCGGAGCCCCCGTGGCCGGTCGGCGACGGTGATGACGATGCTCGGCTCCGGCGTGATCGTCGGCCAGTCGATCGGCGCCGCGGTGGCAGGAGAGATCGCGGAGAGCCTCGGCACCTCCGCCGCCCTGGTCCTCCCGATGATCGCGGCCGGCATCGCGTTCGCGGCGGGCCTCGGGAACTGGGCCCTCAGCGGTGTGCACCGCGCGACGTCCGCTGTCAAGGCCTGAGGGAGGACCGGCGGTCGGCGCGCATCCTCGATAGGTTGGAAGCTCCTGGACCGAGGAGTGCCCCTGTGACCGCTGCTGATTTCGTCGTCGTCGCCAACCGCCTCCCGGTGGACCGGGTCGTGGGCCCCGACGGCGAGGAGACGTGGCGGACGTCGCCCGGCGGCCTCGTCGCCGCCCTCGAGCCGATGATGCGCCGCGTGCACGGCGCCTGGGTCGGCTGGCCCGGTCAGCCGGACGTGGAGCTCGAGGCCTTCGACGCCGACGGCATCCATCTCATCCCGGTGGCATTGAGCTCCGAGGACGTCGCGGACTATTACGAGGGCTTCGCCAACGACACCATCTGGCCGCTCTACCACGACGTCATCGCACCGCCGCAGTATCACCGCGAGTGGTGGGACGCGTACGTGCGGGTCAACCGCCGGTTCGCGGAGGCCGCCGCGGCCGCCGCCGCCCAGGACGGCACCGTCTGGGTCCACGACTACCAGCTCCAGCTCGTGCCGCAGATGGTCCGCGAGCTGCGCCCCGACGTCACGATCGGCTACTTCCACCACATCCCCTTCCCGGCGCACGGCCTGTACGCGCAGCTCCCGTGGCGTGACCAGGTGCTCCGCGGGCTGCTCGGCGCCGACGTCATCGGCTTCCAGCGGGCACAGGATGCGACCTACTTCCTCACCGCCGTGCGGCGGCGGCTGCGCTACGAGGTGAAGGGGTCGAACATCACGGTCCCGGATCAGGGAGGCTCGCGGACGGCGATCGCCAAGGCGTTCCCGATCTCCATCGACACCGCTCCGTACCTCGAACTGGCCGCCAGGGAGGACGTGCGGGCGCGTGCCGCGGAGATCCGCGCCAGCCTCGGCAATCCCCAGCGCATCCTCCTGGGCGTCGACCGCCTGGACTACACCAAGGGCATCGGGCACCGGATCAAGGCCTACGGCGAGCTCCTCGAAGACGGCCGCCTGGACGTGGAGGACGTCACCCTCATCCAGGTGGCGAGCCCGAGCCGGGAGCGGGTGGACGCCTATGCGCACCTCCGGGACGAGATCGAGCTCGCGGTGGCCCGCATCAACGGCGACCATGACACGGTCGGCCACTCCGCGATCCGCTACCTCCACCAGGGGTATCCGCGCGAGGAGATGGTCGCCCTGTACCTCGCGGCGGACGTCATGCTCGTGACGGCGCTGCGGGACGGCATGAACCTCGTCGCGAAGGAGTACATCGCCACGCGGACGGACAACCGCGGTGTGCTGGTGCTCAGCGAGTTCACCGGAGCAGCGGACGAGCTCCGTCAGGCGGTTCGCGTCAACCCGCATGACATCGCCGGTCTCAAGGACGCCATCATGGAGGCGGTGGAGATGTCGCCCGCCGAGCAGGGACGCCGCATGCGGTCCCTGCGGCGACGGGTGCTGGACAACGACGTGAACGCCTGGTCGTCGTCCTTCCTCCAGGCTCTGGCGGACGTCCGCAGCCGCTGAGCGCCCTCCCCGCACCCCCTTCTTCCTCTCGATCGGAGACACCGTGACGCGCCCCTGGATCCCCGGAACCGCCGACGCCGACCTCACCGCCCTCGCGACGACGCCGCGGCTGGTGGTGGCCCTCGACTTCGACGGCACCGCCTCCCCGCTCGTGGTGGACCCCATGGCCGCGCGAGCGCTGCCGGAGGTCGCCGCGCAGATGAATCGCCTCGCCGCGATGCCGAATACGGTCGTTGCCTACGTCTCCGGGCGCAGCATGCACGACCTCCGGGAGATCACCGAGCACACCGACGACTCCGTCGTGGTGCTCGCCGGCTCCCACGGCGCGCAGTACTGGTTCCCCGGTGAGGGGGCCGCCGACGCGCCGGGCGATGCGACCGAGAACGGGGCGCGGGAGGAGCTGTGGGCGGCCGCGCAGCCGATCATCGACCGCTACGAGGGGGCGGAGCTGGAGCCCAAGACCTTCGGCATGGGTGTGCACACCCGCCGCGCGGACCGGGACACCGAGGAGAAGGTCTTCGCCGAGATCGACGCCCTCGTCGCCGAGCGCTTCCCGCACTGGCGGCGGCGCGCCGGTCACCGGGTGCTGGAGTTCTCGTCGCGGAACGAGGGGAAGGACGCCGCGATGATCGCCCTCCGGCAGCGCTTCGACGCGACCGGGATCCTCTTCGCCGGCGACGACGTGACCGACGAGGATGCGATGCGCGTGTTGGAGGAGGGCGACCTCGGCGTGCGCGTCGGGCCGGGGGAGAGCGCCGCAACCCTCCGTGTGGACTCCCCACAACAGATCGCCGCGCTTCTGGAGACGCTCGCGAACGAGAGGGTCGTCGCGCAGGAATAGACTCTCGTCATGTCCTCGCATGATCCCTCCACCAGCGCGCCCATCGACATCAAGCCCCGCAGTCGCGTCGTCACCGACGGCATCGAGGCCACGACCTCCCGCGGCATGCTCCGCGCCGTCGGCATGGGGGATGCCGACTGGGACAAGCCGCAGATCGGCATCGCGTCCAGCTGGAACGAGATCACGCCCTGCAACCTGAGCCTCGACCGGCTCGCGCAGGGGGCGAAGGAGGGCGTGCACTCCGGCGGCGGCTACCCGCTGCAGTTCGGCACGATCTCCGTCTCGGACGGCATCTCGATGGGGCACGAGGGGATGCACTTCTCGCTCGTCTCCCGCGAGGTCATCGCCGACTCGGTCGAGACCGTGATGATGGCCGAGCGCCTCGACGGCTCCGTCCTCCTCGCCGGCTGCGACAAGTCCATCCCCGGCATGCTCATGGCCAGCGCGCGCCTCGACCTGTCCAGCGTGTTCCTGTACGCCGGATCGATCGCACCGGGCTGGGTCAAGCTCTCCGACGGCACCGAGAAGGACGTCACGATCATCGACTCGTTCGAGGCGGTCGGCGCCTGCCGTGCCGGTCTCATGAGCGAGGAGGACCTCAAGCGCATCGAATGCGCCATCGCTCCCGGTGAGGGCGCGTGCGGCGGCATGTACACCGCCAACACCATGGCCTCCGTCGCCGAGGCGCTCGGGCTCAGCCTCCCGGGCTCCGCTGCGCCGCCCGCTGCCGACCGCCGTCGCGACTACTTCGCGCACCGCTCGGGCGAGGCGGTCGTGAACCTGCTCCGCCAGGGGATCACGACGCGCGACATCCTCACCAAGGAGGCGTTCGAGAACGCGATCGCCCTCGCGATGGCCCTCGGCGGCTCGACCAACGTCGTCCTCCACCTCCTCGCGATCGCCCGCGAGGCCGAGGTCGAGCTGAGCCTGCACGACTTCAACCGCATCGGCGACAAGGTCCCGCACGTGGCCGACATGAAGCCGTTCGGCAAGTACGTCATGAACGACGTCGACCGGCACGGCGGCATCCCCGTGATCATGAAGGCGATGCTCGACGAAGGGCTGCTGCACGGCGACGCGCTCACGGTCACCGGCAAGACGCTCGCCGAGAACCTCGCCGAGCTCGACCCGCAGCCGATCGACGGCGAGGTCATCCACACCTTCGACAACCCGATCCACGCCACCGGCGGCCTGACGATCCTGCACGGATCGCTCGCGCCGGAGGGCGCCGTGGTCAAGACCGCCGGCTTCGACGCGGCCGTCTTCGAGGGCCCCGCGCGGGTCTTCGAGCGGGAGCGCGCCGCCATGGACGCGGTCGCCGAGGGCAGCATCGAACCGGGGACGGTCATCGTCATCCGGTACGAGGGTCCCAAGGGCGGACCGGGCATGCGCGAGATGCTCGCCATCACCGCCGCCATCAAGGGCGCGGGGCTCGGAAAAGATGTACTACTCTTGACGGACGGACGATTCTCAGGCGGCACAACCGGCCTGTGCATCGGCCACATAGCACCCGAAGCGGTGGACGCAGGTCCCATCGCCTTCGTGCGCGATGGTGATCTGATACGGGTCGATATCGCAGCTCGCTCTCTCGATCTACTCGTCGACGAGGCAGAGCTCGCCTCCCGCCGCTCTGGCTGGGAGCCGCTTCCCCCGCGCTACACCCGAGGCGTTCTTGCCAAGTACTCGCGCCTCGTGCGGTCCGCCGCCGAGGGCGCGACGACCGGCTGATCCATCGACCGGCTCAGCAACCGCTCGATCGGAGCGCCGGTGCCCGCACAGTTCATCAGAAGGAAAGTCATGACTGCTGACTCCGTCTCGGCCGTGCCGAGGCCGCCCGCCCGTCCATCCGCTCCGGAGATCACCGGTGCAGAGGCCGTCGTCCGCTCGCTCGAGCTGCTCGGCGTCACGGACGTCTTCGGCCTTCCCGGCGGCGCGATCCTCCCGGTCTACGACCCGCTCATGGACGCCTCGCAGCTCCGCCACATCCTCGTGCGGCACGAGCAGGGCGCGGGCCACGCGGCCGAGGGTTACGCGTCCGCATCCGGCAAGGTCGGCGTGTGCATCGCCACGTCCGGTCCCGGAGCGACCAACCTCGTCACGGCGATCGCCGACGCCTACATGGACTCGGTGCCGCTGCTGGCGATCACCGGTCAGGTGTTCTCGACGCTGATGGGGACGGATGCGTTCCAGGAGGCCGACATCGTGGGGATCACGATGCCGATCACGAAGCATTCGTTCCTGGTGAAGGACGCCGCCGACATCCCCGGCGCGATCGCCGCGGCCTACGAGATCGCCGGCACCGGTCGCCCCGGTCCCGTGCTCGTGGACATCACCAAGGATGCGCAGCAGGCGACGGCGCCCTTCGTGTGGCCGCCGAAGATCGACCTCCCGGGGTATCGCCCGGTGACCAAGGCGCACGGCAAGCAGATCCAGGCGGCCGCCGCCCTCCTCGCGGAGGCGAAGAAGCCGGTGCTGTACGTGGGCGGAGGCGTCGTCCGCGGTCGGGCCGCGGCCGAGCTGCTCGAGCTCGCCGAGTCGACCGGTGCGCCCGTCGTGACGACGCTGATGGCGCGTGGCGCGTTCCCCGACTCGCACCCGCAGCACTTGGGCATGCCCGGCATGCACGGCACGGTTCCCGCGGTGCTCGCGCTGCAGGAGGCCGACCTCCTCGTCTCGCTCGGCGCCCGGTTCGACGACCGGGTCACCGGCAAGGCCGCCCTGTTCGCTCCGAACGCGAAGGTCGTGCACGTCGACATCGACCCGGCGGAGATCTCCAAGATCCGCACGGCCGACGTGCCGATCGTGGGCGATGTGCGCGACGTGCTCACCGACCTCGACGCCGCCTTCCGCGGAGCGACGGCCGACGCGAAGCCCGACATCGAGGAGTGGTGGTCGTACCTCGACGGACTGCGGAACGAGTTCCCGCTCGGGTACGCGCCGACGACCGACGGCCTGCTCGCCCCGCAGTACGTGATCCAGCGCATCGGCGAGCTCACCGGGCCGGAGGGCATCTTCGCGTCTGGTGTGGGGCAGCACCAGATGTGGGCCGCGCAGTTCATCAAGTACGAGCGTCCGAACGCCTGGCTGAACTCCGGCGGCGCGGGCACGATGGGCTACTCGGTGCCGGCGGCCATGGGCGCCAAGGTCGCGGAGCCGGAACGCCAGGTCTGGGCGATCGACGGCGACGGCTGCTTCCAGATGACCAATCAGGAGCTCGCCACCTGCGCGATCAACAACATCCCGATCAAGGTCGCGATCATCAACAACTCGTCGCTGGGCATGGTCCGGCAGTGGCAGACGCTGTTCTACGACGGCCGTCACTCCAACACCGACCTGAACACCGGGCACGGCACGATCCGCATCCCCGACTTCGTGAAGCTCGCGGAGGCGTACGGCTGCCTCGCGATCCGCGTGGAGAAGGAGGAGGAGGTCGACGCCGCCATCCAGCTCGCGCTGGAGACGAACGACCGCCCCGTGGTGATCGATTTCGTCGTGAGCGCCGACTCCATGGTGTGGCCGATGGTGCCGCAGGGGGTCAGCAACAGCTATGTCCAGTACGCGCGCGATCACGCGCCTGCGTTCGACGAGGAGGACTGAGCCATGTCGACCCACGTCCTGAGCCTGCTGGTGGAGAACACCCCCGGCCTTCTGACCCGCGTCGCCGGCCTGTTCGCGCGCCGGGGCTTCAACATCGACTCCCTCGCCGTCGGCGTGACCGAGGTGCCGGGCATCTCCCGTATCACGGTCGTCGTCGATGTGGAGGAGCTGCCGCTCGAGCAGGTGACCAAGCAGCTCAACAAGCTGATCAACGTCATCAAGATCGTCGAGCTCGACCCGGCGTCGTCCGTGCAGCGCGAGCACATGCTCGTGAAGGTGCGCACGGACAACGCCAGCCGCTCGAACGTGATCGAGGTCGTCAACCTCTTCCGCGCCTCGGTCGTCGACTACGCCGCCGATGCCCTCGTCATCGAGGTCACCGGAGACAAGGGCAAGGTCGAGGCGCTGCTGCGCGCTCTGGAGCCCTTCGGCATCAAGGAGATCGCCCAGTCCGGCCTCCTCGCGATCGGCCGCGGCGGCAAGAGCATCACCGAGCGCGTCCTGCGCGGCTGACCCTTCGACAGACTCTGGGACCGCGCGTCCCGCACAACCACAACCAAGGAGAGAAACCAGTGAGCACCGAGATCTTCTACGACGACGACGCCGACCTGTCCCTGATCCAGGGCAAGAAGGTCGCGATCGTCGGCTACGGCTCGCAGGGCCACGCCCACGCCCAGAACCTGCGCGACTCGGGTGTCGAGGTCGCGATCGCCCTCAAGGAGGGCTCGAAGTCCGCCGCGAAGGCCGAGGAGGCCGGCTTCCCCGTGAAGACCGTCGCCGAGGCGACCGAGTGGGCCGACGTCATCATGATCCTCGCGCCGGACCAGCACCAGCGCACGATCTACAGCGAGTCCATCGCCCCGAACCTGACGGCGGGCAAGACCCTGGCCTTCGCGCACGGCTTCAACATCCGCTTCGGCTACATCGACGCTCCCGAGGGTGTCGACGTGATCCTCGTCGCGCCGAAGGCTCCCGGCCACACCGTGCGCCGCGAGTTCGTCGCCGGCCGTGGCATCCCGGACATCATCGCCGTCGAGCGCGACGCGTCCGGCCACGCCTGGGACCTCGCGCTGTCGTACGCGAAGGCGATCGGCGGCACCCGCGCCGGCGTCATCAAGACGACCTTCACCGAGGAGACCGAGACCGACCTGTTCGGCGAGCAGGCCGTGCTCTGCGGTGGCATGAGCCACCTGGTGCAGGCGGGCTTCGAGACCCTCGTCGAGGCGGGCTACCAGCCGCAGATCGCCTACTTCGAGGTGCTGCACGAGCTCAAGCTCATCGTCGACCTCATGTGGGAGGGCGGCATCGCCAAGCAGCGCTGGTCGATCTCCGACACCGCCGAGTTCGGCGACTACGTCTCCGGTCCGCGCGTGATCGACGAGCGCGTCAAGGAGAGCATGAAGGGCGTCCTGTCCGACATCCAGTCCGGCGCGTTCGCGAAGCGCTTCATCGAGGACCAGGACAACGGGGCCGAGGAGTTCCTCGCCCTCCGCGCCAAGGAGGAGCAGCACCCGATCGAGGCGACCGGCAAGGAGCTGCGTTCGCTCTTCGCGTGGAAGCAGCAGGACGAGGACTACGTCGACGGCAGCGCCGCGCGCTGATTCGACTCGCGAACGAACGGGCGTCCCTCCGGGGGCGCCCGTTCGGCGTTTCGCGTGCCATTCACCGACGCAGACATCGGATGTCTGTGCCAGGATGGACGCATGCGACAGGAATGGTTTGATGACGCCCGCTTCGGCATGTTCGTCCACTTCGGCCTCTACAGCGGGGCCGCGCGGCACGAGTGGGTGCAGAACTACGAACGCCTCACCGACGAGGAGTACCGCCCCTACTTCGACAACTTCGATCCCGACCTCTTCGACGCCGCGGCCCTGGCGAGGACAGCCAAGGAGACGGGGATGGGCTACGTCGTGCTCACGACGAAGCACCACGACGGCTTCTGCCTCTGGGACTCGAAGCTGACCGACTTCACCTCCGTCACGGCGGGCGGACGGGACCTCGTGCGCGAGTACGTCGACGCCCTCCGTGCCGAGGGGATCCGCGTCGGCCTCTACCACTCGGTCATCGACTGGCATCACCCCGATTTCACGGTGGACTGGAACCATCCCCGACGCGACGACGAAAACGCGCACGCCCTGAACGAGGGGCGCGACATGGCCCGCTACCGCGAGTACTTGCACGGTCAGGTCCGCGAGCTGCTCACCGGGTACGGCGACATCGACTACCTGTTCTTCGACTTCACCTACCCGGAGTCCAAGGACGGCTGGGAGGGGAAGGGGCCGCAGGATTGGGATGCCGAGGCGCTGCTCGCGCTGTGCCGGGAGCTGCAGCCGGAGATGCTCGTCAACGACCGTCTCGGCATCCCCGCGGACTTCGTGACTCCCGAGCAGTACCAGCCGACGGCTCCGATCGTCCGCGACGGCGTGCCCCTCGTGTGGGAGGCGTGCCAGACGCTCAACGGCTCCTGGGGCTATCATCGGGACAACACCGACCAGAAGTCGCCGGTGCTGCTCGTGCAGATGCTCGTCGACTCGGTGTCGATGGGCGGCAACATGCTGCTCAACATCGGTCCGGACGGGCGCGGGGCAATCTCGCCCCGGGACGCGGCGACCCTCGCCGAGATCGGGGAGTGGATGCGGCTCCACGACCGCGCCGTGATCGGGGCCGGTCATGCGCCGTTCACGCCGCCCCGAGAGGGCGTGTACACGCTCCGCGGCGACCGGCTCTACCTGAGCCTGTTCAGCTGGCCGCTGGGCTTCGTGCATCTGCCCGGTCTTGCGGGCAAGGTCTCGTATGCGCGCCTGCTGAACGACGGGTCCTGGCTGCGTACGAGCGTCAGCGACCCGGACCAGCAGGCCGACCTGATGACTCCGGCGGGCGAGGCCGAGGGGACGCTCACGGTGCACCTCCCGGTACGGCGTCCCGACGTGCTGATGCCGGTCATCGAGCTGCGGCTGACGGGGGAGTGAGGCCGTCGGTGGCGACGGCTCAGGCCGTCGCCACCGGGATCTCCATGCCCTCCAGCGCGAGGCGCGCGGCGCCGTGCAGGATCGCGTCCGCGCCGGTGGCCGCGGCCTCGATCCGCAGGCGCTGGGTCGCGAGCGGGTGGCAGGCCTCGTAGACCCGGCTGCGCACCGCGGCGATGAACGGCTCGGAGGCGCTCATGCTCCCGGTGAGGAAGAGGGCGTGCGGGTTGAAGAAGTTCACGACCCCGGAGAGCGCCTGACCCAGGTGTGTCCCGGCGGTGCGGACGAGCGTCGTCGCCAGCGGGTCGGCGTCCCGTGCCAGTGTCAGCACGTCGGCCGTGGTGCGGACCTCGGTGTTGCCGCGCTCGCTCATCTGGCGGACGAGGCTCGCGCCGCTGGCCACGGTCTCCAGGCAGCCGGTGTTGCCGCAGGAGCAGGGGATGTCCCCGCTGCCGTCGATGCGGGTGTGCGTGATGTCGCCGGCTGCGGCGGTCGCTCCCCGATGGATGTGCCCGTCCACGATGATCCCGCTGCCGATCGCCGTGCCCGCCTTGACGGTGATGCTGTGCTGGGTGTGCCCGAGCTGGCGACGGTGTTCGCCGAGGGCGGCGAGATTGGCGTCGTTGTCGACGACGACGGGGACGCCGTGGCGCTCCGCGAGGTGCTCGCCGACGCGGAATCCGGGCCACCCCGGCATCCGCGATGGCTGGTCCACTGCACCGGTGGCGACGTCGACGGGGCCGGGCAGGCTCACGCCGATCGCGTGGACCCGCGTCTCGGCGAGCAGGCGCTCGAACACCTCCGACACTCTCTCCAGCGTGGCCTCCGGGCCGTCCGCGACATCGATCGCGATGGTCTCCGAGTGGAGCAGGCCGCCGCTGAGGTCGTGCCGCCCGATGCGGGCATGGCGCCCGCCGAGATCGGCGGACAGCACGATCCCGTCGCCGGCGATCCGGAGCACGCGCGGCCGTCGTCCGCCGCGGGAGGTGCCGGCCCCGGCCTCCTCCAACACGCCGGCATCGAGAAGCGCCTGCACGCGTAGGCCGACGGTGGAGGCGGCCACGCCGAGAGCGGAGGCGAGCTCCGAGCGGGAGCGGGCCTGCCCGCGCGCGACGAAGTCGAGGATGCGCCGGGTGTGCGGATCGTCGACGGGGGTGTCGGCGGGGTTCGTCATGGAGGCCCTTCGTCTCGGAGCATCGTCAGCGTAGCGGGGGTGTCGCATGTTTCGGGGGAGTGACGAATTATCACCACCCTATAAACATCGGATGTTCAGCTTGCGGCACCTTGCGAACTATGACAGCGTAACTTCATACGAAATCCTAATTGGTTAGTTCGAGTCTCGAAATAACCGTTCCCTTCTCAGGAGGCATTCAATGAAGAAGTTGCGTGTGGGGGCTGTCGCCGCTGTCGCGGGCGTGGCCGTGGCGATGACCGGTTGTGCGAGCAGCGGGGGATCCGGAGGCTCGGCCGACGGCGACACCATCGTCGTGGACATGTGGGCCGGCAGCGAGTCGGACGTCGACGCGCTGGAGGCGCAGATCGAGTTCGCGCAGAAGCAGAACCCGGACATCAAGATCAAGCTGCAGACCTCGCCGTGGAGCGACTTCTTCACGAAGCTCACCACCAACATGGCCAGCGGCAACATGGCCTGCATCACCGGCATGAGCGGTGCGCAGCTCGGCGGCTACACGGCGGGCTTCCGTCAGCTCAGCGACGAGGACCTCGAGACCGCGGGCATCGACTGGTCGGAGTTCAACCCGAGCGCCGACGGCATCCTCAGCTTCGAGGGCAAGGTCTACGGCGTGCCGTTCGACGTCGCCACCATGCTCGTCTACTACAACCAGGACATGCTGACGGCCGCCGGCGCCGCGACTCCGGAGATCGGCTGGACGTTCGACGACTTCGCCACGATCGCGGCCGACGCCACCAAGGACGGCAAGTACGGCTTCGGCATGGGCATGGGCGGCTACCAGTGGATGTCGATGCCGATCGCCTACTCCGCCACGCAGCCCGCCTCCGAGGACGGCACGCTGCACATCGACGATGAGGACTTCGTCGACGCGGCCTCCTGGTACGCGGGACTCGTCACGGAGAAGAAGGTCGCGGCTCCGGTCGCCTCCGCTTCCGACACGGGCTGGGGCGAGAACCAGTACACGGGCGGCAACGCGGCCATGGCCGTCGACGGCACCTGGAACGCGGTCAGCTACCTCAACAACGAGTCCGGCTTCGCTGCCGGCATGGTGCCGCTGCCCGCCGGCGTGGACGGCAACCCCGGTCCGATCCTCGGCTCCGGCTACGGCATCGCGGAGAACTGCAAGAACCCGGAGGCCGCGCTGAAGGTGCTCGGCTCCCTGGTCGGCGAGGACGCACAGGACTACATCGCCTCGTCCGGCCGCTCGTACCCTGCCCGCATCTCGTCGCAGCCGCTGTACTTCGAGTCGATCGACGAGCAGTACCGGGACCAGGTCCAGACGGTGTTCGAGGCCGCGTTCGGCGACACGGTGCCGCTCTACATGACCAAGAACTGGCAGAAGCTCGACAGCTACATCCAGCCCAACCTCGTCAGCGTCTACAACGGCCAGATGACGATGGAGGAGCTGCTGTCGAACGCCCAGGCGCAGTTCGGCGAGTAAGCCGGATCCGGCCCGCACAGCAGTAACAGAGAAAGACAACGAGATGACGATCACGACGAGACGTCGAGGATCGCTCGCCAAGGTCGAGGGCCGCCAGGCGCTGGGTTTCGCAAGCCCGGCCCTGGTGGGCCTCGCCCTGTTCACGATCGTGCCCGTGGGGCTGTCGATCGTGATGAGCGTGTTCGACTGGCCGACCTTCGGCGAACGCACCTTCAACGGGGTGGACAACTACGTCAAGCTGTTCACCAGCAGCCCGGACTTCTGGCCCGCGCTGCGGAACTCGGCCGTGTACACGCTGCTGTACGTGCCGTTGAGCGTCGCTCTCTCGCTCGTGCTCGCCCTCGGCCTCGGCCCCCGCATCCGCGGCCGCGGTGCCCTGCGCGTCCTCTTCTTCATCCCCGTCGTGACCCCGATGGTCGCGAACGTCCTGGTGTGGAAGATGATGCTGCAGCCGCAGGGGCTCTTCAACGGCCTCTCGGTCACCTGGTTCGGCATCGAGCTGCCGAACTTCCTCGCCGACCCCAACTGGGCGATGATCATGGTCGTCGTCATGAGCGTCTGGCAGGGTCTCGGCTACAACATGCTGATCTTCTCCGCGGCCCTCGAGCAGCTCCCGGAGAGCGTGCTGGAGGCCGCCAGCATCGACGGTGCGCAGGGGTTCCGGCGGGTCTGGAGCATCATCATCCCGATGATCTCGCCGTCGATCTTCTTCGCGACGATCATGACGATGATCACCTCGCTCCAGGTCTTCGTCCAGCCGCAGATGCTCACCGGAGGCGGCCCCGGCAACGCCACCAAGCCGCTCGTGATGTACATCTGGGAGCAGGGCTTCACCTTCGGCGACCTCGGGCTCGCCGCCGCCGCCGCATGGATCCTCTTCGCGATCATCATCGCGATCACGGGCATCCAGTTCGCCGCACAGAAGAAGTGGGTGCACTATGAGCACTGAGACCCTCGTCCGGCCCACCGGCACCGCCCCGCGGCGTCAGCGCGAGCGGGAGCGGGCCCGCGGCGCGGCGACAACGCCCGGCGCGCGTGCCCGGCTGATCCTCGCGCACGTCACCATCTACGTCGCGGCGCTCATCTTCATCGCGCCGCTCGTCTACGCGTTCTTCTCGGCCCTCAAGCCGAACTCGGAGATGTTCTCGATGCCGCCGACCCTGGTGGGCTCCGAGATCCGCTGGAGCAACTTCGTCGACGTCTTCGCCTACGGACCGTTCCTGACGTACATCATGAACTCGTTCATCGTGGCGATCGGCGGCACCCTGGTCGTGCTGGTGGTGTCCACCACGGCCGGATACGCGTTCGGGCGCCTGCGGTGGAAGGGCAGGGACGCGGTGTTCGTCCTCTTCCTCGCCACGCTGATGGTGCCCGCCGAGGTGCTCGTCATCCCCATGTTCCAGGTCATGCAGTGGTTCAACTGGGTCGACACCTATCAGGCGCTCATCCTGCCCTTCGCGTTCGGCGCCTTCGGCACGTTCCTGATGCGGCAGTTCTTCCGCGGCATCCCGTACGAGCTGGAGGAGGCGGCCCGTGTCGACGGCGCCGGCCCCGTCCGGTCGTTCCTGCAGATCATCCTGCCGCTGTCGAAGTCCGCGGTCGCCGTGCTCGCGGTCTTCACGTTCCTCTCGTTCTGGAACAGCTACCTCTGGCCCCTCATCGTCACCGTCGACTACAACGCGCATGGCACGCTGCCCGTCGGTCTGGCGAGCTTCGCCGGCCTCACCGGCACCCGCTGGGACCTGCAGATGGCCGCCGCCATCATCTCGATGATCCCCACCACCCTGCTCGTCATCGTGCTGCAGAAGCACCTGGTCAAGGGCATCGCGATGGCCGGGCTGGGCGGACGATGAGCGCGGTCGGGCAGCAGACGGACGACCCTCGACGAAGCACCACGGGCCTCGCGGCCGACCTGGCGCTGGCGGGGGTGGACATCGGGGGCACGAAGATCGCGGCCCTCGTCGTGGATGCCTTCGGAGTCGTCCTCGCACGCGGAAGCGTGCCGGCGCCCGCGAGCGTCGGCGGCTCGGCGATGGCGGATGCGGCGGCCGGTCTCGTCGCGCGGCTGGCGACCGAGGCCGGTGTCGCGGTCGCCGCGGTGGGGGTGGGTGCCGCGGGGGTCATCGACCACGAGAGCGGCACCATCCGCGCCGCGTCCGCCCTGTTCGCGGACTGGGCGGGTTTCCCGCTCGGCCCGGAGCTGGCGCAGCGCCTCGGCGTCCCGGTGCGGGTGGAGAACGACGTGAACGCCTTCCTCCTCGGAGAAGCCGCCGCGGCGGGTCCGAGCGTGCCCGATGTGCTCGGCGTGATGCTCGGCACGGGCGTCGGCGGCGCGCTGGTCATCGGCGGGGAGCTGCACCACGGCCCGCACGGCGCGGCCGGGGAGATCGGGCATACGCCCGGGTACAGCGACCTCGTCTGCACCTGCGGGCAGACCGGTCACCTGGAGACCCTGGCCTCCGGAACGTCGATCGCCCGGCGGTTCGAGGAGCGCACCGGGCGTCCGGTGGACGATGCCAGGGAGGTCGCGGAGGCCGCCAGGGCCGGCGACGCCGACGCCCGCGCGGTGTTCCACGACGCCGGGCGCGCGCTCGCCCTCGCCTGCGCGAGCGCCGCGACGCTCCTCGACCTGCCGACCGCCATCGTCGGCGGCGGGGTCACGGCGGCCTGGGACCTCCTGTCGCCGTCGATCGAGCAGACCCTGCGCACCGACGCCCCGGTGTCCGGCATCGCGCTGCGCATCGTCCCCGCCGTCCTCGGCGCCGACGCCGTCGCGCTCGGTGCCATCGAGAGCGCCCGGCGCGCCCTCGCCCCCGTTTCCTGACCACGACTGCGACCGCAGAGGAGAACAGCACCGTGACCGCACGTCCCGAAGCCCACGAGATCTGGATGGGGCCGCTGCCGCCGCTCGCCGAGGGCGGGCTCGCGCGACCCCGGATCGGCATCGGCGGCATCTCCATCGAGTCGAGCACCTTCTCCCCGCACATCTCGGGGGACGAGGCCTTCACGATCCGGACCGGCGATGCCCTGCGGGCGTACTACCCGTTCCTCGATGCCGGGCGTGAGCTCGCCGAGGCCGCGGAGTGGGTCCCGCTCACCCACGGCCGGTCGCTGCCCGGCGGCGCCGTGGATCCGGACACCTATCGTCGGATGAAGGACGCGCTCGTCGAGGGGATCCGCACACAGGGGCCGTTCGACGGCTTCTTCTTCGACATTCACGGCGCGATGAGCGTCGTCGGGATGGAGGATGCCGAGGGCGATCTGGCCCTAGCGGTGCGGGAGGCGCTCGGTCCGGACACCCTCGTCTCCACGTCGATGGACCTGCACGGGAACGTCTCGGAGACCCTGCGCGACGCGGTGGATCTGCTCACCTGCTACCGCATGGCCCCGCACGAGGACTGGCTGAACACGAAAGAGCGGGCGGTGTGGAACCTGCTCGACCGTCTCCGTGGCCCGCACGGCGGCGACGTGCAGGCGCGGCGACCCTTCACCGCCTGGGTGCCCGTTCCGGTGCTCCTGCCGGGGGAGAAGACGAGTACGCGGCTGGAGCCCGCGCAGAGCATCTATGCCGAGCTCCCCAAGATCGAGGCCCTGCCCGGTGTCGTCGACGCCTCGGTGTGGATCGGCTACGCGTGGGCGGACGAGCCGCGCTGCCAGGCCTACGTCGTGGTCACCGGGGACGACCGGGAGGTCATCGCCCGGGAGGCGGAGCGCGTGGCCCGGATGTTCTGGGAGGCGCGGGAGGACTTCGTGTTCGTCGCGAAGACCGGAAGCCTCGACGAGGCGCTGGAGGAGGCCCTGGCGTCCGGAGCCCCGCGTCCGTACGTGATCTCCGACTCCGGGGACAACCCGACGGCCGGGGGAGCGGGGGATGTGACCTGGACCCTCGCCCAGCTGCTCCGGCGACCCGAGCTCACCGACGGGACGCACACGACGCTGGTCGCCTCGATCTTCGATCCGCGGGCTGTCGCCGAAGCCGTGGAGGCGGGCGTCGGTGCAACGGTCACGCTGTCCGCCGGTGCCGCGGTCGATGCCGGGCCGCACGGACCGGTCGACATCACCGGCACGGTGTTCTCGGTCACCGACGGCGACCCGGACGCCGGCACCCAGGTGGTGATCGCTGTCGGCGGGCTGCACGCCATCGTGACCGCGCGCCGCAAGCCCTTCCACCATCTCTCCGACTTCCGGATGCTGGGGCTCGAGCCGACGACGGCCGACGTCGTGGTCGTGAAGATCGGCTACCTGGAGCCGGAGCTGTACGAGCTGGCGGCGGGATGGACGCTCGCGCTCACCCCGGGCGGGGTGGACCAGGACCTGCTCCGTCTCGGACACCATCGCCTGCGCCCCGGGGTGTTCCCGTTCGACACGACAGGCGACCCCGATCTGACCGCGGTGGTCGTGCGCCGCGGCGCCGACGAGGAGGACACGGCATCATGATGAACTTCGAGAAGCGCACCGGCCCCGACTTCGGTGCGGCGGCCCCGGTCTACCCCGCGAACGGCGTGCCGGACTGGTATCGCGACGCCAAGCTCGGCTTCTTCGTGCACTGGGGCCTGTACTCCGTGCCGGCGTGGGCCGTGCAGCACGGGGAGGGCGTGAACATCCCCACCGAGGACGCCTATGCGTGGCACCAGTACGCGGAGTGGTACGGCAACACGGTGCGCATCCCGGGCAGCCCGACGTGGGAGCGCCACCAGCGCACCTACGGCCCCGGGACCTCGTACGAGGACCTCGCCGACCGATGGGACGCCGACGCCTTCGATGCCGACGCCTTCGTCGGTGAGCTCAGGTCGGCGGGGGCGCGTTACGTCGTGCCCACGACCAAGCACCACGAGGGCTTCTGTCTGTGGGACACCGCCACGACGGGGTTCAATGCCGTCGCGCGCGGCCCTCGCCGCGACCTCATCTCCGAGTTCCACGACGCCACGCGGCGGGCCGGAGCCAAGTTCGGCGTGTACTACTCCGGAGCGCTCGACTGGCACGTGAGCGACTTCCCGCCGATCGAGTCGGACACCGACCTGTTCCGGTTCCGTCGCAACGACGCCCACTTCTCCCGGTACGCCGCTGCACAGCTCGAGGAGCTCGTGGAGCGCTTCGCGCCCGACGTGCTCTGGAACGACATCGAGTGGCCGGACGGCGGCAAGGGCACGGAGGACTACGCCGTGGCCGCACTGCTGCGGCGTTACTTCGACGCCGTTCCGGACGGCGTCGTCAACGACCGGTGGGGCGTGCCGTACCACGGCTTCCTCACCCGCGAATACACGGACATCCCGGACATCATCCCCGAGCCGTGGGAGTCGACCCGCGGGCTCGGCTACTCGTTCGGGTTCAACCAGGCGGAGGACGAGCGGCACTCGCTCTCCGGGGCGGCCCTGATCCGGCTCCTCGTCGACGTCGTCGCGAAGAACGGCAACCTGCTCATCAACGTGGGCCCCGCGGCGGACGGGTCCATTCCGGCGCTGCAGCGGAAGGCGATGCAGGAGCTCGGCGGCTGGCTGGCCGTGAACGGCGCGGCGATCTACGGCACGCGGCCCTGGACGCGGATGGGGGAGCGGACGGGGGCTCCTCGTCGCTACACCACCTCCGGGGCGACCGTGCACGTGCACGCGCTGGACCCGGCGGCAGGCGAGTTCGAGCTGCCGTCCGAGCTCGCGGGCGCTGCGCTGTCGTGGGCGGACGGGACTCCGGCCCAGACGTCCGCGGGCGGCGGTTCGACGCGCATCGTGATCCCGGCCGGACTCCGCGAGGCTCCGGTCGCCGTGCTCACCGCGCACGGCGCCTGACACCGGCTCCGCAGAAGGGCCCCCGTCGGTGATCCGACGGGGGCCTTCGTCGCTGAGCTAGGGGCGCGTGCGCTCCTCGAGAACCTCGATCACGTGGCGGTACGGGCGGCCGGTGGCGCGGGTCATGCCGATCTCGCACGTGCGGTTGGCCGACACGAAGGCGTCGAAGCCGCCGCGGGCCGCATCGGCCGCGGAGACCTCGGCCGATTCCTGCGCCGTCGCGCTCGCGGTGAGCTCGGGGTGCAGCATGCCGCGGTCGCCGGCGAACGCGCAGCAGCCCCAGCCATCGGGCACGAAGACCTCGTCGGCGACGGCGGCAGCGATCGCCGTCAGTGCCCCGGTCGCGCCGAGTGCGGTCGTCGAGCAGGTCGGGTGCACGGCGATCGAGGGGAGCTTCGCATCGACGGAGAGGCGCGGCAGCACCTCCCGCGCGACGAACGTGGTGGCGTCCTCGATGCGCAGTCCCGCGTACTCCGGGTGCGCGGCGACGGCCTGGGTGAGCATCACGTCGAGGCCCTCGGTGCAGGAGGCCGCATCGCAGACGACCGGGAGCTCCCCGTGGCGGCTGGCGTCCCAGAGCGAGGCCAGCACCCGGTCGGACATGAGGCGATAGCCGTCGAGGTGTCCCTTGGACTTCCATGGCGTCCCGCAGCAGAGCCCGCCGTTCTCCTCCGGGACCACGACGGGGATCCCGGCGCGGTCAAGCAGCGCGCGCAGGGCGTCGCGGGAGCCGGGCCCCTCGTCCTCCGGGCCGAACATCGTGCCGATGCAGGCGCCGAAGAAGACGGCCTGGGCATCGGGTGGCGAGACCGGCTGGGGCGGCGCGGTTCCGCCGCGGGGGAGGCCGCCGTCGTAGAGGGGCACGGTGTCGGCGCCGAGCACCGCCCGTCCGATCCGCGTCGCGCCGCGCACGAGCGGGACGGGGAGGGCGTCGGCCACCGTGAGGGCGACGCCCCCGGCGCGCGTGACGGTGCTCCAGTGCTTCGCCGCGGTTCCCCACGCGGCCCCCTCCACGGCGTTCTCCTGCTCGGCGCGGAGTCGGCGGACGAGGTCGCCGGTGTTGATGTCCACCGGACACGCGACGCCGCACATGCCGTCGACCGCGCAGGTCTGCACGCCGTCATAGTCGTAGTCCGCGCGCAGGTCGCGCAGCAGCGCCGTGTCGCCCTGCTCCTCGGCCCAGGCCATGTCCCGGCGCAGCACGATGCGCTGCCGCGGTGTGAGCGTGATGCTCTTGCTCGGGCACGTGGGCTCGCAGTAGCCGCACTCGACGCAGCGGTCCACCTCGCGCTCGACCGTGGGCACGCGCTTCAGGTCCTGCAGATACGAGTCCGGGTCGTCGGAGAGCACGACGCCGGGGTTGAGGATGCCGTCCGGATCGAACAGCCGCTTGATCTCCCACATCATGTCGGTGAGCTCGTCGCCGTACTGCCGCCGGACGAACGGTGCCATGATGCGGCCGGTGCCGTGCTCGGCCTTGAGGGATCCCTCCTGCGAGAGGACGAGCTCGACGAGGTCGTCCGTGAAGCGGCGGTACCGCGCCACGCTGTCGGGGTCGTCGAAACGCTCGTTCAGCAGGAAGTGGACGTTGCCGTCCTTCGCGTGCCCGAAGATGACGGACCCCTCGTAGCCGTGTTCCGCGAACAGCTCGATCAGGCGTTCGCAGGTGGCCAGCAGTCGGGGGACGGGGACGACGATGTCTTCGAGGAGGGCGGTCGTGCCGGACGGCCGCGCTCCGGCGACCGCCGTGTAGAGGCCCTTGCGGACGTGCCACAGCGCGGCGCGCTCTCCCGCGTCCGTGGTCAGTCGCGGGGCGACGGCGAGAGGAAGGGCGTCGAAGTGTGCCTGGGCGGTGGCGCTCGCGACGGCGAGGCTCTCGTCGTCGGCGGCGTGCACCTCGACGAGGAGGGCGGCGTGGCCCTGGACGTCGATCTCCGAGATCGCGGCGGGGACGTCGCTCAGACCCTGGGCGACGCGCAGTGAGGCGGCGTCCAGGAGCTCGATCGTCGCGAGTCCCAGCTCGGTGAGAGAGGGGAGCGCGGCCATCGCCGCCGACAGCGTCTCGAAGACGAGCAGACCGGTGGCGATCGCGGGGCGCACCTCGATGGTGCGGAAACGGGCCTCCGCGACGAAGCCGAGGGTCCCTTCCGATCCGATGAGGAGGTGTTCGAGGATCCGCACCGGGTCGTCGAAGTCGAGCAGGGCGTTCAGTCCGTAGCCCATGGTGTTCTTCATCGAGAACTGCTGTCGGAGGAAGGCGACGTTCTCGGGCGCGGCGAGCAGCCGCTCCCGGAGCGACGACAGTCCCGCGAAGAGCGCGGGTTCCGCGGCGCGGAGCACCTCCGCGGCATCCGCGCGTCCGGTGTCCAGGACGGTGCCGCTGGGCAGCACGACGACCATCGAGGTGATCGTCTGATACGAGTTCTCCGTGATGCCGCAGGCCATACCGCTGGAGTTGTTCGCGACGACGCCGCCGATCGTGCAGGCGATCTCGCTGGCCGGATCGGGTCCGAGCTTGCGGCGGTACCGGGCCAGTCGCGTGTTCACCTGCCGGACGGTGGCCCCGGGGCCGACCCGGACCGCGGCGCCGTCGTCCTCGACGTGGATGTCGCGGAAGTGGCTGCGCGTGTCGACGAGGATGTCGCCGCTGATGCCCTGTCCGGAGAGGCTGGTGCCGCCGGAGCGGAACGTGAGCGTTCGTCCGGCCGCGCGGACCGCCGAGAACGCGCGGGCGACGCCCTCCGCGTCCGCGGGCGACAGCACCGCGTCCGGGACGAGCAGGTAGTGCGAGGCGTCGTGGGCGCGGGCGAACCGGTCGATGGATCGGGCGTGGACCTGCGTCTCGGTCCCCAGCAGCGCGGGGTCGAGGGGGTGGTCGAGGGTGGTGGGCACGGTGCTCCTCTGCTCCGCTCGAAGATTGTCTGACAAGTGTACTGAACGACGGCCGCCTCACTAGACTGTTCCGCATGACCTCGATCGCGGAGCGCCCCCTCGGCGTGGTCGGCGTGGTCGACGCCGTGACCGGACAGCTGCGCAGCCGGATCCTCTCCGGCGAGATCCGCTCGGGGGAGCCGTTGACCGAGGCGGCCGTCTCCCAGGCCTACGGCGTCGCCCGACCCAGCGCCAAAGCGGCCATCGAGCAGCTCGTTGCCAGCGGGCTGCTCGTGCGGACGGCGCACCGCACGGCGCGCGTGGTCGGCATCGAGGCGGAGACCGTCCGCGACGTCTACCGCACGCGGATCCGGCTGGAGAGCGCGGCGCTGCGCGAGTTGGCGGAGAGCGCCGCCGTCCCGGCGGCCGCCGTAGCGGCGAACGCCGAGCTGCAGGCGATGGCACCGGGCCCCGATCCCGCGACGGTCGATCCCGACCTCCGATTCCACACGGCGCTCATCGACGGGCTGGGCAGCGAGCGCACCAGTCGCATGTACCGGAGCGTGCTGGACGAGGTGCGGCTGTGCATGGCGCAGGTGCAGGGACGGCGTCTCCTCGACGCGGAACTCATCGCCGCGCAGCACGCGGAGATGCTCGAGGCCGTCGCCGCCGGGGACGCGGAGCGCGCGGCCGCGGTGCTGCGTGCACACCTCGCCTCGGCGGAGGACCGTCTCGTCGAGGCCCTGAGCGCCTCCTGACGTCAGCCTTCGTTTGCGGGCGCGTCCTGGATCTCGATGGGTGCGTCCGTCGTGTCGGCCCAGACCGGAGCGGGCAGAGGGGTATCGACCTGGCCGGCCTGGATCGCGCGGAGGGCTTCGGTGATCTCGTCGGCGTTCTCGGGCACCGCCAGGCCGCAGGTGCGCAGCTCGGACGCGAACTGCAGGGTGAGCCGGATCTTCCCCGCCTCGATGGCCTCGGAGGTGGTGCCGGTGCGGATCTCGCTGCCGGTCTGGATCGCGGGCACCTCGTCGCAGACGTGATAGACCTTGCCGCCGTCGACCCACACGACCTCGTCCGCTCCGAGGAGCTGGATCACAGCGGACTGGTCCGCGGTGTACTGCTCGACGGACGGCGGGGCGAAGCTCGTCCCGATGACCGCCGCGAGGACGGCCAGGACGATGCCGACGATGCCGGCGGTCGCCTTCTGTCCCTTGTCCATGTCCTTGTTCAGGAAGATGAGGATGACCAGGGGGAGGAAGGCGACGACCGCGATGATCGCGCCGAGCTGGTTCTGGACGAAGAACCGCGTCTTGTCCGCGCGTCGCGCCGGGTCGAGGGTGTTGGCCTTCTTCCACAGGATCGAGCCGATGATCGACAGCGCGGCGATCACGACCAGCAGGACGAGCAGGGCGATGAACGCCCACTGCGGGAACTGCGCCGTCGCTCCCTGCTCTTCCAGGAGACCGGTGTCCGGATCGCGGAGCAGCGTGCCGCCCTCGTCGACGAACTCGCGCTGGCGCAGGAGCCAGAAGATGCCGACGGCCTCGCCCGCGATCGCGAGCGCCCAGAGGACCGCGGCGATGATGCGGAAGCGCGTCGCGGAGGCCTTGGCCTCCGGGCTCGGCGTCCAGCCCGCGGGCGGTTCGCCGGTCGTGGCGCCGGTCGTGGGACGACGCGGCGCGGCGGAAGACGTCTGCTCGTTCTCGGCCATGGTTGTCCTTTCCCCCGAAAGTGCCCGGCGACCTCACCGAGGCATCCCCGAGCCTAGTGGCCGCGGTGTCCTACGCTGGAGAGATGACATCCGATTCGGACGACGCCCTGAGCTGGGAGGGCGACGACAGCGCGGAGCGACGCCCCCGGGACGCCGCACGGCGCTCCACGCCCGCTCCGGAACCGACGCCGGTCGAGGCCGTCGCGCCTGCGGCGCCCGCACCCGCGTCGGTGGACGAGACGACCGCGGCGCCCTCTGGTCTCAGCAACGCGATGCTGGTCCTCGTCGGGGTCGTCGGGGGCGTCTACCTGCTCTACACCCTGGGGTGGATCGCGGGCGGTTTCCGGCTGCAGCCGCTCGCCTCGTTCCTCGTCGCCGATTTCATGTTCCTGCCCTGGTTCGTGCTGGCCATCGCCGCCCCCGCGCTGTGGTTCCTCGCGACATGGGTGCTGACGCGGGGCCGGGCCTCCTGGATCCGTGCCGCCGTGCTCCTGGCGGGCGTCGTGCTGCTCGTGCCGTGGCCGTTCGTGACCGTGGGGGTGATCGGCTCATGACCGCTCCGAAGTCACCGTCCGCCGTGGCGACCGGCTCGCCGCGCTGGCTCGTGTGGACCGTCATCGCCCTCGCCGGCCTCTTCTACGCCTACGCGGTGTGGAACGCGGTCGCGCACCTCATCACCATGGCCCAGACCGGCCTCACCGGCACCGGATGGGCGACGCTCCTGTTCGGCGTGGTGTTCCCCGTCATCGTGTTCGGGTTCGCCTACGCGATCGGCCGGCGGCGGCGGGTGGGTGAGCTCGCCCTGACGTTCATCGCCGGACTCGGGATCGTCGCGGTGTTCTGGATGAGCCTGCTCGCGCTGAGTCTGACGCTGCCCAGCGCCTGAGCAGGATCCGTCACGCCGTCACACGGCACGGAGCGGTCCCGGTGCTCGGGTAGAGTTGTCGCGATCGCGCCCCCGACGGTGTGCGGCGCATCGGCCCCTCCCGCCTGTCGCGCTGCCCCGAAGGATCCACTGTGCCGAAGCCTGTCGTGCTCATCGCCGAAGTACTCTCTCCCGCCACGATCGAGGCGCTCGGCCCCGACTTCGACGTCCGCCACGTCGACGGAACCGATCGCGAGGCGCTGTTCGCCGCCCTCGCGGACTCGGACGCGGTGCTCATCCGCTCCGCGACCCGCATCGACGAGGAGGCGCTGTCACACGCGCCGAAGCTCAAGGTCGTCGCGCGGGCCGGTGTCGGCCTCGACAACGTCGACATCAAGGCCGCGACCGCGGCCGGCGTCATGGTCGTCAACGCCCCTACGTCGAACATCGTCTCCGCCGCCGAGCTCACGGTCGGCCACATCCTCAGCCTCGCCCGCCGGATCCCGGCCGCGCACGCCTCGCTGTCCGCCGGCCAGTGGAAGCGCAGCTCCTTCACCGGTGCCGAGCTCTTCGAGAAGACCGTCGGCATCGTCGGACTGGGCCGGATCGGCGCTCTCGTCGCCGCTCGCCTCGCCGCCTTCGACATGCGCGTCGTCGCGTACGACCCCTACGTCACCTCGGCGCGCGCCCAACAGCTCGGCGTGCAGCTCCTCTCGCTCGACGAGCTCGTCGCCGAGGCCGACTTCCTCACGATCCACATGCCCAAGACCCCGGAGACGACGGGCATGATCGGCGCCGAGCAGTTCGCCGCGATGAAGCCGACCGCCTTCGTCGTCAACGTCGCCCGCGGCGGGCTCATCGACGAGGAGGCGCTGCACGAGGCGCTCGTCGCCGGCGAGATCGCCGGGGCCGGCCTGGACGTCTTCACCTCGGAGCCCCCGGCCGAGGGTGGCAGCGCCCGCGCGCTCCTCGACCTCCCGAACGTCGTCGTGACTCCGCACCTCGGTGCGAGCACGGAAGAGGCGCAGGAGAAGGCCGGCGTCTCGGTCGCGCGCTCGGTGCGGCTCGCGCTCGGCGGCGACCTCGTCCCGGATGCCGTCAACGTCGCGGGCGGCGTCATCGACCCGTACGTGCGTCCCGGCATCTCGCTCGTGGAGAAGCTCGGCCAGATCTTCGCCGCGCTGGCCACGTCGCCGCTCACGAGCCTCGACGTCGAGGTGCACGGCGAGCTCAACGACTACGACGTGAGCGTGCTCAAGCTCGCCGCCCTCAAGGGGGTCTTCACGAACATCGTGAGCGAGACCGTGTCGTACGTGAACGCGCCCCTCCTGGCGGAGCAGCGCGGCATCGCGGTGCGCCTGCTCAAGGACGATGTGAGCGAGGAGTACCGGAACGTCATCACCCTCACGGGGGCGCTGTCCGACGGATCGCAGCTCTCGGTGTCGGGCACGCTGACCGGACCGAAGCAGGCCGAGAAGCTCGTCGGCATCAACGACCACGCCCTGGAGCTGCCGATCGAGAAGCACCACGTCGTGATGCTCTACACCGACCGCCCCGGCATCGTGGCCGTCTACGGGCAGAAGTTCGGCGAGGCCGGGATCAACATCGCCGGCATGCAGATCTCGCGGCTCGCGGCGGGCGACCAGGCGCTCAGCGTGCTGACGCTCGACTCGCCCGTGTCCGAGGAGCTGCTGGACGACGTGCGGGGCGCCATCGACGCCGATCTCTTCCGTCAGATCGAGATCACCGAGATCTGATCGGCAGACGCAGCAGAGAGGGCGGGAGCGTGAAGCTCCCGCCCTCTCTGCATCCGGGGTCAGTCGTGGTAGAGCCTTTAGTGGTCGGGCATTTAGGATGCTCGGGCATATTGCCGGGATGTCGCGCACCAGAACATGATGATGCTCCACGGACGTCCACAAATTGAGGACGATGGTCATGAAAGATCGCGGGCTCTGGTGTGCGATCATGTCCGCATGACGTATCTGAGCGGCGGCCAACCAGGGCATCTCGAGCTGACCTTCGATCAAGTCTTCTCAGGCGGCAACCAAAGCGTGTTCTTTCGCACGCATGGTTGGGAACATCCCGTGACGTTCTTTGTTGGACGTAACGGGAGCGGAAAATCACGGACGGCGCGCCTGATCGCTCAACAGTTGGGCGGGCGGTACTTGTCTACAGACCGTCTTTCCGGCCTTATGAACTACTCAAACTACGGGTGGACTTCGGTTCCCGAGATGAGTTCATACAAAGGCGTTCCGCTCGGCGATAGTGAGCGTGGCATGGCTGCGGCGTTCGCACAGAATCAGGGCAGCGCTGTCGCGGAGCTTTACGCTCTTAAGGATCAACCGGAAGTTTGGCTGCGTGTTGCAGCTTTCCTCCGCCGAGCACTCGGGCGCATTATCGAGCTTCGGGAGAGCGCGGGCTACCTAGACCCGTACATACAGATTGGGTCTGTCGAATACTCGTTACTTCGTGACGAAGGCCACGGTCTCAGAGAGCTCGTGGTGCTTCTCACCGCTGTGTATCGCCAGGACTGGGCGTTACTAGTCGTTGACGAGCCGGAGTTGCATCTTCATCCATCAATGACCCGACTCTGGTTGAGCGAACTGGAACGCGAGTGTCGGGAGAGAGGGCGACACGCTATCGTCGTGACGCACGAACCTACGATGCTCAAGCCGTCCGCGTCGGGTGATTTGGGGGCAGTCTGGCTGTTTACTGCGGGCAATCCAAGCACACGTGTTTCAGAGCACGTGCCGGAAGATTGCGCCACCCGAGTGACGTCGTCGCTGCGCAACAATCCTCAGCTCGTCAGCCAGATCGTTTTCTCCCCTCGCCCCGTTTTGGTGGAGGGCATACACGACATTGCGGCATTGTCGGTAGCTTTGACGCGTACTCAGCCTCCGGAGGTAGTCGCCCAGACCGATCTCGTCGATTGTGGAGGCAGCGGTGGGGTCGCGTTATGGTATTCAATCACGAGATCCATGGGGCTGGACGTGCGGGCTGTTGCTGATCTGGACGCTTGTCTTTCGCCGGAGGTCCAGAAGATCATGGACGCGAATGAGGCGGTCCTTACGCGGTATCGAACCGACTTCGCAATTGAGCCGCCGAAGTCGCACGCCGCACTGCGGCCTCTGATAGACGCGATGAACTCGGCTGGCGTCCCGGCCAACCCGAAAGAGCGCGCCGCCTGGATGGCGAGTTCGGTTCCACCGACGACAGGATGGGCGGCTCGCGCCACAAAATTCATCGAGATCTGGAAGGCGGCTGGGTTCTGGCTCCACCCGCAAGGGACCTTGGAGAATGTACTGGGTCTAAGTTCGAAGGGTCGACTGGCCGCGCAAGAGGCAGCGTCCAGGGGCGGTGCAATTGACGAGGTCGCCGCATGGTGCGCCTTCAGGTTGGACCCGATGGGAGACGTTGAACTCCTACTCGGCGCCGCCGTCGAACGTATCGCGCACTCGATTCTCGAAGCGCTGAGGGTTGATCCCACCGCAGAGTTTTCTTCTCCAGTAGGGGGAACAGCAGCTAGTGATTCTCGGCTCGTAGCGGTGGTGCCACGTGGAAACGGTTTTCATAGGATCACCGTGGTTCAGCCATATGAGTTTGCGGGCCAGTGGCTGGAGTTTTCGCGCGACACGCCTTCGACAGCCCTGCAGCTACGCATGCCTGAGTAGTGACGCGGTCGCGGAGCGAGATCGCAATCGCGCGTAACTAGTTGGCCCGATGCCAGCAGCCTCCGCGTTCGTGTCTGTTAGTGCTACGGAGGCCTGCATCGCCACTCTCAGGCGGTCGCCTTCAGAACCAGGGTGATCAGCTCCGCGAGTTCATCGCTGCGGGGCACGAGTCGCTCGGGGCCGTGCACGTCGAGCGAGTTGTTGAAGTAGAGGCCGTCGCTCACGAGCATCACGAGGTCGAGGCTGGCGGTGTCGCGGACGTGTGGGCGGATCGTCTCCGCCCAGCGGCGCCGGGTCTCGCGGAGCATGTCGGACGCGGCGGTCGAGCCGCCCTGGGCCAGCCGGGTCGTGGCGATGAGCGCCCGATCGAGGGCGTCGTCCTCCATCACCGAGGTCCGGACGTAGTACGCGACGGGACCTTCGTCGGCGGTGCGCATGCGCTCCAGATCGAGGGTGGTCAGATGGTCGAGACGCTCCAGGAGCCCGGCCTCCAGATCGTCCTTGGAGCGGAAGTGGTACAGCAGGCCGCCCTTCGACACCCCGGCGGTCTTCGCCGTGGCCTCGAGCGTCGCGGCGCGTTCGCCCTCGTCGATCAGGATCGCCTCGAAGGCGTCGAGGACCTTCTCACGGGCGAGGGGAGGGCGGGGCATCGGTCATCCTCTGAACGGGATCGGGAGGGCGGCATCTGTTACTATACCAGCCGGACGGTTTAGTAACGAGCGGTCCGCAGGAAGGAAAGGTGTTCCATGACCCGTACTGCGTCGATCCCGACGACAGAGACGGAAGCTCCCCGCGTCGGGGCTCGGGGGTGGGCGGCGCTCGTCGTCCTCATGCTCCCGGTGCTGCTGGTGTCGGTGGACAACACGGTGCTGAGCTTCGCGCTGCCCGAGATCTCGATCTCGCTCGCGCCGAGCGGGGCCGAGCAGCTCTGGATCATCGACGTCTATCCGCTCGTGCTCGCCGGACTCCTGGTGACCATGGGGACGCTCGGGGACCGTTTCGGGCGTCGCCGCCTGCTCCTCATCGGGGCCACCGGGTTCGCCGTGGTCTCCGCGCTGGCCGCCTTCGCGCCGACCGCGGGCCTGCTGATCGCCGCCCGCGCCCTGCTCGGCTTCTTCGGCGCCATGCTGATGCCGTCGACGCTGTCGCTGCTGCGGTCGATCTTCCAGAACCGCGACCAGCGCCGCATGGCCATCGCGGTCTGGGCATCCGCGTTCTCTGCCGGATCCGCGCTCGGCCCTATCGTCGGCGGCTTCCTCCTCGAGCACTTCGCGTGGGGCTCGGTGTTCCTCATCGCCGTGCCGGTGCTCATCCCGCTGCTCATCGCCGCACCGCTGCTCGTGCCGGAGAGCCGTGACCCGAACCCCGGCCGCATCGACCCGCTCAGCATCGCCCTCTCGATGGCCGCGATGATCCCGGTCGTCTACGCGATCAAGTCCTTCGCGGTCGACGGTCCGTCGCTCTACGCCGGAGGATGGGCGCTGCTCGGTCTCGTGATGGGGACGCTGTTCGTGCGCCGTCAGCTCCGCGCCGACACCCCGATGCTCGACATGGCGCTGTTCCGCCGTGGCTCGTTCTCGGGCGCGATCCTGGTGAACCTGCTCAGCGTCGTGGCCCTCGTCGGGTTCCTCTACTTCGTGTCGCAGCACCTCCAGCTCGTGCTGGGGCTCTCGCCGATGGTCGCGGGCCTCGCTCTCGTGCCCGGGATGGCGGCGATGATCGTCGCCGGACTCACGGTGGTGCCGATCTCGCGGCGGGTGCCGCCGCACGTGCTCATCCCGGTGGCGTTGGTGTTCTCGGTCGCGGGCTACCTCATCGTCGCGTTCACGACGCACGAGCACGGCGTGGCTCCGCTGATCCTCGCCTTCGCCGTCCTCGGCATCGGCATCGGCGCGGCCGAGACCATCTCGAACGAGCTCATCCTGTCCAGCGCCCCCGCGGCGAAGGCCGGTGCCGCCAGCGCGGTGTCCGAGACGGCGTACGAGCTCGGTGCCGTGCTGGGGACGGCGATCCTGGGCGGCATCATCACCGCGTTCTACCGCGGTGCGCTGGTGCTGCCCGAGGGGCTTCCGGCGGACGTGGCCCGCGCTGCGCAGGAGACGCTGGCGGGCGCCTACACCGCCGCCCACGAGCTCCCGGCCGCGCTCGGCGACGCCCTGTGGCAGGCGGCGGCCGACGCGTTCGGCTCGGGAGTCACGGTCACCTCGCTCATCGGGGCGGGCCTCGTCGTCGTCGCCGCGGTCATCGCGGCCGTCACACTGCGCAAGGCACCCACGCACTGACCACTACGCTGGGGGGACCGGCCCGTTCGACCCGCGGTCGCGCCGCGGTCGGTCCACCCCCGTGCAGTGCGCAAGGAGTCTCATGTCGCGTGTCGTGAAGCTGGCCGTCATCCCGGGTGACGGCATCGGTCCCGAGGTCATCGCCGAGGCGGAGAAGGTGCTCGACGCCGTCACCGCCGACAGCGACGTGACGTTCGACAAGACCCGCTTCTCGCTCGGTGCCGACCGGTACCTCGAGACCGCCGACACGCTCACCGACGACGACCTCGCCGCGATCACCGCACACGACGCGATCCTCCTCGGCGCGGTCGGCGGCACGCCGGGCGACCCGCGGCTGAAGGACGCGAACATCGAGCGCGGACTGCTGCTGAAGCTCCGGTTCACCCTCGACCACTACGTGAACCTGCGCCCCTCGAAGCTCTTCACCGGAGCTCCTGGTCCGCTGTCGGACCCGGGGGAGATCGACTTCGTCGTCGTCCGCGAGGGGACGGAGGGTCCCTACGTCGGCAACGGCGGGGCGATCCGTAAGGGGACGCCGCACGAGGTGGCGAACGAGACCTCCGTGAACACCGCCTTCGGCGTCGAGCGGGTCGTCCGCTACGCGTTCGCGCTTGCCGAGCGCCGCCGTCAGAAGCTCACGCTCGTGCACAAGACCAACGTGCTCGTGCACGCCGGTGCGATCTGGCAGCGAATCGTGAACGAGGTCGCTACCGAGCACCCCGACGTCGCCGTCGACTACCTGCACGTCGACGCCGCCACCATTTTCCTCGTCACCGATCCCTCGCGCTTCGACGTGATCGTGACGGACAATCTCTTCGGTGACATCCTCACCGACCTCGCCGGCGCCGTCACGGGCGGCATCGGCCTCGCCGCCTCGGGGAACATCAACCCCGATGGCGCCTTCCCGTCGATGTTCGAGCCCGTGCACGGCTCGGCTCCGGACATCGCGGGTCAGCAGAAGGCCGACCCGACCGCCGCGATCCTCTCCATCGCGCTGCTGCTCGACCACCTCGGCCTGACGGCCGAGTCGGCGCGTGTGAGCGCCGCGGTCGAGGCGGACATCGCCGCCCGCAGCGGTGCCCGCACCACCGCGGAGATCGGCTCCGCGATCACTGCCCGTCTCTGAACGGCGGGCGTAGGCTGACAGGGCGCGAGGATGCGCCCACCCCACGAGGATTGGATGACGACATGACGACGATCGACGCTGAGACGAGCGTGGCTCCCCTGGAGTTCGCCGTGACGAAGAACTTGAACGCGGCCTCGCCGGCACGCGTCGCCGAAGTGCTGGAGAACCCCGGGTTCGGGGTCGTCTTCACCGACCACATGGTCGACATCTGCTGGTCGGCCAAGGGCGGCTGGCACCGTCCGCGCGTGCAGCCCTACGGCCCGATCCCGCTCGACCCCGCGGCGTCTGTGCTGCACTACGCGCAGGAGATCTTCGAGGGCATCAAGGCCTACCGGCACGCGGACGGTTCGATCCACACCTTCCGGCCGGACCGCAACGCCGCGCGTCTGCAGGCGAGCGCCCGCCGCCTCGCGCTGCCGGAGCTGCCGACGGAGTACTTCATCCAGTCGCTGCGGGAGCTCATCGCCGTCGACGGCCGCTGGGTGCCCTCCGGTGCCGACCAGAGCCTGTACCTGCGGCCGTTCATGTTCGCCAAAGAGGCGTTCCTCGGCGTGCGTGCGGCGCAGAAGGTCGCCTACTACGTGATCGCGAGCCCCGCCGGTGCGTACTTCACCGGAGGCGTGAAGCCGGTACGGATCTGGCTCTCCGAGGATTACGCCCGCGCCGGCCGCGGTGGCACCGGCAAGGCGAAGACGGGCGGCAATTACGCCTCCAGCCTCCTGCCGCAGGCCGAGGCCAGTGCCAAGGGCTGCGACCAGGTCGTGTTCCTCAACGAGAACCGCGACGTGGAGGAGCTCGGCGGCATGAACGTCGTGTTCGTGTTCAAGGACGGGCGCGTCGTCACGCCGGAGTCCGACAGCATCCTCGAGGGCATTACGCGCGACTCGCTGCTGCAGCTCGCCGAGGACCGCGGCTACACGGTCGAGAAGCGACCGATCTCGATCGACGAGTGGCGCGAGGGCGTGGCCTCCGGTGACATCGTCGAGGTGTTCGCCTGTGGCACGGCCGCGGTCGTGACTCCGATCGGAGCGCTCGTGGGCGAGGGCTTCGACGAGCCGCAGCCGCTGGGCGAGCTCGCGCTGTCCCTCCGCGAGGAGCTCACCGATATCCAGTATGGGCGCCGCGAGGACAAGCACGGCTGGCTGCTCCGCCTCGACGCCTGATTCGATTCCCCGAGACCCCGTCCTCCCGCCGACACCCCGCCGTGTCACCGCGTGGAAGGCGGGGTCTCGGCGTGTACCCGGGGTCACGTGCGCTGGGACGCTTCCTGCACAATGCGGGGGGAGTGGGGGAAGAGGGGTGGAAGAGGGGTGGGGGTGTGGAGAAGAGGGGAGGGAGGGAGAACGCGGGGGAGAGTGAGGGGATGTCACGGCGCCTCTCGTTCTCTGAAGCCTGGGATCTCGTGCGGTCGCGGGAGGAGGTCCTCGACGCGGGGGTCACGGAGCGGGAGCTGGAGGGGGCGGTCGCGCACGGCAGGCTGCGACGCGTGCACCGCGGGGCGTACGTGGACGCGGAGGTCTGGGACCAGCTGTGGCCCGAGGGAAGGCAGCTCGTGCGGCTGTGCGCCGTCCGTCGGGCCAGCCCGGGCGGAGGTCCGGTGTTCTCGCACCTCTCCGCGGCAGCGCTCTGGGGGCTCCCGCTCGTGGTGCCGATCCGGGACGACGTGCACACCGCGATCCGCAGCCGTCGGCACACCAGAACCGAAGCCGGGGTCGTCCGACACCAGATGGCGCTCGACGAGGGGGACATCGTCCGGCGGCACGGGCTCCGGTGCACGTCGCTGGCCCGTACCGTGTTCGACCTCGCCCGGCTGCTGCGCCCGGAGGCCGTCGTCGCGGCCGGGGACGCGGCTCTGCGGATGGTCTCGATCGACGGACACGAGGTCGACCACGATGAGGTCGACGCCTGGCGCGCCGAGGTCGACCGGCTGTGCGTGCCAGGGCTCCGGGGCGTGCGGCTCGCGCGATGGATCGGAGCCTTCGCGGATGGACGGGCGCAGCTCCCGGGCGAGAGCGTGAGCCGCCTCCAGCTCCACCGACTCGGCTTCCGGGACATCGATCTACAGGTTCCCCTCGTGGGCTCCGACGGTGTTCGGTATTTCGCCGACTTCGGGTTCCCGCGGTCGCGGGCCTTCGGGGAGTTCGACGGGGAGGACAAGTACCGGGATGCGGAGCTGCGGACGACGTCCACGGCGGCCGATGCGGTGCTGGCGGAGAAGCACCGCGAGGACGAGATCCGCGGGGTCACGGGGTGGCGCGTGGTGCGCTGGGGCTCCGCGCACATCCGCACCCCCGAAGATCTCGGACGACGGCTCGCCGCGTTCGGCGTCCGTCCTCCCGGCTGAGGTCGGTCGAGCCCCCGGGCTCGCGTCGAGACCCCGCCTCACCTGCGCGCGCGAGGCGGGGTGTCGACGAGAAAGCGGGGTCTCGGGGGTGGGGCAGGGGATCTAGGGTGGAGGGATGAAGATCGCCCGGTTCAGCCACGACGACGCCATCATGTACGGGATCATCGACGACCGCGAGCTCGTGGTCCTGGCCGGGGACCCGATGTTCTCCGGGTACGAGACCACCGGCGCCCGCGTCCCGCTGACCGAGGTCACGCTGCTCGCGCCCGTGATTCCGCGCTCCAAGGTCGTGTGCGTGGGGAAGAACTACCACGACCACGCCGCCGAGATGGGAGGAGCGGCCCCCGAGGAGCCGCTGCTGTTCCTCAAGCCGAACACCGCCGTGATCGGCCCCGACGACGCGATCCTGCGCCCCGTCGCACTCTCCGAGCGGACGGAGTACGAGGGCGAGCTCGTGGTCGTGATCGGGCGGATCGCCAAGAACGTGAAGGCGGAGAACGCCCTCGACCACGTGCTCGGCTACACCATCGGCAACGACGTCACGGCACGCGACCTGCAGCGCAAGGACGGGCAGTGGTCGCGGGCGAAGGGCTTCGACACGTTCTGCCCGCTCGGCCCGGTGATCGAGACGGACTTCGACCCCGCACAGGCCACGATCGAGACGCGGGTGAACGGCGAGGTGCGTCAACAGGCGCCGCTCACCGACATGATCCACTCGGTCGCCGCGATCATCGAGTACGCCTCCGCGGTGTTCACGCTGCTTCCGGGCGACGTCATCATGACGGGGACTCCCGCCGGCGTGGGCACGTTCGAGGCGGGCGACACGATCGAGGTCGAGATCTCCGGACTCGGCATCCTCCGCAACACCGCGCGCGACGCCGCTCCCGCATCATGACCGAGGTCGCCCTCACGGCGACGCAGCAGCAGGCGGTCCAGCGCCGCACCGTGCTCGTGCTGTCGCTGGGGCAGGTGCTCGGCGGCATCGCGTTCGGAGCCACCGTGTCGCTCGGTGCGCTGCTCGCCGCGGACATCTCCGGCAGCGACGCGCTCTCCGGGCTCGCGACGGCGTCGGTGACCTTGGGAGCCGCGGTCTGCGCGATCCCGCTCGCCCGGATGGCCGCGCGCCTCGGACGGCGTCGCGCTCTGACCCTCGGCAACCTCTTCGCCCTCATCGGCATCGCCGTGGTGATCCTCGCGGCGTCCGTGCGCGTCTTCCCGCTCCTGCTCGCCGGCATCCTGCTGATCGGTGCGGGGAACGCGGGCAACCTGCAGTCCCGGTTCGCGGCGACGGATCTCGCGGCGCCGCAGCATCGTGGGCGCGACCTCTCGATCGTCGTGTGGTCCACGACGATCGGCGGCGTGGCGGGGCCGCTGCTGCTCGGCCCGGGGGAGGTCGTCGGGCAGGCGATCGGCATGCCCCCGCAGACGGGTTCCTACGTCTTCTCGTTCGTCGCGCAGTGCGCGGCGCTCGTGCTCTACCTCGTCGCCCTCCGCCCGGATCCGCTGCTCGCCGCACAGAGACTCGCGCAGGCGGCGGCCGCCACGACGAGCGCCGCCGTGGCGGACCGCCCGCGGGTGGCCCGCTACGCGATCTTCGCGATCGCGGGCTCGCACGTGGTGATGGCGTCGGTCATGGCGATGACCCCCGTGCATCTGTCCCACATGGCGCACGGCGCCCACGGGGCGGCGGCGACTTCGGCCGACGTCTCGGCGCTCGTCGGCATCACCATCGCACTGCACGTCGGCGGCATGTACGCGCTCTCGCCGGTGTTCGGCGTGCTGGCCGACCGCTGGGGGCGGCTGCGCGTGGTGCTGCTCGGGCAGGCTCTGCTCGGCGGCGCCCTGGCCTTCGCCGTCTTCGCGGGCACCGCGGCGTGGGGCGTCATGGTGGCGCTCATCCTCCTCGGCCTGGGGTGGAGCGCCGCCACGGTCGCCGGCGCCGCCCTGCTCACCGAGGCGTCCGCACCCGACGTCCGCACGCGGCGACAGGGACGCAGCGACTCGCTGATGAGCCTGTCGGCCGCCGCCGGGTCGGTCCTCGCCGGCGTCGTGCTGGCGAACTTCCAGTACGCCGGGCTCGGCATCGCGGCCTCCGTGCTCGTCCTCGCGATCGTCGCGCTGTCGCCGCTCGCCCGGAGCAGCGCGCGGTGAAGGCCTGGGGCGGTGTCGGAGAGGCCTATGCCGCCTCGTACGCGGCCCTGTGCGCGGGGACTTTCGACGTTCTCGCCCCCGCCCTCGGACCGGCGGAGGGTCGCAGCCTCCTCGACGTCGGGGCGGGGGAGGGGGGCCTCGCGGCCCGCTTCGCCGGCCTGGGGTGGGACGTCACGGCCTGCGAGCCCGAGCCGACCATGCGCGCCGTCGCCCACCGGAGCCACCCGACGCTGCGCATCGTCGACGGCGGCTTGCCGACGCTGCCGTTCGCCGACCGTTCGGTCGACGTCGTCGTGGCGAACTTCGTGCTGAACCACGTCTCCTCCCCGCGGACCGCCGCCCGGGAGCTGGGTCGGATCGCACGGGAAGCGGTCGCCGCGACGACCTGGACCCGTTCCCCGTCGTGGTTCTGGAACGAGGTCGTCGAACGCGCGGGGCTGAAGCCGTCCGCGGGGGAGAGGCTTCCGGCCGAGGAGGACTTCGACCGCACGGCGGACGGCTTCGCGGCCATGCTCGTCGAGGCCGGACTCCCGGAGGTGACGGTCAGCGAGCACATCTGGACCTGGCCCGCCGACCCGGACGCCCTGTGGGTCTCGGTCGAGGGCGGCGTGGCCGGCGCCGGGGCTCAGTATGCCGGGCTCTCCTCCGCCGAGCGATCCCGGTTCCGCGTGGGGTTCGAGGAGACCGTCGCGGCGCATCGGGTGGGTGCGGTGCTCCCGCTGGAGCACCGCGCGGCGGTCGCGGTCTCGCGCCGGGGCTGACCGGCCCGCACCCGTAGAATCGAAGGGCTATGGCTACTCCGCATCCCCTCACCACGACCGCCAGCGGCGCCGACGTCCGCGTCCGCTTCTGCCCCTCCCCGACGGGGCTGCCGCACGTCGGCATGGTCCGCACGGCTCTGTACAACTGGGCGTACGCCCGGCACAACGGCGGGAAGATGGTGTTCCGCATCGAGGATACCGACGCCGCCCGCGACAGCGAGGAGAGCTTCCGCCAGCTCGTCGACGCGCTCACGTGGCTGAAGATCGACTGGGACGAGGGCGTCGAGGTCGGCGGCCCGCACGCCCCGTACCGCCAGTCGGAGCGGCACGACATCTACCGCGAGGTCATCGACAAGCTCCTCGCGACGGGCGCGCTCTACGAGAGCTACTCGACGGCCGAGGAGATCGACGCCCGCAACGAGGCCAACGGCCGCGCGAAGCAGCTCGGCTACGACAACTTCGACCGTGACCTCACCGATAAGCAGAAGGCCGCCTTCCGCGCCGAGGGTCGGCAGCCCGCCCTCCGCCTGCGGGTGCCGGACGAGGACCTCACGTACGTCGACCTCATCCGCGGGGAGGTCACCTTCCCCGCGGGCTCCTTCCCGGACTTCGTCGTCGTGCGCCCCAACGGTGTGCCGCTGTATACGTTCGTAAACCCCGTCGACGACGCGCTGATGGGCATCACCCACGTGCTCCGCGGCGAAGACCTCATGCCGTCCACCGCGCGCCAGCTCTCGCTCTACGCGGCGCTCATCGACGCGGGTGTGACGACGTTCGTGCCGCGGTTCGCCCACATGCCGCTCGTGCTGGGGGAGACCGGCAACAAGAAGCTCTCCAAGCGCGACCCGCAGGCCGATCTGTTCCTGCACCGGGAGCGCGGCTTCATCCACGAGGGCCTCCTGAACTACCTCGCGCTCCTCGGCTGGTCGATCGGCCCGGACCGCGACGTCTTCTCGCTCGACGAGTTCATCGCCGCGTTCGACATCGAGAACGTGAATCCCAACCCGGCCCGCTTCGACCAGAAGAAGGCCGAGTCGATCAACGGCGACCACATCCGCATGCTCGACGTGAAGGACTTCGCCGAGCGCACGGTGCCGTATCTCGCTGCGGCCGGCCTGTTCGACGAGCCGACCCACGAGCAGCTCGTCCTCGCGTTCCGTGCGGCTCCGCTGGTGCAGGAGCGCGTGCAGCTGCTGGGCGAGGTGCCGGGCATGCTCGGCTTCCTGTTCCGCGACGAGGTGTCGTATGACGCGGACGCGCTCAAGGGGCTGCCGGCCAACGCCGCCGAGGTGCTCGACGCCTGCGTCACCGCCCTGGAGCCGGTCACGGACTTCACCCCGGAGAAGATCCAGGAGGCGCTGTCGACGGCGCTCGTGGAGAACCTCGAGCTCAAGCCGCGCGTGGCCTACGGGCCGCCGCGTGTGGCCATCACCGGGCGCCGCGTCTCGCCGCCGCTGTTCGAGTCGATGGAGCTGCTGGGCAAGGACGAGTCGCTGCGCCGCCTGCGCGCGCTCTCGGCGTTCCTCGCGAACTGATCCGCGACGCGCCCGAGCGGCGACACGGCACCGGTGGTTTTGGTGATCGGTCGCCGCTCGGGTAAGCTTGATTCTCGGTGCGAGGCTCCGGTTTCGCCCTTGGGGTATGGTGTAATTGGCAACACGGCTGATTCTGGTTCAGTTGTTCTTGGTTCGAGTCCAGGTACCCCAGCCATACGAACGTTAATCGAACCATGGTCAAATGAACTGACTGTGGAACGAACTGAACTCCCCGCTCGCGAGCGGGGAGTTTCTGTTTTTCCCTGGTTGTTCTGCCCTTCCGCAACAGCGATCTCGCCGCCGACCTCGCGGAGCCGATTGCTAATCGCCCGCCGCTCGCCTGAGACGTGCACGCGGCTGTCTTCGACCCGCACGGTCATGCTGTCGAAGTACGCGGTGAGCAAATCGCGACGCACGGTGTCTGAGGCTCGCCTGTAGAGCTCGCCGGGGTCGCTGAGCAGGTCGATGTACGCGAGCGCCGTCTCGGTTCCGTACTGCAGGCGGTCGGCTGTCACCTCGAGCTGTTCGAGCACGGCCTCCTTCTGCAGGGTGGTCTTCTCGATTCGTTCACGGATCTTGGCGATGGGCAGTGAGCCCGTCGCCGCGAGTTCGATGAGTCGCTCTTCTTGCGCTTCGAGCTTGCGGAGTTGCTTCGTGAGCTGGGCCTTGACGTCGCGGTCCTGGGCGAGGATGTTCGCGATCGACTTGTTCACCGCATCGCGGATGTCTTCGATCGCGTCCGGAGACAGTGCTTCGGCAGCGACGACGGGGAGGACCTCGCCCTCGATCTGTTCGACGCGAAGCCACGGCAGTGAGCACTCCTTGTGTTGGCGAGCCGTGCACACGAGGTACTCATACGTGCCACCGTTGCCGGCGTTCTGGCTGTACACGAGCCGACTGGTGCGGCCAGCGTCTTTGCACGGCCCGCAGTAGAGCAGGCCCTTCAGGTAGTGGAAGTGGACGATGTCGCGGTCGCCTTTGCGATTGCGGTGGTCCAGCACCTCTTGCACCTTCAGGAATGTCTCCTTGGAGACGAGGGGCTCGTGCCTGCCGACGTACAGGCTGCCTTTGTAGCGGATGACACCGGTGTAGTAGGGGTTGCGCAGGATGAGCGCGAGGCGGCTGCGGCTCACTGCCTGAGCAGGTCGGGACGGTGAGGGGCGTGTCGTGAGGCCGCGCTCTTCGAGCATGTGCGTCATTTGGGAGATTGAGTATCGCCCGGTGGCGTATTGCTCGAAGGCCCACGCGACGAGCGGCGCCCGCTCGAAGTCGACATCGATCGTGTTCACGAGTCGGCCGTTGAAGTCTTTGCGGACGTTGAGGTAGCCGAGCTTGGCGCGTCCGACCGTGCCGCCCTGCTCGACTTTGTGGGCCATCTTCACCTTGACGTCCTCGCCGTTCATACGGACTTGGACTTCGTTCATGATGTCGGTGATGGCCTCCATCGCGTCAGCCATGTAGCCCTCGCCGAACTCTTCCTTGGCCGAGATGAGCCGCACACCCTTTTCGAGTAGTTGGCGTTTGGTGATTGCTGCATCGGTGAAGTTTCGGAAGACGCGTGAGCGCATGTAGATCACGACGTACTTCACTTGAGGGTGCTCATCGACGTAGCGCAGGAGCTTCTTGAACTCCGTGCGCTTTGAGATGGTCTGTGCTGACTGGCCAGGCTCAACGAACTCCTTCGCGACCGTCGCCCGTAGCTCGCGCACCTTCCGCAATGCCTCCACACGCTGGGTCGCGATGCTGTTGCCGTCTTCATCGATGTCCGCAGCCGTGTGCAACTGCCGCGGGGTCGAGACGCGCAGGTAGACGACGGCCTGAGCGAGGCCCGTGTGACCGCCCTCGGGCGCTCGCCCCGTGTGCGCGTTCAACAGGTGTTCGAGCCCGTCAAGTGAGTTGACGGGTGCCTCCGGACTTGCGATTCCCAGGTTTTGTGGGCTCATAAGTGGGTTCCCTCCGTTTAGGTCCTCCGGATTAACCCTCTGTTGGCCCTCGAAGTCCAGCCCCTCTTCGGCGCTCCGGGGGCTTTCGGGCGGGCCCACCGGTGTCGCCCGGGCGTTGTAGAAATTGCTTCGGTCGTCATCGCTTGTCATGGCAACCTCCGTTGCTCCTGATGTCGGTGATCGTGCTGCCGCGAGTTACGCCGCCGGCCCGTCTGGGCGGCCCGGTGGCCTTGTGGCACCCATGGGCGCTCTCGCACGCGTTGGGGCCTCGTGTGGCCGTTCAGGGGCCTCAGGAGGGCTTGGGTGCGGGGCAGCGGTTGACCCCGCGCCCGAGTCGTACTGCTCTTGCGCGAGGCGCAGGAGCGCTCGACCGAGGTGGTGAACTTCGATCGTGTTGCGGCGCTCAGGCGATATCCGGATGCGGCGATTTGTGAGCGTCCGACCTCCCCGTCGAGGAGCGTGGTGAGTGCTCTGCGGGCGCCAAGCATCGCTACTTGTTGAAGACATGGAGTGCCTCCTTCCCTTCGACGACGTCGTACACCTCGCGCAGTCGGGCCATGAGGGGCTCGTAGTTCCAGTCGAGAGCTTCCGGCTCGAGACCGTTGTCGATGCACCAGTCCGCGAGGCTGGTCTGCCAGTCCTCGAGCGGGCTGAGCGCGCGGAGCGCCGCCTCTTCGGACTGGAAGGTTCCGGCGAAGGCTTCGTGGAAGCTCTCCATGATGTCGTCGGTGCCGACGCTGACGTCAGGAAGTGACAGGAAAGCTTGGAGTGCTTCGTCTTGGTCGAGCTGGAGCGTGGTGAGGAGCTCGATGAGCTCGTCCTCGTGGCCGCTGTGCCAACTGGCAGGGACGTTGACAATGAATCGCCCGTCCCCGACCCGCACGCTTGTACGCACCAGTAGTTGGTCGAGCTTAGGTGGCAGGTGCTCGTTCATGAAGCGCCGGCCGGAGCCGGTGTTCTCCTTCTGCACGAGGTAGGTGCCGAGCCAGTCGATCATCTCCTTGGTCACCGCGTCGGCTTGTTCGTCGCCGTAGAGGTCGAGGTACTCGTCGCGAAGCGACAGGTAGTTGCCTTCTCCGGTGCGACCGAAAGTGGCGAGGGCGCTGCCCGGGCCGTAGGCGCGTCCCAAGGCGTGCGCGATGCAGCGAGCGGTACCTTCGTCGATCTCCTCACCTTCAGCGGTCGCCTGGGCGATGCCGTCTGCGATCGGAGTGAGGAAGCGGTCTCGGGCAACGACAAGTCGTCGCCAGTCAGGGCGTGCGCGTTCCGGCGAGGGCCGGGCTTCTGCTGTCATGTGCGATCCGTGTTCGCTCATGATCGGCCTCCTTTCGTGATGATGTAGCGGCCGAGCGCATCGACCCACCCTTCACGCTCGGGTGGGACTGAGGCGTCGCCGAGTTCGCGAAGGGCGGCCTCCGCATCGAGTTCTCCGGTTGCGGCAAAGCGTTCGAGCGCTGTGCCTGGGCCGTCGTGCAGGGTCGCGGCGAGGAGCCGCGCGATGCCCTCGTCGGCGACGGTCGTATCGCCGTAGCTCCAGTCGTCGAGGATCTGAAGTGCGGTGTCGGCCTGGTCGAGCGAGGCCGGCACTACGGGGTCAAAGTTGAAGGGAATCTGATGTCTTGAAGTGGTCAAAATGAACCTCCTTTCGTGAAGTTGGTGATGGGGCTCAGGAAGCGCGTCAGCGTTTCGGAGCCGTGCAGCGGTACATGTGTTCGAGCCAGGCTCGCTTCGTGGTGAACCGCTTGAGGCAGTCAGGGCACATGCACATGGGGTCGTCCTTTCAGTTAGTGAGTGATGGAGAGAAAGCTCTGCAGCGCAGGAAGTGCGTCGGCCTCCGCGCAGATGCTGAAGAGGTCGACCGGAAGGTCGGTCTCTCTTCGAATCGCGGTCCGGAGCTTGCGAGCTCGTTCGGCATCTGGAGTGATCCAGAGCACAGCCGGGAAGACACTGCTCCTCGCCTGCTCAATGCCGCTCTGCCGGTACTGCTGGTAGGTGCGGCACTTCTTGAGCACGGCGGGCAGGTGTTCGGTGCCGCGGTCGATCTCGACGAAGACGTGTGCTTCGACATCGGAGTTGGCCACGACCAGGAACAGGTCGGGTTTGAGCGTCACCACGCCGAGCGCGCTCTGGAACGGTCGCCAGCAGCTGGGCTCAGTGTCGAGTTCGAGGACGTCGAGCACGGTGCCCAGCTCTGCCTCCTTGACGGTGACGGCGAACTCGGCCACCGCGAGGGTATGAGCGAGAAAGTCGCGACTTGGCGTCACGAATCGTCGCCTGCCTGCTTCGCCGCGCCGAGCTCGGACGAGCCGTTCGCCAGTTGCCGCCAGGTGCCAGACGGTGGCAGCGGAGCCTCGCAGTGGTCCGCCCACGCGCCGGTCGATGCGGGCGATGAAGCCGTGGGCTTCGAGTCGCAGCAGGACACGGTTGGCGAGACGGGTTGCGGTCGGTGCAGTGGCGTGGAGGCCGTGAGGTCCGGCTGGGAAGTGCAGCCGCTGGACGAGTCGCGTTGAGAGTGCTCGGAAGCGTTCGAGGTCGGCGAGGATCTGGCTGTCGCGTTCAGTGAGCAGGCTCTCGAGGTAGCGCACCTTGGTGGGCGTTCAGGTGTCGGTCATCGGGCACCTCCAGGTTGAGCCTGCTGGGCCGAGCCTGCACCGCTCGAATGAGCGGGAGTCCCATCCCAAATGGGCGGGATGAGGCCGGAAGCTGGCCGATTGGTGCACCACGACGGAGCTGCGACTGGCGCATCGACTCGCGCACTTCCCCCACTTCCGAAAGTCGCTCGCACGGCCGTCATGAGCGCCTCCGCTTCACTGGCGACGACGCGCTCGAGGAGACCGCGGGCGGGGGGTCTGCAGTTGTCAACGGGTCGGCGCTCGGGGGAGCGGCTGCGGCGGCAGCTTGTCGCTTCTGGAGTTCTGTCTTGATGGAGCGGCCGTGGCCGAGACGTGGCGGTGGTTCCAGCGTCCGGGCGGACATCCAGCCGCTCGGCCCTTGGCTCGTCAGCAGGGTGGTGTAGATCTCGTACTGGGGCAGCTCCTGAATGTCTGCGGCGGAGAGCGCCGGGCTCGAGCTGGCGATTCGGTTGGCCTCTTTCGCGCTGGTGGCGTAGATGACCTTGCTCTTGGTGTTGATCTCGATGGCATCGGCGAGCTCGCTGCCCATTTGGTAGAAGCCCTGTCCGAACAGCGCCCAGCCGACGCCGTACGAGCGTGAGATCTCAAGGGCCGCTTCAAGGGGCACAGGGAGCTTGAGGAACTTCCTCACCTCGTCGACGTAGACAAAGCCGGGTCGCTCCTTCGGGTTCTTCTCGTTGGCGCGCTCTTGGGCGGACATGAAGACCTCGGCGCAGATGAGCCCGCCGATGAGCTGTGCGGTCTCCGTGCCGGCCAACGCTTCGTTGACGCTGACCAGCACGATCTGGTCGCCTTGCCAGATGTCACGGAGCCGAAAAGGCGGATCGGCCTGCCCCAGGATGGCGGTCGCTCCGCGCCGCATGAGGTAGCGTCGGAGCTTGTTCATCGGCGCAGCGATCTCGTTTTCCTGCTGGGCCGGCTTCAGCGCTTCATAGCGTGCCCAGAACCGAGCGATCTCTGGCTCGCTGGCCACGGCCGGCGTGGCTGTGCGGCGAAACGCTGGGTCCGTGAGGAGCTTCGGGATGTCAAGGAGCGTGTGCGGGCTTGGTCGCCGCTGTCCGTCAATGGCGAGCGTCAGCACGCTGGCATAGAGAATGTCCTCCGTCCTTGGCCCCCACCCGCTGGCGAAGACGCTCTTGAAGACGGCGAGCACACTGTCGGCGACGGCATACGCGTCACGTCCGCGGGCATCGAGCGGGTTGAACCCGGCCGTGCCCTCGGGATCTGCCGGGTCGTACAAGACGACGCGTTCGCCTTCCTCGGGTGTCAGCAGGTCGAGGACGTACTCGACGCCCTGCCCTTTCGGGTCGACGAAGCACACCGGCCGACCGGCGCGGACGTCGGAGAGAAGCCAGGGCACCAAGACGGCCTCGGTCTTTCCCGAACCGGTCGGCCCGAGGATCGCCGCGTGGCTGGTGCGCGCTTGAGCGGTCAGCCCTATCAGACGCTCCGGCCCGGGTGCGGTCCCGACGGCGAAGACGCTTTCTCTGTTCGAGACGGCCTTTGGCACCGGGAGACGCACTGGATGGAGCGGGTCGACGCCGGGAAGGTCAGCTTGGCCGAGTGGCCACCCCAGGAGGGCGGTCAGGTTGGCGGCAGTGAGTTCGAGTCGCGTCCCGGAGGAAACGGCGCGGTTGAGCTTGTCGAGGCTCTCGCGGATGAGTTTCGGCTTCACGCCGATCGCGGCGAGCCCGTGCAGGCTGCCGAACAGGCCACGAGCCAGCGCCGCGCGCCGCTCTGGGGTTGCGGCATTGACGCCGATGCGGAGTGTGACCTGAAACCTGGCCTCGCCTGCATGGTCTTGGAGCTTGCGTCGCGTGTCGGAGACGGCCGGTTTCACCCCGTGCCAGAGTCGGGACCCAATTGGTTGGAGCGGGTCCGGATGACCTTGGCGCAGCGCACGGGGTGCCTGGGCTCGTCCAAGTAGGACTTGCAGAGCGACCGTCTCGCCCTGCTTCCGCGAGGCCAGCGCGGAGTACAGGCTGGCAGTCACGATCTCGGGATCGGGGGAGCCGGGCGGGAGTCCCTGCTGACGAGCTTCCACGCGTCCGGCCGATGCAGCCGCGTGACGCGTTGCGCTGCCGTAAATGATCCTGGGCACGAAGCCACGCAACAGGTGCTTGAGCTGATGGACGCTTGTCGGCGTGCAGCCCAGGATGTACTGGATGCCGTCGTCGCCCGCTCGGACTTCGAACGCGAGGGGCCGCGGGATGTCCGGTCCGGCCAAACGGGCCAGCAGGTTCGTGACTGCGGCGCCGTCGAGCGGTCGCGGCAGGTACAGGCGGGTGTAGACGAAGGGGTCAGGCATTGCCGGCCCCTTCGCTGGCGGTCTGCCACTGCGGGGCTTCGAGGGCTCGCTCGCGGGCGAGACGCGCCTGATAGTCGGCGCGAGCCTCTACCTCACGCTGGGCTCCAGAGAGCGCGATGTTGGTGACGACGAGAGCGATCGCTTCCGGGCTGTGGTCGCCCCGGATGGTCGTCACATAAACGTGCCGATTTCGGCGCCGGTACGAGCGACGCTTGGCGGTGTGGTGGGTCATGATTCACCTCCTTTCGGGTTCGGATTGGTAAGAACGGGCTCGGCGGCTGCGGAGGCCTCCGGAGCGCAGAGCGGATGACCGTTTATGAAGTAGACCCGGTCTTTTGTCAATCCCTGTTGTGTATTCCACATCGTTCGGTCAGAGGTGAACGTGTTCATGCTCACCACCGCCTGTCCCGCTGCCAGCGGATGAACCAGACGGCGGCCCAGATGAGCCCGGCGAGGGCGGCCGCCAGGAGCAGCCACCCCCAGAACTGCGCCAGGAGATGCAGCGCCAGCCAGAGCGCGATCACTCCGGCCAGGGCCAGCAGGCAGCCGCGGAAGAACCTCTGCATGATCGTCTCCGGTCTCTCGTCTCCGGGCTCGTTGTCTCCGTGTCCGAACACGACTCAGCCCTCGCCTTCTCCGTCGCCGACGGAGGGAGTCATCTCGCCGTCGTCCTGGCGGGCGTAGTCGCTCGGCACCGGGTAGCCCCACGGCGCGAGCGAGACGTCGCTCTCGATCTCGTTGCCCCACACGCTCCAGTTCGGCGCGGGCGGGCGGCGCCGAGCGAACAGCTCCAGCTTCTTCGTGTCCCGCCCGGAGACACGGTCCGCGATGGCGTAGAACTCGTCCGGCTTGACCGAGTGCTCCTGAAGCGGCGCGAACACCCAGGTCGGCTGGCTGCGGAACTGCACCGGCGCCTTGCCTCGCGTGCCGAACAGGACGTGCTCGGTGGCATTACGCAGGTAGTTGCCGAGGGTAAAGCGCGGCTTGACCCAGGTGAGTGGCGAGCGTGGGATGAACCCCCACGCCTCCATGACGTCGTAGCCGACGCGGAGCGTCGCATTCGTCACCCACAGATAGAGGTGGGCGTTGTCCTCGGCGAGGGCTTGGACCGCCGGGCCCATGGCCTTGATCTGCTCCAAGGTCATGAGGTCGTAATGCTGGTCGGCTCCGAAGCTTCCCTTCTGCTGCACGTCCCAGGGCGGGTCTGCCGCGATTACGCCGTAGCGCTGCAGCGAAGCGGCGATCTCCTGATCTGCCGCCGCAGGGGGCGCTGCTGCGGTCTTCGTAGTGGTGGTCATGATGAGCCTCCTCTCTCGCCCGTGGTTACGGCGGGCGGACGGATGAGTAAGAACGGGTCGAGTCGAGATGTCAATGCGCCGATCGCGGCGTGACGGAGGCGAAGTCCGCCACTGCAGCGACTGCGATTGGTGCAGGCAGGAACTGGGCTCGCGCTCGGACTTGGTCACGACAGCACGTGCTTCCCGTGCGGGGTGTGCAGCACGGAGTAGCGAGACGCCCGACGAGTCGACGTGAGCGATCGGTGGATCGCCGCCGCAAACGCGCCAGGCGGGTCACCCGGACTGAGCGGAGTCACCGTGACGTTGTCAGCCGACTCAAGGTCCGGCGGAGTGACCCCGCCGAGCACAACCGCGTGGACGTGACCGGGGAAGCTCGTGACCCGGGAGAGCACGGCGGCAGGATCGTGGTCGGTCAGCTCGTAGTCCGTGAAGTGAGTCATCCGCACGTCGTGGTCTGGGTAGGCCTCGGCGAGCCGCTCCGCTTCCGTCAGGCTCGGGCTGAGGTCGCTGATCCCAGGTCCACCGGGACTCTCCAACGAGGGAACGAGCTTCTTCCCGAGCTGCCGGTCGTTCAGCGCGACAACACCCGATGACCCGTGAGGGTGATCGAAGTGCAGGATCGCGATCTTCGACCGGTCGCTGATGGCCCAGGACGCGACGAGCTTGATAGCCCGCCGCGCTTCCTCGAACCGGTTGCCGACAGGGTCCGCACCGTGCGGAGCCATGATCGAGCCGGAGTCGTCGAAGATCAGGATGTCCAGGCAGGGTCGCTTCGGGTCCAGACCCGGCCACCCGAGCTCGACATAGGGCTCCCGCACGGTGCGCTCGGTGTGCAGCGGCAGCACGCCACCGGGCAGCAAACCGGAGGGCTGGATGTACAGGGTCACTTCGCACCCCCGCTCCGACGAGCCGTCTGCCCGATCGCGGTCGGCTCGGCTGCCGCTCCGTGCCCGACAATCTGCGGATTCCTGCGAAGCACTCCGTAGCGCAGCGACCGCAGGTGATGTGCTGCGGCCTCTCCGCGCTTTGTGTGCTCCGCGGTGATGGAGTCCGCCTCGACGAGCGCTTCCTCTCGAGTTCGCCACGCAGCAGACGCGGCGAGGGTCTCGTGGCGGGCGAGTTCGCGCTGGTAGTCCTTCTCGGTCGTGTCGAGCAGGTCCGCGATGTCGTCGGCGTACATGTAGCTCTCGATCCAGCTGGCCGCGGCGATGGCCGCCGCGATGCCGCCGAACACCAGCCCGACGAGCGGATCCTCCAAGCTGGCCCGGAGCGCGAAGATGCTGGCCGCGATGGTGCCCGCGACCGTCACCGACACCCAGCTCAGGGCTTTGACGAACGGCCACCCCTTATCGGGATGCTCGAACAGGTGCCCGTATTCTCGCTGCGCCTCCGTGAGCTCTTCGGCAGGACGGGCGCGCCGCGCGCGGCTGCGCACGTCGCGCACCTCCGCTCCGGACAGCCCCGCAGTGACCGTGGCGACCGCGGCGCTGACGGCCATGACGGTCGCGAGCACAGGTTCCTCACCCAGCCAGATGAACGACCCAGCGAGCGTCGTGACGTCGCCGATGAGCAGCCCCGTCTTGGCGAGGTAGTGCCACTTCGTCGCGCCGGGAGGGCGGCGCCGAAACGACCCGAGGGCGTCGTGGGCGCGAGTGTGCCGGCCTTCCGCGGCGGTCAGCATCGGGAGGTGCCCCTCGATGAGCCGCTCCGCTTCGGAGGCAGCGGGCCCGAGGCCCGCCGCTTCCTTCGCCGCCTCGCGGCAGGCTTCCAGCCCGGTGGCGTCGAACAGCGGCGGCTGCTCGTCCTCCAGTGCGCGGCGCTCCAGTTCCAGGTAGGTCTCGCCGAGTTCTGACGGCCGGGTGACGGCGCGTGCCTCATCGACGGGCTGCAGTGCGATCTGCTCAGCCTGCGATTCCGCCTGAAGGGCAGCCGCTTCGGAGTCCATGTCGCGTGCCACGCCACTCACCGCCCATCCGTCACGACGAGGCACTTCGCGGCATCGGTGTTAGCGCACAGCCGCGTGTAGAAGGCCTTCAGGCCGGCAATGAAGTCACTCGGCAGGGGGTCGCCGGTGGTCCGGCCGATCCCCACCACGGAGATGCTCGCTCCCGAGAGATCCGGGACGGCCACGGTGTCCGCCAGCGCGGTCGCCTCGGCCTCCGTGAGGGTGTGGTCGATCACGATGCCCTGGTTGGTGAGCCCGTCCGTGTTGAGGGTCACCTGCAGCGCCATGTCGGGCCGCAGGTCGCGGGCTTCACCGAGCAGACGGAACAGTCCGGTGACGTCGGTCCCGCCCTCGGGGAGGAGCTTTACGGCCGGGGCGTAGTTCTTGGTTACTTCGGCCATGACCTCCTCGACCATGTCCGGAACGCGCCGGAGCTTGGCGATGTCGGTGCTCCCGGCAGCCTCGAGGTCTCCGTCGTAGATGGGAGCGGTGACGGAGTTGGTGCCAAACGCGGACACACTGAGGTGCCCACCGCACACGGCTACCCTCTCGACGTCGGCTTCGATCGTGGCGAGGTACTCCCGGGCGATCTCGGCGCTTTGCGTCGTGCCGGAGCCGTCGCTGAGGTTGAGCGCGTTGAGCGGCCGGTCCGGGCAGTTGGCGAGTGTCGCCTGGAGGCGACCGAGTTCGCCGGGCGCGTGGCCGGTGCAGCTCGTCAGGGCGACCGAGCTGGCCACGATGGCGGTGGCGATGATGCCGACGCGACGAGTGCGACGCGATACTTGAGGGGTCATGGGATGTCCTTCTTCCTTTGATCTGTTGCAGGTGATGGGATGGGTACTTCGCGATGACAAGGGGTGGCTCAGTTGGCGCTGAGCCACCCCGCTTCTGAGTTCGGGGCCGGTTCCGTTGCGGCCGTGGTCAGGACGCTCAGGCGTCGGCATTGTCGTCGCTGTTGAGCGCCTCGAAGATGCGGCGGCCCAACCGACTGCCGTCGCGCAGCGCAGACCGCAGGACCTGGCTGAGCCGCTCCGGGTCTCCCTGGAGTTCGGGCAGCAGACGGAGCTGGGCGCGAGCCCGGGTCATCGCGTTGCGGAGGTCCGCCGCGAGACTGACGATCACGCCGTCCAGCAGCCGGATGCCGACCGCGGTCAGGCCGAGACTCTCCGTCGACGGCGACGAGTCAGGCGCGGTCTCCGGCGGCGAGTCCGGTTTGTCCCCGTAGGTGGTCGGATCGGACTGACGCAAGGTGCACTCGATGGCCTGCAGCGTGCTGCGGATCTGGCCGAGATGCTTGATGCCAGGCGGGGCGACGATCGCGCCGCCAGCGAACTCGAGGGCGGGGTGTTGCACGGCGCGCAGCGCCTTCGTGAGGGCATCGGACGCGAACTCCAGGCGGGTGATCGCCGCGAGCTGTGCGCTGGGGATGGTGGACATGAGGTCTCCTTCGTCGGTTAGTGGGTTGGGGTGGTGGAGGTAGTGCTCGTCCGGGTGGGCGGAGACTCGATGAACACCTGCTGGCAGAGGCTGCAGCCGACGGTGCCGTCGAGCCACCAGCCGCGCGCCATCCGTAGCGTCCGCGGCCGGCCACGCTCATCACGGCACCCGCACTGCGCGGACACGTACTTCCCGGTCGCCGGCACGGGGTCGGAGACCGTGGCCACAACGGCGGACGGGGCGAGGGAGGCGCGGCGCCCTTGCTGGTCGGCTGGGAGCAGGCGCAGAGCCTGTTCCAGCTCGAGCACGAGGTCGCTATAGCGCTCCCACCCCAACGTGGACAGGCCGGTCGTGATGTGACCGATGTAGGAGCGCGGACTCTTCTCGACCCGCAGTCCGAGGGCCACGGCGATGCGCGCGAAGATGCGGTTGTGGTAGCGGTTGCCTCGTCCCGAGGTGCCGCGCTGGCCGGTGACGCGCGTGTAGAGGTGCGCCAGCTCGTGACAGATCGTGTCGAAGATTTCCTCGGCACGGGCGGACGCCTCCATCTGCGCGAAGAGAAACACGCCAATGTTGACGTGGATCTCGTCAAGCGCGCGCTCGTCCAGCTGCCACTTCTCCGGCTGGTACGAGCCGTAGGGCCCGAGCGCTCGACCACCGAGCACGACGACGACGCGTGAGCGGAAGGCACCCGTGAGACCCGCGAGCTGCGATTCGTTGCGGACGCAGACTTCCTCTGCGATACGGGCAACCAGCGCGCTGAGAGCGGTGAAGGCGCCCTGACCGGACTCCGATTCGCGTGCGGCAAGCTCGTCCGCGCGGGCGGAGACTCCGCGGCCGGTCACTTCGGGTGCTCCCCGCGAAGGCGCTTCACGATCAGCGAGAGGAGCGCTTCGATCTCGTCGGCATACTCGGCGCCGTCCTGGGCGAGCGGCGCGTTGGGAACGAGCGCGGGGCGCGACGCGTCGAGGTCGCGCAGCGCGAAGCCGAGCTCCGTGACGGCCGCGATGAGGTGCGGAATCGGGTCGGGCTGGGTGGTGTTCACGGGGCTTCCCTTCGAGGCTTGAGAGCCGCTGACACCACCCACATCACTCCGCCCCAGATGGAATGCAACGACCAGACTTGGGGCCCAGCCACGGCTGGTGAGGGCATGCGACCTGGGGCGAATGTGGGGAGAGCTGGGGCACGGCGTCGTCGCAGGAGTGCCGGTTTCAGGCCTACGACCTACAGCCGCTAACGTTCGATTCATGGGGACGAACGAGGACGGCCGAGCGCTCGCGGAGGCGATCCAGGACGTCGTCGTATCCGGTGTACGCGTCGGCCGTAACAACCGCGTCCCGAACGCGGACGACCTGTCGGGTGTCCTGCTCGTCACAATCACTGATCGCCTCGATGAAGCGGCACCCCGGCGCGACGTGCGGTTCGACAAGCAGATCGCGTGGCAGCTGCTTCGTCTTGCAATCACGAGAACGGGTGATGCTCCCGAAGCGGAGCGGCCCCTCCTGGTCGCGGCGTCTCACCTCATCGCTGCGGGCCGTAACCCCGCGGCTCCCGATCAGCCAGCTCCCTACAGCGACTTGAGCGCGCTCGCTCGGTCTGTGGGTATCTCCCCGCAGGCGTTGCTCAAGGCGGCAAACGTGCAGTCCGGCGCCGAGTACCGATCGTCGGCTTCGCTTCGCCAGGCGTACGCCGCGCGCGCGTCGCGGCTCGGCACGAATCGGGACGCCGTCCGCCCGGGTCAAACCAGTACGGGACGGGCGATCAGTCCGGCAATCGCTGCATCCCTACGTCGGACGCTCGACGATACCGTCACGCTTCAGCGCGTGATCGCGGAGGCCACGGCCGCTGGACTTCCGATTCTCCCCGACCCCCAGGAGCGGCCGCATGCGCTCACTGAGGCGCAGGGTGCGCTCTCAGCCCCGCGCTGGACGAAACCGTTCCTGTGGGCCGGTGGGGCTGCGGTGCTGGTCGCGGTCGTGACAACGGGGATTCTGCTCGCAAACGGCATCACCGGCGCGGCCGAAGGTGCTGCTGAGGCGTCGGCGCCGATTGCGACCATTGAATCAGTCGCGAGCAAACCACCCAGGTGGACGATCAACACTGCATTCTGGGTGCCTGCCTCTGCGCCGCTCGAGGAGCTCGAAGCGGCGACGGATGGATGCGCTGACCCCGCGGCGAGGGAGTGGCTCCAGAAGCATGGCGTCTACAGGGATGCGTTCTACTTCACCGTGCGGAACGTCAGCGGCGACACTATCGGGCTCACAGAGGTCGCCTCTCGCGGTACCGTGTCGCCCGCGAAGCCTGGGTTGATCGTGAAGTGCAGCGGCGGCGGGGAGGGCGGTGGAATCGATTGGACGGTACTCGCGCTCGATATCGACGAGGACGCCGTCGCGACGCTGAAGAACACTTCGCAGGTGAGTGACTACTTCTGGCGTGACATGCCCAAGGGCGAGACCAGTGGCATCATGGTCGTCCCCAGCGGCGAGCACGACTTCACCGGCACTCTGACCGCCGACGTCATCCCCCCCGGGGGCAGTTCATCGCGACTGATCGTTCCGGCGCTGGAGGGCGGCGGCGATCGCAAGATCGATTGGCACGGCATGCCAAGCGACAAGACCGTCGTGTACACCCTTCCAAGCCCGGACGACGAACCCCTCTGCACGGTCAATGGCTCTGCCCTCCCGAGTTGCTCCGTCGCGAGTCTTCGAACCGCGCTCGACGATCTCTGGGGTGATCGATGACGCGTCGCCTGCGAATAGTTGTCTTCGCCGGCATCGGTGTCGTCATCACCGTGGCTGTCGTCATCGGCGTGCTCCTTGCCGCGAAGACCTCGCTACTCGTGACCAACGAGGGGCGCCCGGCAGTATCCGGAGACGGGAAGGCGACGAACGTTGCGTATTGGGTTCCGCTGTCGGCGCCGCTCGAAGAACTCGACGCAGAGGGCAGCACCGAGTCCCAATGCGGTGCTCAACTCTCCGCGTGGCTCTCGGAACACGGTTCGCTGCTTCCCTCCCCACAGGCGCTGTTGCTGCGTTCCACATCGGCGGAGCCGCTCCCCGTCTCGTTCACGGCAGATGGGCGCTTCTCCGAGCCGCGCGAGGGCTTTATTCTTCAGTGCGGCACGCCGGCGCTCCCCGCAGACGAACCGGGGAGCGGCGAGCTTGAGTGGGCTCCTCTCCTGCTCCGACTCGACGAGGACGCTCAAGGGAGGCTTCACGCGCTGACCCCAACAACGGACGGGCCGGTTCCCGCCACAGTTACCGTGGAGAGCCCCCGACCCCTCGGCCTCGGCGCACTCATCCAAGGTGACTACGCGTTCGACGGCACTATTCGCGCACACGCTGACGGGGCGCCTGTCTCGCTTCCGATCGAAGGGGCGTCATCCGATGGCACCTCGATCGCTTGGCCAGGTCTGCCCAGTCGAGGCACGCTCCGCGTGGTCGCAGGACTGAATAGCGATGGCACCACGGCGTTCTTCTGCAACGTCGCGAGCTCCATGCAAGCCGGCGGTGTCTGTCTGCCGACCTCCGACAACACGCGCATGACGATTCGTCACCAAGCGCAGCAGATTCGCGCGGACTATCTGACAGTGCGGGATACTGTCGCCGACGCATTCCGTGCGCCGCGTCCGGCTCCCAAGACTGAGTCCCGTACTGCCTTCGTGCGGGTCGATCCGTGGAGCGACCCCGCTCTCCAGGCTGATGACGCCAATGAGCAATTCGAAGGGTGGTGCAGCCAGAGCGCCTTCCGCGCCGACCGCGTCGAGTGCGAGACCGGAGCGGACTGCTTCCTGAGCCAGGACGCGAACACCGCCGCATGCGGAGATCCGTCGACGAACACATGGACGACATACCGAATCCTGGCGCCCGTGCAGCCCGCCAATGACGACGGCTCCGAACCGACACTCTCCCCGGTAGGCCTGAGATTGGTGAATGGTGCTTGGTGCACCTTTCATTCCGGCGGGCCCGACGTCGCCGTCGAGGGATGGGGCGGCTCGGCCGGCGAGTGCGTCGAGCCCGGCGGCGTGGCATATCCGTTTTGGAGCACCTATCCGAGCGGTCCGCTCGGTCAGCCTTACCTCTTCGAGCTTGGGGGTAGCGGCTATCTGAGGATCGCAGTCCGTGAGGGAACACCGGACGAGCCTGACTACGAAGACGTCGGCCAGATCTTCTACTGAGCGCTTCGCAACGCGTCCTTCAATGCCTGCATCTGCGAGTCCACACGGTCGGCACGATCGAACGGACCCGGCATCCGGAAGAGCTTCCCGCCCCACGGTGTCGGCGTCGCCTGGAACCCCACGGTGCTTTTCGTACCCATGACCGCGTCGGCGGGCTGCCGGAAGACACACACGACAAGCGGCACCTCACGGGCACGAAGCGCATCCATGAGTGACGCGCGACCACGTGCGAGCTCCGCGGGTGCGAGGTCGCCCTCGCCACGTGTCGGACGCTTCACCAAGTCGGTGAACCCGACACCCGCGGTCAATGCCGCCTCCTCGAAGAACGTGCCTTGCGCTGGCATCTGGAACAGTCCTGCGTTGGCCAATCGGAGCAGCTGACGTCGCCCGGAGGTGCCTTGGTAGTAGTGTCCGATCTCGACGCTTTTGGAGGCGGGGTTAAGCCCCACGATCATGGCTCTCGTTTTATCGGGCCAAAGATCCGCGAGCGTAAGGATCGGGTCTCCCATCCACACGGCGCGCTCCTGAAAACCCACAAGCGGTCCGTCGGACGTCGTCACGATACACCTCACTGCAAGTCCGGCTACGATGAGCTCTTCGATCTCGACGTCAGCGGAGCCGGCGACTACCCGGCGCAGTCCGGTCGCGGCAATGAAGTCCGATGGTCGCTCACTCACCCCTGGAACGTACCGCGAGAATCAGACCATAAGCACCAGCAGTAGCGTGGGAGGTGAGCGGCGAGACACCAACAGGTATTGACAGATTCGAACAAATATGCGATAGTGCAGGGTAGTTGAAGTTCGCTTCTGATTGGCGACACGTTCAACAGAACGCTCGCCACTTGCCTGGCTCGAAGCGTTCGGGATAGCTCTCTCACCCGTCTTCCGGGTGCGGGAGCGGCGGCACCACCACGGCGCGACTATGCGCGGCGCGTGATGCTGTCGCTCCTGCAACCGCAGGAACTGGGAACCCGAATTTACTGGGGGAGAAAAATGAGCATTGAGACGAGCCCGCGCTCTGGGCCATGGACGATCTATCGGGGCGAAGACATTGTCGACGTCCGAACCGAGCAATACCGCATCCATCAGAACGGAGGCGGCCTTGTGGCTCTCACGGCGCACGTGGCAGCGTCCGTCTACGTCGCCCCGAAGGCGATTATCAAAGATCACGCAATCGTGGTCGGATCTGTTCGTCTTTTCGACCGAGCAGTGATCGAAGACAGCGCTGTCGTAGGTGACGCTTGCACCCTTCGGGGTGACTCAAGCGTCGGTGGCGAGGCAATACTTCGTGGAAGTGTGCAACTCAACCACGAGGCGCGTGTGGACGGAAACGCGAGACTCAGCGGAGGGCTGCAACTACAGTACTTCGCGCGAGTCAGCCAAGGCACACTTGCTGGCGGCATGACCGTCCAGTGAGAGCCACATCCTCGAGCCCGCCTCGAGCGACAAGGAGAAGAGCCCGTGCGGGCGACTTCCGTCGCTCGGCGGGCTCTTCTCATGCTCCGAGCGATGGCCCTACGCGACGAATGAGAGATTGTCATATGTGACGCCTACCCCGGAGCTGTAGTGGCCGACTCCGAATTTGGTCGCGGTGTTGAACTGCGACACAGTCACGTCCGTAAGACCCGGGACACTCACGCCGTTCTTCTTGACCGATATCGTGTCGTCGGACAAGACCACGGAGATGACGTCCCCCGCTGCCCACCCGCCGCCGGTGCCGGTGTAGAGGGTTGTGGTCGCGTTACTGATGACTTGCTGCAGCGTGATTTGTCCGCTCTGCACCGCGAGTCGGAGGTGGTTGATTTGGGTGACGTACCTGAGCAGCAGCATTGCTGCGTTCACCGTTGCTCCGCTGATGGTGACTGAGCATGCCCCGCTCGGGGTACCTGCGTCAGCGACGATCGCCGCGAGCCCGGATGTCACTCCCGCGTTCATGAGCTTTCCACTGCTCGCGTCCCAGGTCCCGAGCCCGTAGATGGTGTATGGCTTGCCGTTGTCCGTGGCCGTGACGGGGCTCTGTGCAGTGTCGAACCCGGCTGTGAAGCCGAGATTCGCCGAGATCGTGTAGCTCATCGAGTTCGACACGACCGCTCTCACTAGCGATGGAGATTGGGGGACGAACCGAGCCGTGATCGTGTACGCCCCGGCCGTGAGGGTCGACGTCTGAACGTTCGCGACGCCTGCCGTGACGTTCGCGTTACCAATCTCCACACCGTTGGCGAGGAACGCGATACGTCCTGCACGATGGGTGGATAAGGTCCCCGTTAACATGACCTGCGATCCCGTTGCCTGGGCGGTGCTCGGCGACGCGGTCAGTGTCAGGTCCGGAGCAAAACGCGCCGCCGCCGCTGCCGCCGCCTTCGCCTCGTAGTTACGCGTATCGATACCTGCGTAGAACGCCTTCGCCAGTTCGACGTGCCCGGCGTGCGATGGGTGAATTCCATCAGTCCAAGTACGCTCACCGGGAGTAATCACATCGAGCACGTCGATGAACGACCGCGACGCCGCAGCGGCAGCATGACGCACCTCTGCGTTCACGGAGGCGAATGCAGACTGTGCGGGACCCCCCACCCAAAGAGCCGGGATTGTCTGGAGCTGACTGAGCGCCGCTCTCACCGCAGCGAACACTGACGACACCGCGCCATTGTCATTGCGGGACCCAAGGGCGACGAGGGCAGTCACCCCGGAGCTAAGGATCTCTGGCGTACGTGTTCCGAAGGGCTGTGCAGAACCCGCGCTTACCCAGCCGGTGCCGCCGATCGAGAAGTTCACGAGGCGGTCCGCGCCAAGCAGCCGTCCAAGGTAGTAGCCGAACGTTTCTAGGCCGGATGCGCCTCCCGTCGACCACCCGGCACCGCGGCCGAAGGAATCAGCGAGGATGCCAATGGGTTTCTGGATCTCACGTTCTGGCCGGTACACGGTCTGCCCGGTCGGAACGACGACCCCACCTACCCTCGCGATGCCTTCGACCTCCACCAGCAGACGCCGCGCCCGTGCAGTAGGGAATGCGATCTTCACGTAGTAGGTGGTTAGAGCTCCGATCGAGAACCGCTGAAGCTCCACCGCGTGCGGCTTCCCGTCGATTAGGACACGGACTCCGATCTTGCCGCCAGCCGCGGTGGTCATGACCGGAATCTCGACGACTGAGTTTGACGCGTCGGTGACGAACTCCTCATTGCAGTAGTACTGCACCCCGACAGCGGAGGGAGCCGGGGCAACCCACCCCACGGCTGGAGAGGTCACACCGATGCATCCGTCGTAGCGGAAGTGCGGATCGAACTCCATGTCCGCAGTTGGAGCGATCGTCGTGCCCGACAAGGTCGATGCTGTGGCGACCGAAATTTGCGGCACGTCCTCCGCTGCCGGAGCAGCGAACACAACATCCCACCACGCCCCCGCGAGCTTCAGCGGGATCCCGTATGTGGTCTGTAGTTCCGTTGAGTCCGCGACCGCCTGCATTGGAACGGTAGTCGCGAGTAGTGTTCCGGTTCCGTCGAGGATCGCTGGCCCGTTTGACGCGCCTGCATTCTTCAACTTCTCGATAGTGACTGCATCATCAGCGAGCATCGAGGTTGTAATCGATTCGTCCGCAACCGGAAAGTGTCAAGGCGGGTG
>NZ_DLNJ01000008.1:0-68093 GCF_002478345.1 Microbacterium sp. UBA7513
CGGGAGGCGCCGACACCGACGAACATCTCGACGAAGTCGGAACCGGAGATCGAGTAGAACGGAGCTCCGGCCTCACCGGCGACGGCGCGGGCGAGGAGGGTCTTTCCGGTTCCGGGAGGGCCGTACAGCAGCACGCCCTTCGGGATGCGGGCGCCGATGGCCTGGAACTTCGCCGGGTCCTGCAGGAACTCCTTGATCTCGTGGAGCTCCTCGATGGCCTCGTCGGCACCGGCGACGTCGGCGAAGGTGACCGTCGGGGTCTCCTTGTTGACGAGCTTGGCCTTGGACTTGCCGAACTGCATGACCTTGCCGCCGCCGCCCTGCATGGACGACAGGAGCCACCAGAACAGCAGACCGAGCAGCACGAGGGGAAGCAGCAGGGAGAGGAAGCCGTCGAACCAGGTCGCGCGCGGCACGGCGTCGTTGAAACCGTCCTTCGGAGCGGCCGCATCGATCGCGGCGACCACCTCGTCGGCGCGGGCCTCGACGTAGTAGAACTGGACGTTCTCGGAGCCCTCGTACGGCTTCGACAGCGTCATGTCCACGCGCTGATCGCCGTCGGTGGTGGTGACCTCGGTCACGGTCTTGCCGGAGAGGAGCTCGAGCCCCTCCTGCGTCGTGATCTGCTTCGGCGCGCCGAGGTTCGAGATCAGCAGGAATCCGCCGAAGAGCAGCACGCCGATCAGAGCGACGTAGATCAGCGGATTGCGGGTGAGCTTCTTCACATCCATGGTCGGATCAGCGTATCGCCTCCGTGCTAGGGGGCCGCTGTGCGTTCACCCACGGCGCAACGCCCCGAGGCTGGGTCGCTGAACCTGTCGAAGCGTCAGCTGTAGACGTGGGGCGCCAGCACGGCGACGTCGCGGAGGTTGCGGTAGCGCTCGGCGTAGTCGAGCCCGTAGCCGACGACGAATTCCACGGGGATGTCGAAGCCGACGTACTTGCAGTCGATCTCGACCTTCGCGGCCTCCGGCTTGCGCAGCAGAGCCAGGACCTCGATCGACTCCGCGCCACGGGACCCGAAGTTCTCCAGGAGCCAGCTCAGCGTGAGGCCGGAGTCGATGATGTCCTCGACGATGAGCACGTGCTTGCCGTGCAGGTCGGTGTCGAGGTCCTTCCGGATCTGCACGACACCGCTCGACTTCGTGCTGGCGCCGTAGCTCGACACCGCCATCCAGTCCATCGGCGCGTGGAACGGCAGCGCGCGCGCGAAGTCCGCCATGACCATGACCGCGCCCTTCAGCACGCCGACGAGGATGAGGTCCTTGCCCTCGTAATCCTTCGCGACCTGCGCCGCGAGCTCGTCGAGCTTGGCGTGGATCTCCTCCTCGGTGACGAGGATCTGTGCAAGGTCGTCCTGGATCTCCGCGGCGCGCATGGATCGATTTTAGGCGATGCGGCCGTGTGCTCCGTTCGCGCGCGTGCCTCCCCTGCGCGGGCGGCACCGCACTACTCTGACGGTGACGCGGGCGGACGCCCCGACGGAAGGAGATCCCCATGGCGACTCACGACATCCTCAGCCAGGTCCCCCTCGACGACATCGCGCAGAAGCTCGGAGTGTCGCGCGACGAGGCCAAGGTCGCGGTCGAGCAGGGCGGCGCCGTGCTGCTCGGCGGGCTGGCCAGGAACGCGGAGAGCTCCGAGGGGTCGGCGGCCATCGAGAAGGCTCTCGGCAAGCACCGCGGTGCGTCGAGCCCGGCGACGGTCGACGACATCGATCAGGAGGACGGCGAGAAGATCGTCTCCCACATCCTCGGAGGGAAGGAGAAGGAGGTCACGAAGGAGCTGACGGAGTCGAAGGCGACCCCGGGCATCGACTTCGGAAAGCTCCTCCCCATCCTCGCGCCGATCGTGATGGGTCTCATCGCCAACGCGACGAAGGACAAGACGGCGAAGGCGGACGCGGGCACGGAGGGCTCCGGCGGGATCGGCGACGTCATCGGCGGCATCCTCGGCGGCGGCGACTCCGGCTCCGGCGGCGGGCTGAGTGACGTGCTGGGTGGCCTCCTCGGCGGCGGCAAGAGCGGCTCCGGCGGCGGCATCGACCTCGGCGGCATCCTCGGCGGCCTCTTCGGCGGCAAGAAGTAGGACGTGACGCCGCCGCGGTCCGCGATTCAGCGGGTCGCGGCGGTGAACACGATCCGGCCGCCCTGGCGCACGGCGGCGCACCCCGGCAGGTCGATCGGCCCTTGACCCGACCAGTCGGTCACGAGGCGGGCGACCTCGATCGTCTGCGTGCGGCTCAGGCTCGCCCCGAACTCGCTGTCGACCACGAGCCGGATGATGCGGTTGCGCAGCGCCGCGGGGTTGGCGGCGAGCGCGGCGACGCTCACCGAGATGCCGGCCTCGGCGTGCTCGACGATGTCCTCGATCGTCTCGTGGGTCATCTCGTCGAACGCATCCGCATCCTCCCGGAGCTGCTCGGCGGTGCGGGCCAGTGCCTCGGCGATGCCTGGGCCGAGCTGCGCCTCCAGCACCGGGAGCACGTGGCGACGCACCCGCACCCGCGTGTAGCGGTCGTCGGTGTTGTGCGGGTCGTCCCAGGGCTGCAGCTCCGCCGCGGCGCAGAACGCACAGGTGGTCTCGCGGCGCACGCCGAGCAGCGGGCGCAGCCACCGGAGGCCGTCCTCGTCCTCCCGCTCCGGCGCCATGCCCTGCAGGCTCGTCGCCCCGGAGCCGCGCGCGAGCCCGAGCAGGACGGTCTCCGCCTGGTCGTCGAGGGTGTGTCCGAGCAGGACTGCCCGCGCGCCGATGTCGCCCGCCGCCTCCTGGAGCGCGCGGTACCGCGCATCCCGCGCGGCCGCCTCCGGCCCGCCGTCGCCGTCGACCTCGACGCGGACGACGAGCGCCTCGAGCCCGAGCCGTCCGGCGACGCGTGCCGTCTCGGCGGCGACCTCGGCCGACCCGTCCTGCAGGCCGTGATCGACCGTCACCGCGGTCGCACGCACCCCGCGTTTCGCGGCCTCGAACGCGGTGGCCGCCGCCAGTGCGAGCGAGTCGGCACCGCCGGACACCGCGACGACGACGGTCGAGCCCTCCGGCAGATCGGCGAGCGCGGTGCGCACGGCGAGGCGGATCTCGGCGACGGCGGGGTCGAGGGAAGGCATCCCTCCACGCTAGGGCACCGTCTCGTCCGTCACGGTCGGATCCGCGACCCCCGAGTAGGCTGGTCGGCGGCATCCAACCGATCTTCCTGAGGAGCACACGCATGGGCGCACACGACGCCGTCATCGAGATCCCGCGCGGCAGCCGCGTGAAGTACGAGGTCGACCACGAGACCGGGCGAGTGCACCTCGACCGCGTGCTCTACACGACCTTCGGCTACCCGGCCGACTACGGCTACTTCGACAACACGCTCGGCGAGGACGGCGACCCGCTCGACGTGCTGGTGCTCCTCGACCACCAGATCTACCCCGGCGTCGTCGTCGAGGTCCGCCCGGTCGCCGTGCTGAAGATGAGCGACGAGGCCGGTGGGGACGACAAGCTCGTCGCCGTGCTCTCCAAGGACCCGCGCTGGGCCCACATCCAGGACATCGACGACATCGCCGAGTACACGAAGAAGGAGATCGCGCACTTCTTCGAGCACTACAAGGACCTCGAGCCCAACAAGTGGGTCAAGGTCGACGAGTGGGGCAACGCCGCCGAGGCGCAGCGCATCCTCGACGAGGCCATCGTGCGCTTCGGCGAGCAGGGCCACTGACCCCACCGGAGTCGCTGACCTTCTCTGGGTCGCTGAGCCTGTCGAAGCGAAGACCCCCGGACGCCGGGCGTCCGGGGGTCTTCTGCTGTCCGGCCGTCCGTCAGACGGAGATGCCCTTGCTCGCCATGAAGTCGATGGGGTTCGTGTACCGGCCGTTGATGTAGACCTCGAAGTGCAGGTGGCAGCCGAAGGAGCCGCCGGTGTTGCCCGCATACGCGATGACCTGGCCGGCGCGCACCCACTGGCCGTTCCGGACCGCGAAGCCGCCGGGCTTGATGTGCGCGTAGCCGGTGGCGATACCGCCGCCGTGCTGGATCCGGACGTAGTTGCCGTACCCGCCGTTGTAGAACGCGGCGTCGACAGTGCCCGAGTGGGCGGCGTAGATCGCCGCGCCGCAGCCGTTCGCGAGGTCGACGCCGTAGTGCCAGCTCGACGAGCAGCCGTTGGCGTTGCACTGCTGCGAGCGGGGGCCGTAACCGGAGCTGCGGTAGCCGCCGTGCGGACGCACCCAGCCGCCGCTTCCCGGGGTCCCGCCGCCGCCGCTGTTCCCCCCGGCGTTCGCGGCGGCCTCGGCGGCTTCGCGGCGCTTACGCTCCTTCTCGCGCTCCTCGACGCCCTTCTGGTAGCCGGCGACGGTGGTCGCGGTGGTGTCCTTCAGCGCGGCGAGCTGCGCCTGCATCGTGGCGAGGTTGGAGGACTGCTCGTCGAGCGCGGCCTGCGCGGCGTCTGCGGCCTGCTGCGCCGCGACCATCTTCTCCTCGGCGATCTTCTGGAGCCGGTCGCGCTCGTCCCGGGCGACGACCGCCTGGTCGCTGAGCGACTGGGCGGAGTTCCGCGCGGCGACCGCGTCGTTGTAGACGGTCTGGTTGTACTCGAGGAGCTTGTCCATCGACCCGAGGCGGGCGAGGAGCTCGTCGGCGTTGGCTGCGGAGCCCGCGAAGAACAGCTCCAGCGAGGTGTCGTCACCGCCGTTGCGGTAGAGCTGCGCGGCGACCTGACCGGCCTTGCGGGCGGACTCGTCGGCGACGGCCGCCTGCGTGTCCGCCTTCTCCTGCAGCGAATCGGCCTCGGCGATCGCGGCGAAGTAGGCCTGCTGCGCGTTGTAGAACTCGGTCGAGGCGACCTCGGCGGCGGCCTGCGTCTCGGAGACCTTCTGCGTGAGGGACTGGATCAGTCCCTCGATGCGCTTCACCTCTGCGGCCTTGGAGGCCTCGTTCTGCTTGGCCTTCTGCACGTCGTCCCAGCTCGGGTAGGACGCGGCGTGGGCGGCCGTGACTCCGGACGAGATGCCGAACGCGCTGAGGGCGACGACGCTGAGCGCGCCGAGTCCGAGAGCACCGCGGCGGCTGATGCCGTCGCCGAAGAGGGTGCGTCGCTCCGTCGGGGTGGGCGCACACCCGCAGTCCGCGGATGCCGCGAGTGCCGCATCCTGCGTGGTCTTGTCGTTCACACGGCCCCTTCCGCCGGTTTCACAGATGCCACAGTAACAACAACTTTCACACCAGCACCAGACTCCCGGAGCGCCGGAAACGGCACCTCCGCACCCTCCATGGTCTCGCTCGAACACGCCCGGGGGAAGCGGGTTCCGGGCTCGATTCGCGATTTGCCCGGATGATCCTTTATGCTTGAGCGTCGGCAAGGAAGTCCCCCGGGACTGACTCGGCCCCATCGTTTAGCGGCCTAGGACGCCGCCCTTTCACGGCGGTAGCACGGGTTCGAATCCCGTTGGGGTCACTCCATCCGATACAATTGAAAACACCAGTATGGCCCTGTAGCGCAGTTGGTTAGCGTGCCGCCCTGTCACGGCGGAGGTCGCGGGTTCAAGTCCCGTCAGGGTCGCTCCGTGCGACGAGCTCTTTCTTCGGAGAGGGCTCTTCGTCTAGGACGCGGCAGCATCATCGCCGCGCGGCTCTGTAGCTCAGTTGGTAGAGCGTTCGACTGAAAATCGAAAGGTCACCGGATCGATGCCGGTCGGAGCCACTGGAACCCTCGCGTAGCTTCTACATCGCGGGGGTTCTTTTATGCGCTTATCAGGGTTTTTCCGCGTCAGCGACTGCCTCCCTCCGGGCAGGCTCTGGGGTTTTCAGTCGTGGACTCCGCACAAACTCCGCACTATCAGGCTCAGGCAGCAGCGTCGCCCGAACGCAACTAGCGCCCAATCCTGACCCCAAAGTCTCGATGCATCCCCAGAGATAGAAGCCCCGTGTAGTTGCTAGCGAAGGGCACGGCACGAAGGTGGTCAATCAACGCTCGCTGACGAATCGTCACTGAGCCCTGTTCACCAGTCAAGCGCGCCTTCGCCACCGCGTGGATCGCGTCGATCTCGTCGGCGAAAGCGGATGCAACTGCGAGGTTGATGGAAGGGAACGCGAACTGGATCGTCTCTCGCCACTGTTGCACCCCCTCTTCGGCGCTAGGACCCTTGCTGAGGAACCGGATGGACGGTCCGTGGTGGTCGATGATCACGCCATTCGGGTCCTCCTCGCTACCGAGGCGCAGCCCGGATTTCCGAGGTTGCACTGCAAGCCCGTGCTTCGTCGAGTTGTACACGTTAGCCTCGCGGGCGAGCAGCGCGGCTGCCCGAGTCAAGAGAAATCGAAGGACGTCAGCGTCCTCTGTCCATGCCTCCGCGGATACCTCAGCAGGCGCATCGAGCCTGCCGCGGAATACCTCGCGCAATAGCTCATTGCGCGGAGGGCTGGTCAACAAGTCGCCCGCCATCTGCTTGAACTTCGCGAAGCTCGTCAACGACGAGAGCTTCAGCGGCGGACAAGGCTCCGGTTCCACGTGCGCGAAGTACAACCGCAGGAGTGCCTCCGCCGCGAGGTACATGATCGAGATCGACTCGACCACAGCGAATCCGTCGATCTCTTCGTCGTCTAGTGGCACCTCTAGCTCGACGCCCATACCCCACGCACGGACACCTCCAACGAGCGCGGGATGCAAGGCGGCATCGGCGTCGCCGAGGGCGACGAGCAACGCGATTCGAGTTCGCAGGTACTGCGATGGTGAATGCGAATAGAAGTCACGGTTCAGCTCGTCCGCAAGATTCAGCCCGCTCGCAGGATCAGGCGCCGGCGGCTGCTCATCAGTCATCGATGGATCGTATCCGCAGCCACGGACACTACGATCGGGTAGAGCGGAAGCCCTCTCCTCACTCCGCCCCGGGCTGCTTCTCGCACCGGATTAGATCAGCCCGTCCAGCTTCTGGCCCATGATGCCTGCAGCTTTGGTGGAGCCCTTGATGGTGTTCATGTACACGTCCTGGGTCATGCTCGGGTTCTCGTGTCCGAGGTAGTCGGCGATCTCTGTCGCGGACAGTCCAGCCTTGTCAAGAATCGTGGCTACCGACTTTCGGAACGCGTGCGTTGACAATCCCGGGTACCCCAGGCCGTCGCGACGGTCTCGAAGCTCCCGCTGCGTGTTCGAGGGATCGCGAGGGCGCATCAGCGGAGTCGGGAAGATGAGGTTGGTATCGGCGCGCAGCCTCTCGTGCCGCTTGTGAAGGAGGAGCATGGTCGCTTCCGGCAAGTGGGTGGTACGCGCGGACTTGTCGGTCTTCGCGAACTCCTGCCGCACAATTCCCCGCCCCTTCACACGCACATTCTGCGCGACAACGGAAGCTGTGCCGGCGGCGAAGTCGATAGCGCTCGCTTCGAGCGCGCACACCTCGGCCACTCGCCACCCTGACGCGAGCATGAACGTGATCAGATCCACCGTGTCCCACTCGTTGAGCTTCTCGTCCTCACGGACGCGCTGGAGAAACATCGGCAGTTCGTCCAACGGGATTGCGGTGCTGCCCTTCTTCTTCCTTTGGGTGACGCGCTCGAGCTCACGCACGGGGTTGTGCGACAAAGCCCCGTTCCGCACCGCTAGGCCGAGCATGCCACTCAGCGCCGATCGGCAGTTCTTTGCTGCCCCCGGGCCGGCTTCCTTCTCAACGGCGTTAAGGAACTTCTGCAGCCGTTCAGGTGTGGCCTCGGCGACTGAGAGGTCGCCGATCCGGGGCGCGATATGAGCGGTGACTGCATAGCCGTAGGTCTCCAGCGTGCCTTCTGAGCGCCCCAACTCACGCCGGGACTCCAAGAACCTCTGGCCGAGGGCGCGGAGGTGCGTTGCCGGTTTCAGCTCGCCACCGCGGTCGGCCTCGATCGTGGTCAGCGCATGCCTCAGCGCGGCCGTCGCCTTGGCCTTGCTCGGCGCGTGCTTCTCGATCTGGCGGGATTTGCCGTCCGCGAAACGATACCGCGTGCGGGCACGCCACTTCCCCGGCTGAACCTCGGCCACGTGGATGGTGCCGTAGGTTCCGATCGCCATTCGAGGTCTGGCCATCAGACTTCACCGTCGGTGGATGCGCGGAGTTCGTCAATGAGCACACGCGTGACGCGCCCACGCGCCTGCGGCGTGCTGTCCTCGCCGGCGCGGAGCAGGGCCTCGACTTCAAGGGAATGGCCCCAGAGTCGCGCCGCGTACTGCTGAAGCAGAGGTGGGCGTATCCCAAGCTTCTTTGCCGCCCGAGACTCTGCAAGGCTCACACTAGGCCGACGAGCGCTCTGACGCGTGTCACGGTCGGGCACCTCCGTCATGGCCCCCCACTGTGCATCCACCTGGTCATACGACTCGGACTTCCTGCCGTGCACCCTCATATGCTCAAGGGCCGCCATCTCGAGTTCCTCGTCCCACTCGTGATCCCCACCTATCGGCGCGGCGCCCACGTGCGCATAGTCGCCATCCTCGAGCGCGATCGGTGCGCCCGACAGTACGCGGTTGACCCACTCCCGCCGCACGGGCTGATCCTCACGGAGCTCGTACGGCCGTTCCAGCAACTCCGCAGCCCCAAGAAGGTCGGCGAGTCGAAGCGGCTCACCAGAGAGCTTTCCAAGTGCGAGTGCGAGCGTGAGAAGCGTCGGAACCGTCGGCGCAGCCTTGCCCCGCTCAATCGCCTGGACGCTAGACAGGCTCCACGTTGCTCCGTAATCGCGTCCAACGGTCGCGATCGCCTCAAGGGTAATCCCGTGCCGCCGCCGGTAGGCGGCAAGAAATCCGCCCACCGCTTCCGCGTATGCCATTGATTCCATGCTTACAAGTTACCAGAATCATGTAGCTTGTGTTACGGTACCTCACAAGTTACAAATTTCTGGTACTCGCTATCAAAGGACTCCGCATGACACAGACGACGAACACCCTCCTCGACGTTCACGATCTCTCCGCCCAGACCGGCATGTCTGTGTCGACTATCTACCGCAAGCGGTCGCTCGGTGAGCCGCTCCCCCGGGCCGTGAAGATCGGCGCCGCTGTTCGCTGGCGTCAGGCCGATGTCGACCGTTGGATCGAGGAGCAGCTCGAGCCGGCGATGTGATGCGTCCTCGCCGGACCCATTGCGCGCGGAAACCGTGCGGAACTTCGAGGCAACTGTCGGGACCGACACGTTCCGCGTGGTGTTCCGCACGTGGCGCGCCCCGCCGTCGCCTAGATAACCCGCGCACGGGAGCGGAGATGCGGACGGAACCCCATCACTTCTCTATTGGCACCTCGGAGGCGAAATAGGTGCAGTCCGCGCAGGAGAAGTGCGGGGGTGACTTCCGCACTACCGATCTTCCTCGGCTCCCGGGAGCGTGCCTGCTCTTGCCTCGCCCCCGAAGCGGCCTGCTGGTGCTCAACACGCGCACGGCAGGGTGCAGGCGCGGATACGAAGGGACCGCAACCACAAGATCGACATCACGCTCGAACCCTGAGCGAGCACTACCCATACGGAAGAAACAAAAAGGGCCACCGAGCTGCAACTCGGCGACCCCATGGCGGATCTGAAAGGAGATCCTGCATTTGACTACCACCAGCGTACCTGAAGACCGCGATATCCCCGAGGCGCTCGGGAAGCGGTCCACCGCGCAGCAGCTCGTTGAGTTGGCCCTCGATCACTACGACCTTCACGTCGATACCGATGGCAAGCCTTTCGGTGTTCGCAAGGGCGGTCACGTAGCGATTCCTCTCCTCGGCAGCAGACGCTCCGTCCGCAAGGAACTCGGCGGCATGTACCGGCGTCGGACCGCTCGCACAGCCTCGCAGAACGCGTTGACTGAGGCGATGAGCGCGCTTGAGTACGAGGCGGAGGAGAGTTTCGAGCCCATCAAGCTGCACCTGCGCACGGCGCGCCCCAGCGACGACGAGATCTTCATCGACATCGGCGATCGCAGTGAGCAGGTCATCCGCGTGACGGCAGCCGGCTGGGAGATCCTCGACGGCGACGATGACCTTCCCGTGCTGTTTCGCCGCACCGCCGTGACCGCCCCTTTGCCCGTCCCTGCGCGCGGCGGAAACCTCGACGCATTGTGGGAGTTCGTCAATCTGCCGGCCTCGGACCGCGGCTTGATCATCGGCTGGCTCGTCGCTGCGACGATCCTTGTCGGTCTTCCGTGCCCGGCCTTGGCTCTGCTCGGTGAACAGGGAACCGCCAAGACCAGTAGTGCACGACGGCTCTTCTCCCTGTTCGATCCGACCACCGCGCCGGTGAGGCGCCCACCGAACGATGCGGACCGGCTGCTTCACGCCGGGGCTCACTCGCGCGGCGTGGTCTTCGACAATATGTCGTCGATGCCGCGTTGGTTGTCGGACGGCTTGTGCCGATTCGTGACCGGTGAAGCTGATGTCGACCGCGCGCTGTACACCGACGACGACGTGCGCATCATGCAGGTGCAGGGCGTCCTGGGATTCACCAGTATCGATATCGGCGTTCTCAACGGCGACCTCGCCGAGCGATGCGTCTGGGGAGATCTTGAGGTGATCCCCGCAGACAGGCGTCGCTCAGAACGCGAGTTGAACTCCGCTTGGAACGCGAGCTACGCCTCGATGGTGGGTGCATTGTTGGACCTTGTTGTTCTGACCTTGCAGCAGCTGCCCGTCGTGAAACTCGGCAACAAGCCTCGGATGGCGGACTTCGCCGAGATCTTGGCCGCTCTTGATCATGCAACGGGGTCAGACACTCTGAGCCGTTACCGGCGGGCGCAAGATTCTGTCGCCGAGGACATCGTGAGCACCGACCAGTTCCTGGTGGCGATCACCGAGACGATCAAACGTCGCTGGACGGGTACCGGCAAGGCCCTTCACGAGCTCTTGCGCAGACCCTCGGACGATCGCTATTGGCCCGAGCCTCGTGGCATGAGTGGCAAGCTCCGGCGAGTGGCTCCGGATCTTCGAAAGGCAGGGTGGCAGATCGACGAGATCAAGCCGGACCCGACCACCAAGCGTTCCAAGACTTGGGTTCTGGTGCCTCCGGATTCCGCCATCTCCGATGCGGATCTTGCGAGCGTGAAACTGACCCGCGAGTTCGTCGCTGAAGACGTTCGAGCGTGGATCGCTAGGTTCATGGCGAACGGGGCCACCGCCTCATGCGCCACCGACCACGGATCCGCTGCGAGCTCGGGCTTCCCTATCACTTGCCGGACGCCCGGCTGCACTGCCGGCTGGCGCTCCGAGTGGGACACGCCGTTGCAGCGGTCCCGAGCGCTGACCTCACGACTCGCGGACGAACTCACGGCTCTCGGTATCAGCGTTGCTGACCTGGACCAGTACGTCGGCAGCGATCCCTTTGCACCTCCGGGTAGGGGCGAGGAGACCGTAGCCCCACCTAAGACCGAGCCCCGTTGATCGGGGCTGACCACTACACCGCACCGTTAGGAGAACACCATGCGAAGGACCCGTAGTCAGCTCCGAGCTGCGCAGATCGCCGCGCTGCAGGCCGAGCAGGACGCCTACGACAAGAACGTGAACGACGCGATCAAGGTCGCGGCGTTCGCACGCTGTGACGCCGTCGAGCAGCTGTACGAGCTTCTCGACGTCCAGCCTGAACCACCCATCATTCGTGATGGCAAGCACGGCCGCTACGAGGTCACGTCCGATAAGGACGAGGCCAAGCGCGCTGCTCGCCTCATCGAGGCTGTCACCGTCCTGCTATCAATTGAGGAGCAGCCTACGACGCAACCAGTCGGCAGTGATCGTCAGGTTCCTGCTCAGGCAGCTGAGAGACCGCCGCAGGCGGCTTCTCCGGCCCTGGTCGCGACGACTTCAAGCACGCCGACGGCGGTCAAGCAGCCAGCCGCCTGAGCGTTGCGTCGCCCGCGGCCCCGTGCGGTCGCGGCGAGTAGAGAAACCCCATCTGCCCTCGAAGAGGCGCTGATGGGGTTTCTCCGTTTCGGAAGGTGGCGCCACGACCTGTGCGTGGAGGCGGGAGCCTTCATCCGGGTGTCGGGCCGGAGGCCTGACCAAGGAGTATCCAAGGACAGGAGCGCAGCGATATGTCTGACGGATAAACTGCTTGCCGTTATTTGTGTAGTCTGGGACCACCCTCGCGGAGCGGGGAAGTAAAGGCCCAGACTGCACAAAGAACCGAGCGAAGGGGACGACCTGATGACGAGGACCGGCAAGGCGAGCGAAGCGACGCCGCGTCGTCCGAGGAAGAGGGTCGTCAACTTTGCGAAGCGCCGCACACTGAGGTTCAGCGACGACGAGGAACGAGCCGTCGACGACGTGCGGCGAGCTTTGGCCAAGTCCTCCGGACGCGACCTCGAAGAGGTCTCCTTCTCCGAAGCTCTGCGCCTGCTCATTACTGACCGTGAGGGTGCCGCCGAGGTGGAAGCGAGGGCGCTGGCTATCGAGCGCCAGGGCCCGAACGTGACCGACTGGGGCCTGGCCGACATCTCCGATCGGCTCGGGTACGAGCTCGGTCCGATTCGCAATCACATCGCGCATATCGGCGGCAACCTCAATCAGATCGCGAAGCGGCTGAATATCGGCGACCCGGTGACCGCTGGGGAGGTCTCGGAGGCTCTCCTTACGGTGGCTGAGCTACGCGATGTTCCCGACGATATCGAGAAGCGCATCGCACGCCTCGTGGACCATGGCCTGCCGCCGCGCGGGACGGTGTAGTTATGCCTGTTGTGGTGGCGAGCTCGACGCGGTCGGCCGATGCGCTGATCAACTATGCGCTCGATGACAAGCCCGAGCAAGATGGCGAGCGGTACGTCATGGCGTCCGGCGTGGGCGGCATGCTGGTATCGGTCGCGAAGCAGCAGATGCGCGACGTCCGCAAGAAGTGGGGTAAGGACAAGCCTGGCGCGTTCGTCCAGGCGTATCACGTCATCCAGTCTTTCGCGAAGGACGAGTTGGACCCCGAAGAGCCAGACGACTGGCTGACGGCTCAGAAGCTCGGGACAGCACTCGCAGAAGAGAGGTTCCCCGGCCGACAGGTGCTCGTTGTAACACAACGAGACGGGCGAACAGGCTGTGTGCACAACCACCTCGTCGCGAACTCCATCGAGACCAAAACCGGCCGCAGTCTCAACAGTTCAGTCGTCACGCACGCACGCCTTGTCGAGGCACATGAGCGTGTTCTTGAACAGCGCGGCTTCGAGCAGCGAGCGGACCTCAAGCAGGCCTTCAGCGACGCGAACGAGCGCTTCGAGCGGGGCGAGCCGAGCGGTCTTCGCCGCGCCGGGTCGACCGCGGACAGTGAGCTTCGCGAATGGCAGCGGCACATCATCTGGGAAACAGAATGCGACCTCGCGGATGAGTTCGGTGCGCCCCGCAACAAGCAACCTTTTAGTCTCACCGTGCTGAGGGCGAGCATCGAGAACACGCTCGCCGATCCAGCCGTTGTCGACTGGGACAGCTTCGTCGAAGTCGGTAGAACCCGAGGCGTTCAGATCGAACAGCGCGGCAAGAAGGGCCGTGGCATTTCGTACGGCATGCTTCGCGAGAATCCGGACCGAACCCCAGCCGATCCAACGCCGAGTGATCGACGCCGCTGCACCACACTCGGCACGGCCTTCGAGAGGGACGCTGTTGAGACCGCTTTCGCTCGCAACAGCGCGGTGACATTGTCCGTGCCACAACACACGACTGTTGAACGCCGACTGTCGCCCAAGAAACGCATGATGATCGCTCTGGACGAGGCGACACAGGAGGCAAATCGCGCCGCGCAACGCCTGGTGGCTACAGCCCTGTCAAACGCCGACGCGATGACAAGCGAACACGAGAATTCCGGTGCGCACGCTCCCACCGAGCTACCCGCAGTCCCGGGCACAATGGGACTGTCGGAACTCCGAGAAACTCAGCCACGGATCGCGGACCCAGAGGAACCAGAAACGGAGGTCACGGTTCCCGACTACCGTCCGCACGACGTCGAGCAACCGCGATCGGCGCGGCCGCAGGCTAACACCGGTGAGAATCAGGAGACCTCCCCCAAGCCTCGCCCGCTGCGACTGCGGTTCCCCGCACTCTTCGAAGAGGCGGAGCTTTCCGCGCCCGATCACCAAGAACGGAGCATCGGCGACTAGCACTGTGCAGTGGGTGGCCGGTGACCGCCTCGTGTCCATATAGTGGTCCGACGGTGCCCACACTACATAGTCGCTAGTGGCAGTCCGAAAAACGGGCTTCAGCTGGTCCTTTACAGGCCGGTTCGTGGTCACTAACGGGACACCGCATTTCGCTGGGCAGCAGGGGTGGCCAGAACATGACCACAATATGGTCGCTCGGCGCCCACTGATCTCGGCCGTTTCGCATTCTCCACGTTGAGTTGTCGACGCCATGTCCGAGTCGGCACTCACGGGCATGATGGATGGATGCAGATCCATGAGACAGCCGACAGCTTCGACCTGCCGGATGAGCGCGTGTGGGTCGTGGGCGACCTCCACGGCAATGCTGGATGGATTCAAACGCTGCTGCCCGCGATGCGTCGGCATGACCCATCGCTGCGCACCATCCTTCAACTCGGAGATTACGGTTTCGAGCATGCTCAGCCCGGGACTGGCCCGGTCGATTATTGGGCGAAGCGCACAGGCATCGAGCGCGTGCTGGTCACGCCTGGCAACCACGAAGAGTGGAACCACATCACCCCGGCGCAGGAAAGCGCCTCCGGTATGGCGATCAGGGTCAGTGACGTCGTGTGGCTCATCCCCCGGCCGTTCCGTTTTCAGATCGCGGGACGCGAGGTGCTATCGCTCGGCGGCGCGTCCAGCGTCGACAAGGCGTTTCGAACTGCGGGCAAGGACTGGTTCGAGGATGAACTCATCACGGAACCGATGGAAGCCGCCGCGATTGCCGGCGGCCCGGCCGACCTTATGCTCACGCACGAGTCTCCAGCGATCGCGGTACCGGAGGTGCAGCGGCTGCTCACGAACAATCCGCATGATTTTCCTCCCGAGGCGTTGGCCGTATCTGCTGCACAGAGAGAGCGTGTGCAACGTGTATCTGATGCTGCGCTCCCCCGCTTGCACATGCACGGCCATATGCACGTTTACGGTAAGTTTGAGCGCGAGGACGGCAGGACCGTGGTCAGTCTCGATCGGGACACGTTTGCCTGCAACGCAGGAGTGCTCGACCTCGCGGGCCTCGCGTTCAGCCCACTTCCACTCAACGAGATCCGCGGCGGAAGACGACGGTACAAGCACCGCGCTGATCAAGGCGATGGCGCCGTCGTTCGCAGCTGATGGACCGGCGGATCGTCACCCTCCGCGGGATGATGCGAGCAGCCCGGAAGCGACTGGCCTCATGCGCTCTCCACTTCGAGGCGCAGATCGCGCTGCCCCGAACCGGTTGCTGGGGGCTTAGCGAGCGCCCCAGCTCCGTAGGAGCATTCCGCTGAGCCCTGTGCTCATCCGCCCAGAACTCGTCTCCGGGCGTGGCACAAATCTGACCTCTCTGCCCTTCTAATCACGGGAATGAGACCTCAGCGGACGCCGATGGAGCTAAGTGTGTCATTGGACCGCCAGCGGCCTGGATGATGATGAACCCGGCTCGATGCTGAACTCGATGAGCCGAATCGTATTTACTTTGTTTATTTCGCGGGGCAGCTCACGTTGCGCGCACGCCGGCCCACGCAGCTACGTGGTCACGTCGCTCTGAACACATCGACGCGGGACGTCGATAGCTAGGTCACGGGCGCCTGCCCCGGCCGCGCCGACTACGACGATGTCGACCTGATCGCTGAGGTTCTGCATCAACAGTGACCCCCCGCCGCTTACGCAAGCTATACTCGCTAATGACCGTTAGGATCCGATGATGTCGAACGCAACCGCACACCCCCTCCGCAGCGATCGACGCGCATACCTCACGGCGACTCGGTCGGACGAAGGTCGCGAGATCACCATCAAGATCGTCGGTCCTGTGGAATTCACGGACCACGAGGCCGAGGAGCTCGCGCACGAGCTGAACGTGCTGGGCTCCAGCGGTCGGCGCGCTCACCTCATCAGCATCCTGCAGGGCGTGAACAAGGCGCTCCGGCTCGAGGAAGAGCCTGGGCACTCGTCGCTGACGGAGGCTGAGCTGGACGCACTGCGCGCAGCCGGCTCGCTCGTTGAGCCGGAGAACGCGCTGCCTGTCGAAGAGCGCCCCAGCGTGCTCACGGCCCTCCGCCAGCAGGACATCCTCGCTGAGGCGCTGCCGACTAAGCGCGTCGCAGAACTGCTCGACGTGACCGAAGGCCGAGTGCGCCAGCGCCACGGCGAGGGGACTCTCTTCGCGATCCCGGGCCCCGGCCGCGGCCTGCGGTTCCCGACGTTCCAGTTCACCGACCACGGTGAGCTCCCGGGCTGGGGAACGGTGAGCCGAGCGCTGCCCGAAGGGGCGAACCCCGTGGCCGTGGAGTACTTCCTCACTCACGCTCACCCCGACCTGGGAGACGGCGAGCTGACTCCTGCCCAGTGGCTCGCAGCCGGCAAGCCCGCAGAACCTGTCGCGGCGCTGGCCGAGCAGGCGTTCTCGATCCGATGAGCGCGCTTCCTGCCCCCGACGCATCGAAGTTCCCGCATCCTCTCCCCCCGAGCGCTGTCCGTACGCTGCCGGCCGGCACGATCTTCGGACGCATCTACGACGCCGGCGGCGCTCACCCTGCCCGGTGGCACGAGCTCCGCCACTTCGGGCCCACGGGGAGCCGATTCGATCACCACCCCGATCCCGTGGGTCACCATCCGAACCACGCCGTGACCTACGTCACGCCCCAGATCACGGTTCCACCGGAGACGGCAGTTCAGAGCCTCCTGCTCGTTTGCCTATCAGAGTGCTTCAGCGACCGAGGCGTCATCGAACGCGGTGGCGTCGGAGCGGGAGGGACCGGGGGCACGCAGCCTCGGTTCGTGCTGTTCGCGACCACCCGCGAGATCACACTCCTCGACCTTATCGACAGCACCTGGGTCACGGACGTCGGCGGGAACGATCAGATCAACACTGGCGATCGGTCGCTGTCCCGGCCGTGGGCCCGCGCCATCCACCAGGCATATCCCGACGTCGACGGCGTCTTCTACCGCCCCCGCACCATCGCGCAGCGTCCGCAGCTCCCCGAGGCTCGCGCCGCGGCGCTGTGGGAGCGCGCCGAAGACGCCCTGCCGGTGAGCCCGACCGCGGACATCGAACTCAGCTCGCCTGGACTCACCGTGACGCTCGAGTCGTTCGCGAAGACCCTAGGCCTCGGCTTGGCGTAGAGACCCGAAAGGAGGGTGTCATGACCGCCCGTACCTGGTCTCAAGACCTCGAATACCTTCGCACTACGCTCACGCGTGCTCAGCAGACGCGCTATCGGCGCCAGGAATTTGTCCAGCTCGAGGACGGCAACACGGAGCTCGGATGGGTTCTCTATGAACGCGAGCAGATGCTCGCAGCAGTGAACGCTCTCCACGCCGCTGCAGGCAAAGCGCCCGTCTCGAGCGACCAGCTCCAGGCTGCAGAAAGCAGTGCCTGTGGCCATGTCGACTATACGTCGAAGTTCGCCATCGGGTGCGCGGACCTGGTGGCCGCGGAATGAGTCCGTCATCCGCCACCCCGCACGCCTCCGACTCGGCCGAGCAGCGCATGGCGGAGCAGCGCATGGCGGAGCGCGCGATCGTCGCGGCCGTCGCCGAGCAGCTGGGCGTCGCGCTCACTCCCGCTCGGATCGCGATCGATGACGCCCACATGGAGATCGACGGGCGACCCCAGACCGCATGGTCCTCGTGGAGGCCTACGCCCGTATCGGCGCACTCAAGGGTGCGCAGCCCCGCAAGCTCGCCACCGACGCGTTCAAACTCGCCTGGGCCGGTCAGAAGCTCGGTGCGACCCGGCTCATCCTCGCCGTGGCTGACGAGGCGGCGGCCAGCTACCTGCATCGCCCGGGCGCGTGGCTGACGGCTTCCATCCGCGACGCCGGCATCGAGATCATCGTCGCCGAACTCGGCGACGTGATGCGCGAAGCGATTCTCGCGGCGCAGGCTCGTCAGTACCGCTGAGATTCAGCTACTGTAGCTCGCGGCGGCCGCGACGGAACTTCTTCTTCTTGAGCGGCGCCGTCGGCCGTGGATCAGCTGCCTGCGAGAGCGGATCGACGTACCCTCGCCGGTTCGCCGGCACCCACCCCTTTGGTGTGTGATCGCGCTCAGCATGGCGTGCGTCGAGCCCGGCCTCACGCCGTTGCCCACGTGCGCGCCCCGCGCGCGCCTGGCGCTCTTTCGCGATGCGTTCACGCTCCTGCTCACGCAGGACGTCCGCTCGCCGCTGCTCCTCAGACGTAAGCCGCGGGGCGCCATCAGAGGAACGAACCGGGTGCTTCTTTCCGTCGCCGACGCGCAGACGGATACTCGCGGCGTTCTTCGCCTTCCAGTTCGTCCCCTGCTCGAACCCGCGCGCCTCTCCCACGGCGGCCTCAGTGCGCGGCGTCGTACGCCTGCTGCACCGCGTCGGGGACGCGGCCGCGGTCGGAGACCTGGTGACCGTTCTCCTTCGCCCACGCGCGGATTGCCGAGAGGTCGCGCTTGGCGGCGCCCTGCGAGTTCCGGCGCCCACGGCCTCCGCGAGTACCGCCGGCGGACACCCGGCGGGCTGCCGCGATCCACGGCTCAAAGGCCTCTCGCAACGCTGCTGCGTTCTTCTCGGACAGATCGATCTCGTACGCGGTGCCGTTCAGGGAGAAGGTCACCGCCTCGCCGGATCCGACTTCCAGGACTTCTCCGTCGATGTCGTCGACGAGCTGATGCACGATTTTGCGGGCCATGCCGCCGAACATATCAGCCAGCATCTAAGCCGAATCGCAATGGTGGCCGATATCCCGCGAACTGCGTGCGGGATTCGAGACCACTCTTGTCGATGTCGACCTCTCGACGTACCATTACTAATGCATTACTAACACGCTTGGAGGCCTCGAATGGCTGCACGACCGATCAGTTTCGCCGTCGAAGAGACGGACGTCCCTTTGCTCCAGGAGCTCGCCGATGCGTTCGGCGGCGGCAACCGCAGCGAATTCCTGCGCGTCGCCATGAAGGAGTTCAAGAAGAAGCTCCGCGTCCAGCAGATGAACGATCTGCACGCCGAGATGCTCGAAGAGCGCGGCGGCAAGGTCTACACGACCGAGGAAACGCTCAAGCTCATCGAGGACTTGGGAACCTCATGAACAGCCAGCGGGAGCGCCCTCGGATCGCGGTCGTCTACGACATCAACGTCTACCTCGACCACATCCGTAGCGGCACCGGAATGCTGCTCCCCGACAAGCTCCCCTCCCCTTCGGCGGCATCCGACGCTCTCTCGCTCGCGTTCGATCAGCAGGTGCGTTTGTTCACCTCGCCGCACATCCTGCGGAACGTCCACCGCCTGATGATCGCCTCCGGGCAGTCTGAACGAACCACGGCCAAGTACATCGAGTTCGTCGCCGAGGCCTGCGACGACTCCGGAGGCGCGATCGTGGACCCGGTCGTCCGCGACTATGCCATCGGGAATCACGAGGACAATAACATCCTCGCCCTCGCGAAGGACCCCGCCGTCGACGCGGACGTGATCGTCTCCTCCGACCATCACCTCATCGATCTCGGTCCCGCATGGAACGGCCGGCTGATGATGCGGCCGCGACAGTTCACCTCGCACATGGTTCGGTCCAGCTTGCAGAGTGCGGCTCAGCGCACCCCCGCCCCGAAGGTGCCGCGGACTCCCGCGCCACCGAAGCGCGTCTCCGATGCCTTCCCCGAGCTTCGCGGTGTGCACCTCGATCGGTATGGTCTTGCTGGCTCCTCCGCACCTCAGCGAGAAGATGGCCTGCAGCACTGAGAACAACCCGGGACACTGCCGACCTTCGAGGACAATCCGTGGGAATGCGGTCAACGAGGGCATCGTGCATGATGACCTCATGAGCGCATCGCACGACGTCATCACCCCCGCCGAGCTCGGCCGCGAACTCGGTCACAACGACGGTGATCGGCCCGGCATCACTGTGCGCCGCTATCTGCGCGAGCGCTACCCCGACCACTTGAAGAACCAGCGCTGGGAGCTGACCCCCGAGCAGGCCGACGAGGTTCGTGCGCACTTCGGCAGGACCTCGGCGTGAGCGCTGACTCCCTGCACGACCTCACCAATCCTGCCGTCGCCGCGCTCACCGGAGAGCGCTGGGCGATCATGGAGGCCGCGCAACTCGTCCCCGCCCGTCCCGGACTGTACGCCATCTACGGCGACGAGCAGGCCTGGCGGGATCTCCAGCTTGAGCCGGCTCCGGATCATCCCCTGTACGTCGGCAAGGCCGAGGAGAGCCTGGTCTCGCGCGACCTGAACGGTCACTTCGCCACGAACCCGAAGTCCAAGCCCCGCACCGGCGGGTCCACGGTCCGGCGGTCGTTCGCCGCCCTCCTGCGCGACTTCCTCGATCTGCATGCGGTCCCGCGCAACCTCGCGAAGCCGGAGCGCTTCGCGAACTACGCCCTTGCCGACGGCGGCGACGCACGCCTCAACGAGTGGATGCACGCGCGCCTCCAGCTCTCTGTCTGGCCGGCGCCAGCGGACATGCGGGTCCCGCTCGGCGACGTCGAGACCAGCGTCATCGTGCGCCTCACACCACCGATCAACTTGGACAAGAACCCCGGCAGGCTCCCCCGGCTCTCGGCTGCTCGAGCCGCGATGGCCGCCGAGGCCGCCGCGTGGCGCCCCGAGGGCTGAACGCCATCGTGGAACTCGAGATCACCGCTACTCCGCGCGAGACACTCGTCTGGGCGCCGTCGACCGAGCACGCTGCACAGCTGCGACGAGAGCTGACTGACTCCGGCTACCTAGAGTGCTCGATGCTGATCCGTGGGAGCTGAACCAGCAGAGCATCATCCCCGAGGGCGAGCATCTCGAGTTCGACCCTGCGCGGATCTTCAACGTCGACATCGGCGCCGACGCGAACGCGTCCCTGCAGATGCTCGTCGACTCCGGTCACGTGCTCTTCTGGCACCGGTGGCATCCGCGACCAGCCCGGAAGATCTGGGGGGTCGCCGTCTCGTCGCAGCGTGGTCGCCGAGCAGGCACCAGTCCGGTCGAAAGCGCCGTGCACTTCGGACTCAAGGTCCGCGGCAGCCGCGAGCTCGGCCTCCGCATGTCGCGCGAGACCTACGCCCGGATCAACAAGCGCTCCTCCCTGCAACGCTGGTACCGCGAGGAGGACCCGTATCTCTGGGACGCGATCGACGACAGATACGAGGACCCCGACCACCGCATCTACACAGACGCATGGTGCTCGTTCCTCCAGGAGCTGGCACTGGCGAACTACGACCTCAACATGGCGCACTTCGCCTCCCTCGACACTGCCGAGTTCGATGCCGCGCTGCAGGCGGCAATCACCAGCCAACCGGGCATGACCGAGGTCACCGATCTCACGAAGTGGGATGGGGTGCCCGGCCTCTACGTCATGGTGCTCGACGAGTACCGCCAGGCGTATGTCGGCGCGACGAACGCCTCGGTCGGAGTGATGAAGCGCATCAAGCAGCACTGGACCGGTGCGAAGCCTCTGGACCGGTTGATCTGGCCCGATCCCCGAACGTCCATCCTCTCGATCGACAGCTTCAGAGCTCTCGACACCACGCGCATCTTCGCCGCCAGGACCTCGCGGTCGTTCGACGGTGAGAACCCGCTGCTGGACCTCTTCCCGCCGCAGTTCATGTTGAACCGCATCATGGGCGGCCGCGATGTAGTGAAGCTCGCCGGCCTCGTCGGCGTCGACCAGGTCATCAGAACGCGCGTCTTCGACGCCGCCGCGCCTGACCAGCAGACTGAAGCCGCGAGCAATCTCAGTCAGGCCTGAGACACCTTCAACAGGCGAGCCGCTTGCGCTTCACCCGTGCTGTCAGCTCAGCGCGTAGGTCAACAGGTAGCGGTGTTCCCGTCGATGATCTCGAGGTCGAGCGTTCCGGTGATTCCTGCCAGGTCCGCGGTTCCCGAGCCGGGCACGATCTCGTAGCGCAGCTGTTGGTCGGGTGCCGTCATCGTTCCGAACTGCTGGAACGCGAAGCCTCCGCGCAACCCGTCGAGCTCGCCGTCAACGGTTTCCACGGCGACATAGCCCGCCTTTCCGGTTGCCGGATCGCCAGCTGCGAGCATCGTCCCGGCCCCCTGCCCGGCAAGGTCACCCCGCCATGTCTTGGTGATGACCATTCGGCGGATGCCCGCCTGATCGTGCTCCGCGGGCTCGAGCGACACCTCGAACGTTCCTCTTGCCGTCCTCATGTCGCCACTGACCTCCGCGGTCCTGATCTCTTCGCCCATCAACGCGCTCAACGGTGTCCTCTTCCTGTCATGGCTTCGACGTTACGGGGCGCGAGAACCAGCGTGCTTGAAGATTCGCGACACCATGTGTCCGTCGGGACTCGCCTGGAACGAGCCACCAACTGCAACAGAACAGCCCCCATTCGCTCCGAGAGCGTGGGGGCTGTGCCGACTAGTGAGCGAAGTGCTTACTCGCGGCTGAGGCGCACGGTCATCGTGGTGCCCATCGCGGTGACCTCGTAGCTGAGCTCGTCGTTCTCGTACGTGAACGTCTTGGTCGCGTCGCTCGATGCCATGATCGAGGACTCGGTCTTGGACGTGTCGTTCGCCGAATCGAAGGTGAACGAGTCGCCCTCTGCCGGGACCTCGACGGTGCCGGCCCAGTACAGCGACTTCGTGTCACCGCCGTCGGCGACCCAGTGGACCTCGATCGTGTCACCGGTGATCGTGGCCTCCTGCCACGCGTCCTCGGAGTTGGAGTTGTTCTGCTTCCAGGAGCCCTCCAGACTCACCGGCTCCGGAGCTTCCTCCTCCTGGACCTGCTCGGTCTCGGACGAGGAGGACTCGCCGCCAGACGACGAGCTGGACGGTTCGGGAGATGCGCACCCCACGGCGCTGATGCCGAGGAGTGCCAGAAGTGCGATGGTCGCGCCGAGCTTGGGTGCTGTGATGTTCAAGGGATGCCTCTCCGAGCAGGTTGATGTCGACGCTGACCGTATCAGCGCCTACTGACACCTTCGGTTCTCAGTGCGAGACGCGAAAGGCGCTGATGACCATCGTTACCGGACGGTCATCAGCGCTCGCGTGGCGAGCTCCCCGTGCCCGTCATGGCGTCGATCGCACGGGCTCGAGCAGACCTGCCACCTCGACGAACGCGTCGGCTCGTCGCTTTACGCGTGCAGCTCTCTCCTCGAGATCCCGCACGAAGAGAGCCTGCGGCGAAGGGTGAAACGTCCGAACGACGGTGAGACCCCGCTCACGCTCGATCTCAGGGGACTGCCTAAGCAACCGGCGCCAGGCGTGATCCGCATCACCACCCTGGAGTAGCACGACCTTCAGCCTCGGCGCGAGTTCCAGCAGGTGCAGGATCGTCTGGACGCCGGCATCCAGCTCAGCCGCCTTCGGGGCGCGGTTGATGTACCAGGGGTACGCATTCCACGGCAGCAGCTCGTACGGAGATAGCGCTGCTTGCTCGAGCAGGACCGCCTGAAGCTCGGCGCTGCCGTCGTTGTTCTCGACGCAGATGAAGCCCGAACCCTTGCCGTCCTGCGTCGCGGGCCCTGGATCGCGAAGAATGCTCAGCACCCGCGCTTCGACTCCACCATGAAGGGGCGCGACGTACGGCGCCCACCCGCGGCCGACCTCACGCAGTTCGTCGACGTACTCGTTGACCGGCGCGATGTGCAGCGCATAGCGATCGTCCCACTGCTGCTGTCGAAACTCAGGGTCCGCCATACGTCGGGGCATGCGCCGACGGTATCAGCCAGCGTCCGTCCGGGTGTGCGGGATGCCGCACGTGCGACCGAGGGAGTCGCCACCCATGAGGCATCCCGCGTGAGGCCTCCCCAGCCTCGTCCCCAGAACCGGACACCCGCGGGGGCCCGCGGTGATCCGATACCTCAGGATGCCGCGTGACAGCGGCCGGCACAAGGTTCAGACGAAAGGTGGTTGTCACCGTCTTTCGTGACCGCAAGACTCGTCGTGAACTGTTCTTCGGAGACGGGAGCACCATCATGGGTCAGCGCGACGCATCAGAGACCATCCGGCAACAGCAGGCAGAGCTGCAGGCACGGCTCCCGTTCGACGATGAGCGGGATCTCGCGGCGGCCGAGCGAGGATTCATCGGCACGCTAGACGAGCCTGCGATCCGCAACGCCGCCGGCGATATCATCTGGGACGCGTCCACCTATGACTTCTTGCAGGGTGATGCTCCGGAGACGGTGAACCCGAGCCTGTGGCGCCAGAGCACGCTGGTCGCCAAGCACGGCCTGTTCGAGGTCGTGCCCGGCCTGTACCAGATCCGCGGGCTCGACCTGTCGGTGATGTCATTCGTCGAGGGCGACACCGGCGTGATCGTGATCGACCCGCTGATCTCGAAGGAGACCGCAGCCGCGGCGATGGCGCTCTACCGGCGTCACCGCGGTGACCGCAAGATCACCGCTGTCATCCACACCCACTCTCACATCGACCACTTCGGCGGCGTGCAGGGCATCGTCTCACAGGCCGACGTCGACGCGGGGGTCGAGATCATCGTCCCCGCGGGCATGGTCGAGCACGCGGTGGCAGAGAACGTCTACGCGGGCACCGCGATGGGCCGGCGCGCCGGGTACATGTACGGCGCGGCACTCGCACGCGGCCCGCAGGGGGCAGTCGGCGCCGGTCTCGGACAGACGACGTCGACCGGGGAGGCGACCCTGCTCGCGCCGACGCTGGAGATCACCGAGACGGGGCAGACCCACACCGTCGACGGGCTGGAGATCGAATTCCAGATGGCGCCGGGCACCGAGGCGCCCAGCGAGATGCACTTCTACTTCCCGAAGTACCGGGCGCTGTGCATGGCGGAGAACGCCACGCACACGCTGCACAACCTGCTCACCCTGCGGGGCGCGGTCGTGCGGGATCCGCACGTGTGGTCGCAGTACCTCACCGAGGCCATCGAGCGTTACGGCGACGACGCCGAAGTCGTGTTCACCTCGCACCACTGGCCGACCTGGGGCAACGCGGAGATCCGTGAGTTCCTCGGTCTGCAGCGGGACCTGTACGGGTACCTGCACGACCAGACGCTGCGGATGCTGAACCAGGGCATGCAGGGCGCCGAGATCGCCGAGGCGATCCAGCTGCCGCCCGCGCTCGAGAACGCCTGGCACGCCCGCGGCTACTACGGCTCGGTCAGCCACAACGTAAAGGCCATCTACCAGCGGTACATGGGCTGGTTCGACGGGAACCCGGCTCGGCTCTGGCCGCACGCGCCGAAGGAGCAGGCGAAGCGCTACGTCGACGCGATCGGAGGCATCGACCGGGTCCTCGAGCTCGCCCGCGCCGCCTTCGACTCGGGAGACTTCCGCTGGGCGGCCACACTGCTCGACCACGCGGTCTTCACCGAGGAGAACAATGCGGAAGCGAAGGCGCTCTACGCCGACACCCTCGAGCAGCTCGGCTACGGCGCTGAGAACGGCACCTGGCGCAACTTCTTCCTCTCCGGGGCGACCGAACTGCGCGAGGGAAACTTCGGTACCCCGACCGTGACCAACGCCCCAGCCATCCGAGCGCAGCTCACCCCGGAACAGCTGTTCGATGCCGTCGCGATCACCGTCGACGGCCCGCGCGCCTGGGACCTCGACCTCGGATTCGACATCACACTCAGTGATCTCGACCGCTCGTTCCACGTCACGCTCCGCAACGGCGTGCTCGTCTACGTCGAGCGCGAACCCGCCACAGATGCCGCACTGCATCTCACCCTCACCAAGGAGCGGCTCATCCGCCTCGCCGGCGGAGACCTCGACGCCGAGGGCCTGGACGTGCGCGGCGACCTCGGCGTCCTGAAGCAGTTGCTCGGCGTACTGACCCCCGGAGACCCGGCATTCGAGATCGTGCTGCCCTAAAAGACGGCGCGCATGGACGCCACCGAGAAAGTCACTCATCCCGGCCGGTGGTTGGAGGTGGCCACGGTGGTGCTGCTGTCCATAACCGCGGTCATCACCGCATGGTGCGGATTCGAGGCGTCGAAATGGGGCGGTGAGATGTCTATCGCCTTCAGCCAAGCGTCCAGCGCACGTGTCCAGGCCGCCTCCGCCGAAAGCAGGGCCCAAGCGGCGCGCCAATACGATCTGACCATCTACACCGAATGGGTGCTCGCCACCGCAGACGACGACCAGGAACTCGTCACCTTCATCGAGGAACGCTTCACGGACGAGTTCCGGATCGCGTTCGACGCCTGGACGGCGGAGGGGCGCGTATCCCAGGGGCCCCTCGCCAGGGAGGAGTACATTCCGCCGGGGACCGAGGAAGCGGAAGACCTGCACGCGCGCGCGGACGCCAAGTTCGACGAAGCACTCGTGAACAACCAGCGCGGAGACAACTACGCTCTGCTCACCGTGCTCTTCGCGCTCGTGCTGTTCTTCGCGGCGCTGTCCCAGAACCAGCGCGCCGAATGGCGCCGGCGCACCTTCTTCATTCTGGGCCTGACTCTCGCTGTCATCGGTGTGGTCATCTTGGCGACGTTCCCCGTGAAAGTGTGACTGGCGTCGAAGCCCTGACCTCTCGGCCATAGCCCAGCGAATAGTCTGGTGAAGCCGGTAACCGAAAACCGGCCCGGCACGAGCTATCGCACGAAGAGGGAACTGCACAGTGACGTCACCGACCACGAACCGACGCTCGGGAGTGCGCTGGTCCTTCCTCGCCGGGCTGGCCATCGCAGCGGTCGTCGTCGCCGTCGACCAATGGACCAAGATCTGGGCCGCCTCTGCGCTCTCGGGCGGAGAATCGAAGGACGTCCTGCCACCGGTTCTCGAGTTCCAACTCACCGTCAACCGTGGCGCCGCGTTCTCCCTCGGCACCGACTTCACCTGGCTGCTCGGACTCCTCGCCGCTGCCGCCGCGGTCGCCATCACGGTCTACCTGTGGCGGGTGGGATCGCTCTGGTGGGCAATCGGGCTGGGCCTGGTCCTCGGCGGTGCGATCAGTCATGCCGCTGACCGCCTGGCACGCGGTGGCGTCATCGACTTCATCGGCTACTTCGATCTGTTCATCGGCAACGTCGCCGACATCGCGATCGTCGTCGGCGGCATCTACCTTGTCGCGCTCGTCCTCCTGCGTGTGCCGACCCGCCGCATCAAACCGACCCCGGCGCCCTCGCCGGCGTCGTAGCTATCGCCAGGGCATGTGCTGCAGGCACCAGGTGTTGCCGTCGGGGTCGGCGAAGAAGGCGTAGAACACTCCGCCGAGGTCCTCGACCTCGCTGATCTCGACGCCGCGCTCGACCAGTTCGGCACGAGATGCCTCGATGTCGGCGACCACCAGGTGCAGCCCTCGCAGGGTCCCCGGAGGCATGTCGAGCGTGGGCAGGCCCTCGGCCAGGGTGATCGAGCATGCCGAACCCGGTGGCGTGAGCTGGACGATGCGGACGCCGGGCTCTGGGTTGATGTCGACGTCGAGCCGAAAGCCGAGCTGGTCTCGGTAGAAGGTCTTTGCTCGTTCGATGTCGGTGACCGGAACCGGCACGAGCTCCAGCAACAAGGCTCCCGGCGGCACGGGTGGGTTGGTCAGATCGTTGACGGTGTCGCTTGGGGGAGTGGATGCGTCGGTCATGGATACCGCCCTTCTTGAGCTGGATGCCCCGCAATCGAGGGGCCGATGATCTGCGGTCCGAGTCTGCCCTCGGCCTCGATCTCCGCCAGTCTCGCTGACGGCTACCGAATCGTCGACCCTCGGGCAAGGGCTTCGAACAAGCCCATCTCTTGCCACCTGAACGTGCGCTCTCGATCGGCGATCTCGATTGCCCGCCGGAGCTCGCTGAGTACGCCGGGGATGATTCGATATTCGTGCCGATAACGCAGAACGCCGATGACTACGGCGTGGAGCTCGACACGGTGACCTGACACCACGCGTGGCGATGAGCCAACTGCTACACGATCAGTGGCTCCGTTCCGGCGTGCGCTAGCGGCGACCGTCCAGGCTCAACGCCAGACCCTCGCCGCAACACGAGACCGAGATCCCTCCCCTGAAGCAGTTCCCGGCGAAGCTCGCTCGGAACCGCGTCATGGGTGGACGCGACGTTGCCCGCTTCGCCGGCCTCGTCGAGATCGACAAGGTCATGAGACGTTGGGATGTCCCTGTCTCTTGACGCCGCGATTCGGCCAGTCATTCACGCCGTTCATCGGAGGCCGGCGGCGATCGCCAGACCAGTGCTACCCCGATGATCGTGGTGATGATGGCGACGTCGTAGCTCGCCACCGTGTACGTCCACCAAGTGCCATTGTGGCTTCCGTATTGTGTATCGGTGCTCAGATGGATCAGGACGAGCGCGGGTCCGGCTGCCAGGAGCACAATCCCTAACCGCACAAGTCGGCGGTGCAGTCGGTACGCACGCGACGGGCGAGGTGGCGGCCTGCTCGGTGCGGAACGATGGCTGAGCGCGGACAGGCGGAGCGGATCGAATCGTGCGTCCGGCGACATCAGAGGATCGCTCCAATCGCGAGGTAGGTGGCGAAGGCGAGGAGGACGACGGCGATCGTTGCCGCGGTGATGAAGAAGACGAAGTTCCGGAACGGATTCTTGTGTTCGTTCATGGTGGATTCGTGAGTGGGCTGCGGTTACCGGGCCGGGCTGAGGACGGTGAAGCCGTCGACAGTGACACCAACGATGCCTCGGTCATCGACGAGGATGATGCGGTCATCGATGGTGCTGAGGGCTTGAACGGCTCCGTCGAGTGGCCCCAGCTGCTGCCACGTCCCGTTCTGATCTTGGGCCCAGAGGACCCCGTCGGTGCCGGCGCCGACGAGTGTGCCGTCTGTGCGTGCTACGAGGGCGTAGAGCAGGGGTGATTCGGGGACGGGGGTGAAGGTGTCGCCACCGTCGGTGCTGACGAGCAGTCCTTCTTCGGTGGCGGCATAGAGCCCGGACTCTGTGGCGGCGAGGTCGGCTGCCGCTAGAGGGGCATGGGTGGTCCAGTTCGTTCCGTTGTCGGTGCTGGAGAGCAGGTCGATTTGGCTGGAAGCGATGCCGTACAGGGTTCCGTCGGGGCTGGCGGTGAGGACGTGGAAGTCGGTTGTTCCGTTCAGGGCGATGGGCGACCAGTTGAGGCCATAGTCATCGCTACGGATGATGCCGAGGTTCGGGGATCCCAGCTCGGCCGGGGTTTGCTCTCCGGGGTGTCCGGAGGCGAACAGGGTGTCGCCGGTGACAGTGAATCCCATGGCATCGAAGTCATGGCCGCCGACGGGTCCGGAGACGTTCCCGTCCGGTGTGACGGTGAAGATGCCGTTGTGCGTGGCGACGAGCAGATCGTCACCGCGGGGGTCTTCGGCGATGCCGTGGATGTGGTCGATGCGGGGTGTCGCATCGGGCTCGTCGGACTGCGCGGCAGTACAGCCCGTAATGACGAGCGTCAGCACGGGGATGGTTGCGGCGGCGAGAAGAAATGATCGTTTCATGATGGTTTCCGGGTAGCGGCCAGGAGGGTGGCCAGGCTTGTGACGCGGGCAGCAGGGAGCGCGCCGCGGGGTCGGTCTTCGCGCGGGGCGATCGCGCGGGAAACGCAGGGCGGGTCGTTCGGGAATCGGCCCGCCCCGCGTGGTTCTACAGTTCTCCGAGGAGGTCCTTCATCGTGGCGATCTCCGCCGTCTGGTCATCGATCACCTGTTGCGCGAGCTCGAGGACGTCCGGGTTCTGCGCGTCGTCAAGCGCCGTCTGTGCCATGTCGACGGCGCCTTCGTGGTGCACGATCATCTGCTCGAGGAACAAACGGCTGGCCTCGGTCGCGTCGGCGTCTTCCAACATGGTCATGTCCTCTTCGGACATCATGCTGTCGTCGCCGCCCATGGAGCCGTGGTCCATGCCGCCCATCGAATCGGGGTCGTACTCCACACCCCAGTCCTCGAGCCACCCGAGCATCTTGTCGATCTCCGGGCCCTGCGCCGCCTTGATCTGTTCGGCGAGCTCGACCACCCGCGGGTCCGCGCCGTCCTTGGCCAGCAGAATGTCCGACATCTCGATGGCCTGCTCATGATGAGGGATCATCATCGTGACGAACATCTCGTCAGCCTCGGTTGAGGCCGACGAGGACGTCGACGCGGACGGTGAGCTGCTGGTACCGGACGGCGCGGTGCCGGTGTCGGCGCAGCCGGTCAGTACCAGGGCGAGGGTGAGAGCGCCGGTGCTGAGTGCGAGGGGGATCTTCTTGTTCATGGTCGTTCCTTCGTAAGTCGTATGAGAGTTCGCTGAAGCGGCGGCGCCAACGGGCGCCGCAGGGCCGCCCACAGTTGGGTCGGCGTGCGAATACTCAAGTTCGACTGATCGAAAGAACCGTCAACGAGGGGCCACGAGGGAGGGCATCGGTCGCTTCCCACCGCAACCAGCTGGTCACCTCGCGAAGGGAGATGCCGGAGCGTCGGGCAAACGTCGGTGGGACGAGGAGCAGAAGGCCGGCCAGCAACGCGAGTACGCAGGCGGTGACCATGTCGTCGTGACCCTGCCCTTGTCCGGTGGTCACGTGGCACGGCCCGTCGCAGGCAGCGGCACCACCGTCGTCGAGGCTCGCCGTGGCGTCCGGAACGTGAGCGACTGTCGATGCGGAATGGGCGACGCCCGAGGAGCCGTGCCCGGCAGGTTCCGCGGTGAAGGTGTGCATGCCCAGGAGGCCGACGATGATCAGGACGGCCGCGGTGCCGAGCATCAGCAGGGTGCGCAGCGACAACTGCGGGCTTGTGGCGCGAACCGTCACCTGCATCCTCGATCCTTCCTGTTCCTCACGACGCTAGCACCGCCGCCTGTGTGCCCGACATCGATCCTGTGCACACTCAGAAGCCGCCTGCCAGCTCGTGCTTGACCGCCAGGATTTCCCTTGCCGCTGACCACCCGACAGCACCCGCCCTCTTGCCGTCGGCGGTCCTGAAGGTCGAGACGAGGCCGCCGCCGGCCGATGACGTCGTTTCCGCGGTCGCCTGCGGCAAGACGACGCCCGCTCCACTCAGCGTGACGCCGTGCACATTCACCGTGAACCCGGAAACGTGCCGGTACGGGCCAGGATCGTCCCCGCCGTGCAGATCATGAAGCAGCGCTCGGGCGGCGTGAGCCCCTTGTGCCACCGCATCATCCCAATGATCCATACGATAGAGCGAACCGTCGGGACCGACATGAGCGGCGACCCCACCGGCCGCATACACTGCCGGGATCGTCCTGGCACGGAGCCGGTCATCGACCTCGATCGCGGCACCGTCTGAGCGGATCCATGAGACAGCCGGAACTGTTCCGTGGGCGAGGACGATCACGTCTGACGATACAGATGTCCCATCATCGAGGAGTACGTCACCCCCGCTTCCGGAAGCCGAGATGGAGCGCACTGTCCGGCCTGGATGGAACTCCGTGTGCGCAGCGTGCAGATCGCGGAGCCGGGTGGCGATCGGCAACCCGAGGCTGTGCGCCAAGGGGATTTCGGAGCGCGCGACGAGATGCACTCTGGCACCAGCGCTCACAAGGTAGCTTGCTGCTTCTGCTCCGACCAGCCCGGCACCGAGGACAGTGACAACCCGCCTTTCGAACGTCGGACCCGCATGCCCTCGGATGCGTAGCGCGTCGGACGCGCTGTGCAGCGTGAAGACCCCCTCGCTGACGCCTGTCGCCTGCAGGGGACGCGGGGCGGCGCCGGTCGCCACGACAGCCGTTGCGAATATCAGCCGTCTGCCATCGTGCAGCAAGATGCCCCGCTCTTCCATCCCGACAGCGCTGCCGGGGATCGTCTCGACATCGATCGAGTCCAAGGCAGGCAGCGCGGATTGCTCCGGGGTGAGCAGGCCACGAAGGATGCCCTTGGTCACCAGCGTGCGGTTGTACGGGGCGAACGGCTCCGCATGCACGATCCGGATCGACCCGTCGAAACCGCTGCGCCGCAACGTGACCGCCGCAGAATGACCCGCGGCGCCCGCGCCGACGATGAGCACATCCGAGCTGGTCTTATCCATGAGAAGCTCCCTTCACCCCCTTGACCGGAATACCCTGGGTGGGTATATGGTTAGGCATACCAGTACCCTACCGGGGTATTCCGAATCGAGGGAAGGAAGCCATCATGAGCACGAGCGAGTACCAGGTGAGCGGGATGAGCTGCGGCCACTGCGAGGTCGCTGTTCGCGGCGAGGTCAGCCAGGTCCCCGGCGTCGAGAACATCGAAGTGAGTGCGCAGACCGGCCGGCTTCTCGTCACGACGAGTTCCGCAGTGGATGACGCGGCCGTGCTCGCGGCCGTCGATGAGGCCGGGTACGAGGCGGTCCGACTCTCATGAACGCCCCGGGCCGCCTCGGCCTCTACGGCGCGGGCCTTGTCGTTGTCTTCGGCGCCGCCTTCGCCGCCGCGGGCGCACTCGTGCCCGACAGCACGGTGACCGCATGGGCGGACGCCGGGCATTCCTCGCATGACGCGCAAGCGCCCGAGGATGCTGCTGGCACGAAAGACGATCAGGAGATGGGGGTGAGTGGAGTGATGAGCGCGGCATCGGGATTCACAATGAGCCCCGTACAGGCGCCGGCGAACGTCGAGACGGACGGTGAACTCTCCTTCGACATCCGCGATCCCTCAGGTGTCCCGATCACCGATTTCGACGAGGCCCACGATAAGCAGTTGCACCTGATCGTGGTCCGCAACGACGGGCGTGAATACCGTCACGTGCACCCCGAACTCGACCCGAGGACCGGGGTCTGGTCGCTGCCATGGTCCTGGGATACCGCGGGAACGTACCGGCTGTATGCGGACTTCACCTCTGAGGGGGTGAGCGCCACGCTCTCCCGCACCGTCGATGTGGCGGGGCAGCTGACACCGGAGCCCGAGGTCGCCGTCAAGACAAGCGACACGGTCGACGGCTTCGACGTGACCGTCAGCGGCGACCTGGTCGCCGGAACTGGAAGCGAACTGACTGTCAAGGTCTCTCGGGACGGGGAACCCGTCACGGTGCTGGAGCCGTACCTCGGTGCGTTCGGCCACCTCGTTGCCCTGCGCGATGGCGACCTGGCGTATCTGCATGTGCACGCGCGCGGCGAGGAACCACAGCCGGGCGATCTGGCCGGCCCCGAGGTGGAATTCACCGCCGAGACACCCACCACCGGCCGCTACCTGCTGTACCTGGACTTCCAGGTCGACGGACAGGTCCACACCGCACAGTTCGTACTCGAGGCGACCCCCGCCACCGGCGACCAGGCGGACACCGAAGACGACGCCGAGCACGACGGGCACTGACCCGCTCAGTGCGCATCGAGTTGCAAGAAGGATCGAGGAGACATCATGACGGATACGCAGTCAGCAGCCGCGTCCAGCGTGGAGCTGGAGATCGGCGGGATGACCTGCGCGTCGTGCGCGATGCGCATCGAGAAGAAGCTCAACAAGCTGGACGGTGTCACCGCCACCGTGAACTATGCGACGGAGAAGGCGAAGGTCACCGCACCGAACGGGTTCGACCCGGCGCTGCTGATCGCCGAGGTGGAGAAGACCGGCTACACGGCCGCCCTTCCCTCACCGGAGCCGTCCGCGGTAGTCGACGGTGAGGACGCTCCGGATAGGGAGCTGGTGAGCCTGCGGAACCGTTTGATCGCTTCCATCGTGCTGACCCTTCCTGTGATTGCGATGTCGATGATCCCCGCATTGCAGTTCACTTACTGGCAGTGGCTCTCACTCGCCCTGGCCGGCCCCGTCATCGTTTGGGCGGCCTGGCCTTTCCACAAGGCAGCGTGGACGAATCTCCGGCACGGTGCGGCGACCATGGACACGCTCATCTCGATGGGGACGATAGCCGCCTTACTGTGGTCGCTCTACGCGCTGTTCTTCGGCACGGCCGGCGTCCCCGGGATGACCCACCCGTTCGAGCTCACCGTGGCACCGTCGGACGGGGCGGCGAACATCTACCTCGAAGTGGGTGCCGCGGTGACGATGTTCATCCTCGCCGGACGCTACTTCGAGAAGAAGGCGAAACGGCAGGCGGGCGCCGCCCTGCGCGCGCTGTTGGAGCTGGGAGCGAAGGATGTTGCTGTGCTTCGCGCCGGCGCCGAGACCCGCATTCCCATCGCGGACCTGCGAGAGGGCGACGAGTTCGTCGTACGGCCCGGCGAGAAGATCGCCACCGATGGTGTGATCGTCTCCGGCACCTCCGCGGTCGACGCGTCCATGCTCACCGGTGAATCCGTGCCGGTCGAGGTCGGCGAAGGAGACTCCGTCACGGGGGCGACGGTCAATGCCGGTGGCCGGCTCGTCATCCGGGCGACGAGGGTCGGGTCGGACACCCAGTTGGCGCAGATGGCGAAGCTCGTCGAGGACGCCCAATCGGGCAAGGCCGAGGTGCAGCGCCTCGCCGACCGGGTGTCGGGTATCTTCGTGCCCATTGTCATCGCGATCGCCATCGCCACGCTGGGCGCTTGGCTCGGCGCGGGATTCCCTGCCGCGGCGGCGTTCACCGCCGCGGTCGCGGTGCTGATCATCGCCTGCCCGTGCGCCCTGGGCCTTGCCACGCCCACCGCACTGCTGGTGGGCACGGGCCGCGGCGCGCAGATGGGCATCCTCATCAAGGGTCCGGAAGTTCTCGAGTCGACGCGACGGGTGGACACCGTCGTTCTGGATAAGACCGGGACGGTGACCACAGGGCGGATGACGCTCACCGGCGTGTTCACCGCTGACGGCGTCGACCGCGGCGAGCTGCTGCGCCTGGCGGGTGCGGTGGAGGACGCCTCCGAGCATCCCATCGCGCAGGCCATCGCCAAAGCCGCAGTCCAAGAGGTCGGCACGCTTCCGACACCCGAGGGTTTCGCGAACATCGAGGGCAAGGGAGTGCAGGGCATCGTCGACGGGCACGCCGTCCTTGTCGGCCGCGAGTCGCTTCTCGAGGACTGGTCCCAGCGCCTTCCCGAGAATCTCGCCGCCGCGAAGAGCGAAGCAGAGCGTCAGGGCAAGACCGCGGTCGCCGTGGGGTGGGACGGGGAAGCACGCGGTGTGCTCATCGTCGCGGACACCATCAAGCCGACCAGCACCGAAGCCATCAGGCAGCTGAAGGCGCTGGGACTGACACCGGTGCTCCTCACCGGAGATAACCGTGCCGTGGCCGAGCAGATCGCGTCTGAGGTCGGCATCGATGAGGTCATCGCCGAAGTGCTCCCGAAAGACAAGGTCGACGTGGTCACCAGGCTGCAGCGCGAGGGCAAGGTCGTGGCGATGGTCGGAGACGGCGTCAACGATGCGGCCGCGCTCGCCCAGGCAGACCTGGGGTTGGCCATGGGCACGGGCACCGATGTGGCGATCGAGGCCAGCGACATCACGCTCGTCCGCGGCGATCTGCGCAGCGCGGCCGACGCGATCCGTCTGTCTCGGAAGACGCTCGGCACGATCAAGGGCAACCTGTTCTGGGCCTTCGCCTACAACGTCGCCGCCATCCCGCTGGCAGCCCTCGGTCTGCTCAATCCCATGCTCGCCGGCGCCGCGATGGCGTTCTCCAGCGTCTTCGTCGTCGGCAACAGCCTCCGCCTGCGCACGTTCCGCAGCCAGGCGGCGGACCCATCCCCGACCGCCGCGCCCGCACCGCGTGATCATGCGACGCGGAACGCAACCGTCGGAACCCACTGAAATCACGAAAGAGGAACACACATGTCTGATTCCGGATCCTGCTGCAGCCACAACAGCCACGGCTCTGTCCCAGCCGACGGACGCAAGGACCTCCTCGCGCCGTCCGCCGAACAGCTCGCCGAATGCCCCGTGATGGTCGGCAGCACCGTCGTGAAAGCGGACGCTGAAGCCGCTGGCCTCTACCGCGACTACGAGGGCACCCGCTATTACTTCTGCTGCGCCGCCTGCGGCCCCCTGTTCGACGCTGACCCCGCCAAGTACGTGACCGCAGCCTGACATCGCTTCACCTGTGCGGGGCGGCACACGGATCGCCCCGCACAGCTTCATCGTTTCCGAGGAGGATAGCCTCATGAGCCAGCCACACAGCGACGACGCTGATCACACCCACGAACACGCAGCGCACGGGCACACCCCATCGGTCCCCGCCGCGGCCACAGAAGACCCCCCCGTCCACACCCCTCACCACGACACCGCCGTGCACCACGACGGTCCCGATACTGCACCGCACGGAAGCGGCGCGCCGATGGGCCACCAGGGTCACGGCGAGCATGCCGGCCATGACGCACATGGTGGACACGACGCTCACGGTGGACACGGGGGTCATGCGGGGCATGGCGACCACGTCGGACAGTTCCGTCGCCTGTTCTGGATCATGCTGATCCTCGCCGTCCCCACCGTCGCGCTGTCGGGCATGTTCGCGATGATCCTCGGCTACACCCTCCCCGACATTCCCGGCCTGGCCTGGGTGTCCCCGGTACTGGGAACAGTGATGTACATCTGGGGTGGAAAGCCGTTCCTCGTCGGTGCTGTCAGCGAAATCCGCGACCGCAAGCCCGGGATGATGCTCCTCATCGGACTCGCCATCACCGTTGCGTTCATCGCCTCTTGGGGTGCGAGCCTCGGCCTGCTGCACCACGAGCTCGACTTCTGGTGGGAGCTCGCGCTCCTCATCGTGATCATGCTGCTCGGGCACTGGATCGAGATGCGGTCCCTCGCGCAGACCACGTCCGCTCTCGACTCCCTGGCCGCGCTCCTGCCCGACGAAGCAGAACGCGTCGAAGGTGACCAGGTCGTGACGGTCTCGCCTGCCGAACTCGTCGTCGGTGATGTCGTCATCGTTCGCCCCGGGGGCAGCGTCCCCGCCGACGGTCGCATCGTCGACGGTCGCGCGTCGATGGACGAGTCAATGGTCACCGGCGAGTCCCGCACCGTGACGCGCGGTATCGATGACCAGGTCACGGCCGGAACTGTGGCGACCGACTCCGGGCTGCGCGTGGAGATTACCGCCACCGGTGACGACACCACTCTCGCCGGCATCCAACGCCTGGTCACCGAAGCACAGAGCTCGTCCTCGCGCGCGCAGCGCCTTGCCGACACGGCGGCAGGCTGGCTGTTCTGGTTCGCTCTCGGCGCTGGCGTGATCACGGCGATCGTGTGGACGCTCGTTGGGCTTCCCGATGATGCCGTCATCCGCACCATCACGGTGCTCGTCATCGCTTGCCCCCACGCACTCGGTCTCGCAATCCCCTTGGTCGTCTCCATCGCCACCGAACGCGCCGCACGCGGTGGCGTACTCGTGAAGGACAGGCTCGCGCTGGAGAGCATGCGCACCGTCGACACCGTGCTGTTCGACAAGACAGGCACCCTCACCAAGGGCGAACCGACCGTCTCCGAGGTCTCAGTCGTCGAAGGCAACGACACCGACCGGGTGCTCGCCCTGGCCGCCGCCGCGGAGGCCGACAGTGAACACCCGCTCGCCAAGGCCATCGTCCGCGCCGCCGCCGACCGTCACCTCGACGTGCCCCGCAGCTCGGACTTCACCTCCTCTCCCGCAGTCGGCGTCACCGCGACCGTCGACGGGACCGTTGTACGGGTGGGGGGACCGCACCTGCTCACCGAGGAAGATGCGCAGGAGCTGCCCGTTGCCGAGCGGTGGCGCAATGACGGTGCGATCATCCTCCACGTGGTTCAGGACGGCCGTGTGATCGGCGCTCTCAAGCTCGCCGATGAGGTGCGGTCGGAATCGCGCGAAGCCGTCGATGCACTGCACGCGCTGGGTGTGCAGGTCGTGATGATCACCGGCGATGCCGAAGCCGTCGCGCACACCGTGGCCGAGGACCTCGGCATCGACCGTGTCTTCGCCGGCGTCCGACCGGAGGACAAGGCCGCGAAGGTGCAGGAGCTCCAGAACGAGGGACGCAAGGTCGCGATGGTCGGTGACGGCGTCAATGACGCCCCCGCCCTCGCCCAGGCCGATGTCGGGCTCGCGATCGGCGCCGGCACGGACGTTGCCATCGCCTCTGCCGGAGTCATCCTCGCCAGCGACGACCCCCGCTCGGTGCTCTCCGTCATCGAACTGTCCCGCGCCGCATACCGGAAGATGAAGCAGAACCTCTGGTGGGCCGCCGGCTACAACCTGATCTCCGTACCCCTCGCCGCCGGCGTCCTCGCCCCCATCGGGTTCGTGCTGCCGATGTCGGTCGGGGCGATCCTGATGTCCCTGTCCACCATCGTGGTTGCCCTCAACGCGCAGCTCCTGCGGCGACTCGACCTTCGCCCGGAAACCACGGCCCGCGCGATCCTCAACCGATAACCAATCCAGAACCGGAGACCACGATGACCGACACCATCGAGACCGACCAGGTCGAGTCCGACACCGCCTGCGAACACGGCGAACACGGCGAACACGGCTACATCACCGACAAAGCCCGCTATCTCGCCCGTCTCAAACGGATCGAAGGACAAGCCCGCGGCATCCACCGCATGGTCGACGAGGAGAAGTACTGCATCGACATCCTCACCCAGATCTCAGCGCTGACGAGCTCACTCCAGGGCGTTGCTGTCGGTCTTCTCGAAGACCATCTCCGCCACTGCGTCACCGACGCCGCACGTGCAGGCGGAGACATTGCCGAGGCCAAGATCACTGAAGCATCCCAGGCCATCGCACGCCTCGTCCGCTAAGCCAGCGAGGCGGCCCCGCGGATGCCTTCGATGCTCCTCGGATAGCTCTGGGCGAGTGGACGCTCAGGACTTTGCGCGCCTGTAGTCAAAGGCGCCGTCCTGACGCTGAGAATCGAGCAACTGATCGAGGATGCCATCGTGATCGATGACGGGCTTGGGCTGGCCATCCGGCTGCAGCCGCCCATCTAACCGAACGTGGCGTCGATGACGTGGTCGTCGAGCGTGGCTCCTCCGCTGGTGCTGCCGTGTCCGAGTGGGGTCATGCACGCCTCTTCTCAGGCTGGCCGGAGCTCACCGACACTGCAGCGCGTCGCCTGCTCGAGCCGACCGGGACGGCGCCGGCAAACGGCTACCCGACGGGGGCGGAGTGGGTGAGTGAGTACCTCACCCCACTCGTCGATGTGCTGGGTGACCGCGTCCTCTACGGCACAACGGTGACGGGAATCGCGCGGCAGGGGCGCGACAAAGACGTAGACAGCGGCCGCAAGGGCCAGCCATTCGTTGTGCACACGGTCGACCAGGACGGCTGCGATGGCCGTATCCTCGCCAGTGCTCGACGCCGTGGCCAGCATCGCCTCGGAGATCGACCCGAACATCCACTCCTGCGGCTCCGTCGGAGCCACCGGCGCACGCCAGCTCGCGCAGCCCGAGAAGGACCTGTTCATCGTCGGTGCGAAGTCTTATGGCCGCGCCCCCACCTTCCTGGCGCTCACGGGCTAGGAGCAGGTCCGCAGCGTCGCAGCTCACCTTGCCGGAGATCACGAGGCTGCGGAGCGCAACGAGCTCGTCCTTCCCGACACCGGGGTCTGCGGCGGTGCCGGCGGCTTCGACGCCGAGGGTGCCAGCTGCTGCGGCACGCCATCCGTACTGCGCAGATCGGCGCAAGGCCCGTCGGCGCAGTCTGACCGACCCACGAGAGGGCGACTTCCCGATTGGGAGGTCGCTTCTTGGCATCCAGGTGCAGTGTCCGTGAACTGTCTCGCCGCCGATTGCGCCTTACTTTGAAGAATGTCAATATAGATTCATGTCGAATCAACAGATTGAGCTGGTCATCATCGGATCGGGCCCCGCAGGCTTCACCGCCGCGATCTACGCGGCCCGGGCAAACCTCGCCCCGGTCGTTATCGCCGGTTCGGTGACCACCGGTGGTGCGCTGATGACGACGACCGAGGTGGAGAACTTCCCTGGGTTCGTCGACGCCGTCAACGGACCGGAGTTGATGGAGTCGATGCGTCAGCAGGCCGAGCGGTTCGGCGCCCGCATCCTCCTCGACGACGCAGTCAGCGTCGACCTCGACGGACCGATCAAGGCCATCGTGACTGGCGCGGGTGAGACGTTCCGTGCGCGTGCGGTGATCCTCACCATGGGCTCCGCCTATCGCAAGCTCGGGTTGCCGGATGAGGAGCGACTCACCGGCCGAGGCGTGTCCTGGTGCGCCACCTGCGATGGGTTCTTCTTCCGCGAGCAGGAGATCGTCGTCGTCGGCGGCGGGGACTCCGCGATGGAGGAGGCCCTGTTTCTCACCCGTTTCGCATGCAAGGTGACCGTCGTGCACCGTCGCGGCGAGGTCCGCGCTTCGAAGATCATGGCGCAGCGCGTGCTTGACCACCCGAAGATCGAGGTGGCATGGAACAGCGAGATCGCCCGGCTGAACGGCGACGAGAAGCTCGAATCCGTCACCCTCCGTGACACCGTCACCGGCACCGAGCGCGAGCTGGCGGCGACCGGTGTCTTCGTCGCGATCGGCCACGACCCCCGCTCGGAGTTGGTCACAGGACAGGTCGTCACCGACGCAGGCGGGTTCGTCCGAGTGGATCATCCTTCCACCCGCACGAACATCCCCGGGGTGTTCGCGGCCGGCGATCTGGTCGATCACACCTACCGGCAGGCGATCACCGCCGCCGGCACCGGCTGCGCCGCCGCTCAGGACGCCCAGCACTACCTCTCGAACCTCGAGAACGACCCGGCCGCTCCGATCGAGGCCGAGGAGGTCTTCGCATGAGCACGCTCACCGCCGTCACCGACGCCACGTTCGAGGACGAAGTTCTCGACTCCGACATCCCTGTCGTCGTCGACATCTGGGCCACCTGGTGCGGTCCGTGCCGCCAGGTCGCTCCGCTTCTTGAGCAGCTCGCCGCCGAGTACGACGGACGAGTGAAGATCGTCAAGGTCGATGCGGATCGGAATCCCGAGACCGTGACCGCCGCTGGCGTCACGTCGATCCCCACCCTCGGCTTCTTCCGCGACGGCACCGGCACGGACATCCTCATCGGCGCGCACCCGAAGCCCGTCATCGCCGAGAAGATCGAGGCGCTGCTCGCATGACCACCGCAACCGCAGCTTCCGCTCCCGCCGCCGTCCGGCGTCTGTCCACCCTCGACAAGTGGCTGCCACTGTGGATCGGGCTCGCCATGGTCGCAGGACTTCTCCTCGGCCGATTCGTCCCCGCTCTGTCGGACCTGCTCGGCCACCTCGAGGTCGGCGGCATCTCGGTGCCCATCGGGCTCGGGCTGCTGGTGATGATGTACCCGGTGCTCGCGAAGGTCCGCTACGACAAGATCGCGGCCGTCACCGGCGACAAGAAGCTCCTCGTGTCTTCGCTGGTGCTGAACTGGCTCGTCGGCCCTGCGGTCATGTTCGCCCTCGCCTGGATCTTCCTGCCAGATCTGCCCGAGTACCGCACGGGGCTGATCATCGTCGGTCTCGCCCGCTGCATCGCGATGGTCGTCATCTGGAACGACCTCGCCTGCGGCGATCGGGAAGCGACCGCCGTACTCGTCGCGATCAACTCTGTCTTCCAGGTGGTCGCCTTCTCACTGCTGGGCTGGTTCTACCTCACCGTCCTGCCCGGCTGGCTGGGTCTGGACACTCAGGGGTTGGAGATCTCGGTCTGGCAGATCGCCCTGAACGTGCTGGTCTTCCTCGGCGTGCCACTCGTCGCCGGCTTCGCTTCCCGCTGGATCGGCGAGAAGCGTCGCGGCCGCGCCTGGTACGAGGAGAAGTTCCTCCCCGTGATCGGCCCCTGGGCGCTGTACGGGCTGCTGTTCACCATCGTGCTGCTGTTCGCGCTGCAGGGCGATGCGGTCCTGGCCAACCCGCTGGACGTCGCGCGGATCGCGCTGCCACTGCTGGTCTACTTCGGGCTGATGTGGTTCGCAGGGCTCCTGCTCGGCAAGAGCCTGGGCCTGAACTACGCCCGCTCCACCACGCTGGCCTTCACCGCGGCCGGGAACAACTTCGAACTCGCCATCGCCGTCGCCATCGGCACCTTCGGCGCCGCCTCCGGGCAGGCTCTGGCGGGCGTCGTCGGCCCTCTCATCGAGGTGCCCGTCCTCGTTGGACTCGTCTACGTCTCCCTCTGGGCGGCGCGCGCTTGGTTCCACACCGATCCCTACACCGGCGAAAGGATCACCTCATGAACGTCACGCTCACCGACGCCGTCGACAGCTGCAGCCCGGTCGCTACCCACGCCATCGGCCACGAGGCGGCGTCCACCGTCGCCGCGACCTTAAAGGCTCTGTCGGATCCGCTGCGCCTGCGCATGCTCTCCGCGATCGCTTCCGATCCGCGAGGCGAGTCCTGCGTGTGCGATCTCGCCGAGCTCGCACACGTCTCACAGCCCACCGTGTCGCACCATCTGAAGGTCCTCAAGGGCGTCGACGTGCTCACCTCCGAACGGCGCGGCACCTGGGTCTGGTACCGCATCAACCCCAGCCGCCGGGGCGCCGTCACCGCTCTGCTGGACTCCTTCGCGCCTGCGACCATGACGGCGCCCGGCGAAGACGGCGACGCCGAAGGCCGCGCCGGCCACCCCGAGTTCGATGCGCGGATCACCCACCTCGCCGATGAGCTCGCCGCCGAGGTCCCCGAGCTCGCCCCGGAGACCGTGCTGGGCATCGTTCGTGAGTCGTACACGTCACTCGCCCGCACGGCAATAGTCACGGGAGCGCTTGTCCCGCTCACCGAACGCTTCGCACGTCAGCGACTCGCCGACCTCACGCGCGACCGCGACTCCGCTGTACCCCAGGTGTTGTTCGTCTGCGTGGCCAATGCGGGGCGTTCGCAGCTCGCTGCCGCGCTTGTCAACAAGCTCGCCGCCGGCAGGGTTGTCGCCCGCTCGGCAGGATCTGCTCCCGCGGACGTCATCCATCCGCACGTCCGCTCGATCCTCGCCGAGATCGAAGGCGACCTGGCCGCCGAACGCTTCCCCAAGCCCCTCACCGACGATGCCGTCCGTGCCGCCGACGTGGTGATCACGATGGGCTGCGGCGACGTCTGCCCGATCATCCCCGGCGTCCGCTACGACGACTGGGCCGTCGGCGACCCTGCCCTCGCATCCCGCGAGGGCGTCGAAGCCATCCGCGACGACATCGAGGACCGCGTCCGCGCCCTCGTCGATGAGCTCACGCACTGACCACCACCCACAGGAGCCCTCATGACCGACACCACCAAGCCCTCCGTCCTCTTCGTCTGCGTGCACAACGCCGGCCGCTCCCAGATGGCTGCCGGGTTCCTCCGCGACATCGCCGGCGACCGCATCGAGGTCCGCTCCGCCGGCTCCATGCCGGCCGACCAGATCAACCCCATCGCCGTGGAAGCGATGAAGGAACTGGGCATCGACATCACCGCCGAGCAGCCCAAGATCCTCACCACCGAAGCCGTGCAGGCCTCCGACGTCGTGATCACCATGGGATGCGGCGACGCCTGCCCGTTCTTCCCTGGCAAGCGCTACGAGGATTGGAAGCTCGACGATCCTGCCGGTCAGGGCATCGAGGCTGTTCGCCCGATCCGAGACGAGATCCGGGCACGCATCGAGAGGTTGGTCGACGAAATCCTCTGATTCAAAGTCTGTCCGCTGAGGCGGGCCTCGCGCACGCTCGATAGTGTCAGCGAGCGACGGCCTCGTCGAGGGCATCCGTGAGGTCCCTGAGCTGGGTGAGCTCGAGCTTCTCGCCGTCGAGGAAGAAGGTCGGCGTGCCACTGACGTTGAGATACTGGCCGTCGTTGCGGTCTGCTTCGACTCTTTCCTTGGTGGCGGGGTCGGCGATTGCTTCGTCGTACGAGTCCATGTCGAGGCCTAGGTCTTCGGCGAACGTCCGGAACAACTGGGTGTGAGAGGTCTGCTGCTCGCCCCTCTGAGCCTGGGTCTCGAACAGGCGAGCGTACATCTCCTCGAACTTGCCCTGTTGAGCTGCCGCTTCGGCGGCGAGGGCGGCGTTCATGGAGTTGAAGTGTCCGGGCAATGGGAAGTACCGCACGACGTAGTTGATCTCGCCCTCATAGTCGGCGCGGATCTGTTCGACCACCGGGTAGAACGCTCCGCAGGCTTCGCACTCGAAGTCGAGAAACTCCACCAGCGTCGGCGCATCCGGGCCGGCGTCGTCCAGGACGTGCGAGTCAGTCCGGGCGCCGGGCAGTGCGCCCGCCGAGCCGGAAGGGTCGGGAGCAGCGGGCCGGGTCAGCATGACCACGACCAGAGCTGCGATCACGAGGACGATAACGACGGCACCGGTGATGAGGCTGACTTTGACGGGGGTCTTCACGAAGGATGGCTCCAGCTCGGACGGCGATATCACCGCAGGGTTGGTCAGGCGCGTGCGGGCTCGGGTGCCGGCGCTAGCTCTCGGAGAGCAGCGGGGCGTCGGGCTGCACGGACGCCGTTGAGGATGACGACGACCTCGGCGATCTCGTGTACCAGGACGACACCGGCCAGACCGAGAACGCCGAACAGCGCCAGCGGGAAGAGCACGATGATGATGGCGAGGGCCAGGGCGATGTTCGCGGTCATGATGCGTCGCCCGCGGCGCGCGTGCGCGAGCGCGCCGGGGATGAGGCGGAGGTCGTGGCCGGTGAACGCGACATCGGCGGACTCAATGGCGGCCGCCGAACCTTTCAGTCCCATGGCGATGCCGACCGTGGCGGTCGCTAGTGCTGGGGCGTCGTTGATGCCGTCCCCGACCATGGCCGTCGGGCGGACGGTGGTCAGGGATTCGATCGCGTGGGCCTTGTCGGCGGGCAGCTGCTCGGCCCGCACATCGTCGATGCCTGCCTGGGCGGCGATGGCGCGGGCGGTGCGTTCGTTGTCGCCGGTGAGCATGACGGTCTCGATGCCCTGACTGTGGAGCATCCGCACGGTCTCGGCCGACTCCGGGCGCAGTTCGTCACGGATGCCGATGAGCCCGGCGACAGCGCCGTCGGCTTCGACGACGACCACGGTCATGCCCTCCGCAGCCATCCCTTCGGCGGCGGTGCTGAGCACGGCCGGGTCAAGCCAGCGCGCGTTCCCGACGCGGATGAGTGTGCCGTCGACGCGGCCGGCGATGCCGTGGCCGGCTTCTTCCACGACATCGATGGCGGACAGCGCCTTCGGGGATGCCGCGGTGATCGCGGCGGCCAAGGGGTGCGTGCTGGTCGCCTCGATGGCGGCAGCCCAGGCGAGCAGGTCGTCGCGATTGGTCCCGTCGGCGGGTCGGACGTCGACCACCGCGGGTTCGTTGCGGGTGAGCGTCCCGGTCTTGTCCAGCGCGACGGCGCGGATCGTGCCGAGCTGCTCGAACGCCTCCCCGGACTTGATCACCACGCCGAACTTCGACGCGGAGCCGATGGCGCTGATCACGGTGACCGGCACCGCGATCGCCAGCGCGCACGGGGACGCCGCGACCAGGACCACCAGTGCCCGCTCGATCCAGGTCCAGGGGTCACCGACGACGAAGCCGAACAGCGCGACGAGCGCCGCGGCGATCAGGACGACGGGAACCAGCGGGCGCGCGATCCGATCCGCTAGTCGTGCCCGATCGCCCTTGCGGGCGTGGGCCTGCTCCACCAGCGAGACGATCTGCGTGAGGGAGTTGTCGCGGCCATCCGCGGTCGCCTCGATCCGCAACGTCGCCGACCCGTTCACCGAACCTGCCGCGACCACGTCGCCGGGCCCGACCTCGACCGGGATGGACTCCCCGGTGATCGCCGATGTGTCCAGGCTGGAGCGTCCCTCGACGACGACACCGTCGGTCGCCACACGCTCGCCCGCTCCGACGACGAGGATGTCGAGCTCGCGCACATCGGCAGCAGGGACCGTGATGTCGCCACTGAGCCGTGAGACGCGCACCGTCTCCGGGATCAGTGACAGCAGTGCGCGCAGGCCCTCCTTAGCGCGGTCCATCGCTCGGTCCTCCAGCGCCTCAGCGAGGGAGAACAGGAACGCCAGGGTCGCTGCTTCACCGACGTGCCCGAGCAGGACGGCGCCGACAGCAGCGATCGTCATCAGCAGACCGACACCGAGCCGGCCACGGATCACGCGCCGGATCGCACCGGGAACGAACGTGTACGCGCCAGCGAGCAGAGCTGCCCACTGCAGCACCAGTGCGGCAATCTCCAGGCCCGTCCACTCGAACGCGTACCCGGCGAGTAGGAACACACCGGACAGCGCCGACGGCAGTAGAGCGATGTCCCGCCACCACGGTGGACGCACCTCGAACTCGTGATCGGCGCCGGCGGCTGGTGGCAGGGCGGGGCCGCAGCACGCATCGCCGTCATCATGAGCAGATACGCCCGCCGCCGCCTGCACGACCTCTGGGCCGCAGCAGCCGTCTCCCCCCTGCGGTAGCGACAACTCGACGCGGTGGATGGTGCCTGTCTTCCGCGGCTCGTCGTCGCCGCAGCACTCCGCGCTCATGCGCAGCACTCGCACTTCTCGTCAACGCACGGCACGCCTTCATCGACCGCCACAACCGCGTCGAGAAGATGCCGCAGGCCCACCGTCAGGTGCGGATCTGCGATCTCGTACCGCGTGCGACGACCCTCCGGCGTCGCGATCACCAGTCCACAGCCCCGAAGACAGGTGAGATGGTTCGACACGTTCGTGCGGCTCAGTTCAAGATCACGGGCGAGCTCGGCCGGATAACCCGGGGCATCCAGCAGCGACAGCAGGATCCTCGAACGCGTCGGGTCGGCCATCGCCCGACCCAGCCGGTTCATCACATCGAGACGAGAAGCAATAGTCAGCACACGATGACTATACACGGGACACTGAACTATAGCGATGGCGACTCCACTGGACACTGCATCGAGGCGTGGCGCCTTGTCCACCACCTCCTGGAACGTGCCGAGCTTCACTCAGGATCGCGCCTACCGGAAGTTCTTCGACGAGTCCGTGTCGTTCGGATGCGACGGGGATGCCTCGATGAGTATCACCCGTCCCGGCTTCTTGCCCTTCGGCTGGGGAGCGTCGACCGCGTAGCGAAGCCTCGCGCCGTCCGTGACCTTGTACTGCCAGACGGGCAGGGTCCTCCCGCCCACCACCGCTGTAGATAGGTTGCCCTTCAGCTGGTAGCAGCGCGAGCTGTCGAACCGCGTCGGGTGAGCGGTCAGGTAGTCCCAGGCATCCGCGAGGGCGTTCTTCGCGGTCGCGCGAAGGTCGCGCCACCCGCGCTCCGCCGCGACGTCGCCGAAGACGATCTCGTACTCGCTGACCCTTGTCGGTCGCGGAACCGACGATCCCCGCCTTCCCGCCATTACGGGCGCTCGACCCGCGCAGACGTCTCCGTCAGATCGATCGGCTTAGCCGGCTGCGCACCCATGGCGTAAGCCGCAGCAGTCTCCCGCCACTCGTGCTGAGCACGCAGCAGGCGTTCAAACGTGCCCAACTCGCTGGCGGAGTAAACCAGCCGCTCAATTTCGCTCGCGTAAGTGGCCAGCTCGCCCTCATCGAACTCACTCGTCCACGCGAAGAGCTCCCGCAGCGCAGCGCCGACATCGCCCCTGTTCCGCCCGATAGCGCGGAGCAGTTCACTGGAGAGCTTCACGCCAAGCTCGAGCGTGTCGAGGTCGTGGCCACGAAGGATAACCAGGTCATCGCCATCCCGACGAGTGATACGCACCTGGCCCTCGTCGATGTGGGCAAGGACATCCTTCGGCTTACGGAGGAGATCGGTGAAAGTCGCGGTGCTCATGAGACCAGAGTACATCAGATAAACATCAGAGGTTCTGCGTCTTGTGCGCTGGAGCCCCCCGCTGCACCCGTCCGGATGTCCGTTCAGTCGGACACCCCACTGAGAACGAGTGCATCGGCCGCGATAATGTCGGAAGCGCGGTGAGATGACGCTAGATGTCACTCGGACGGGGACGGCGTCGGATTCTCTACGCGCTTTGCGGTGACACATTCCTGACGATGCACCACCGGATTGCCATCCCGCCCACGAGATCAGGTGAGTTCACTCTCGAGTTGTTCGATGCGTGCGCGGATGTCGTCGCAGTTCGAACGGACGGCGTCGATACCCTGGCGCGCTGGGTCGTCCAGCTTCCAGTCCTCGTAGCGCTTGCCAAGAAAGAACGGACAGGCCTCGCCGCATCCCATACTGATGACGACGTCAGACGCCTGCACGGCTTCGGTTGTCAGCACTTTTGGGCTGCTCGGCTGTGCTGTCGATTCCGAGCACGCCCATCGCCTCGTCAGCAGTCGGGTTGGACCGCTCGGCGGGCATGGATCCCGCCGAGCGGACCTCGACGCGGTCGCCTGCGATGTCGCGGAGACATCCGGCCGCCATCTGCGAGCGTCCGGCGTTGTGGACACCGACGAAGAGGACGGAGCGCTTGGTGGTGGTGTCAGTCATGGAGGGCCCTAGTAGGTACTAGTCCAGGAGGCCTCGTCCACGAGGGTGCGTACCCGTACGGTTTGATTGTCGAGGCTGGTAACATCCTCGTGAAATGATCACGTCTGGCCGGTCTCGTAACCAGGCGGCGTCTGTTGACAAGCTCCTGATAACGAAGATCATTACAGGCCTTGGGTTGGCCCTGCTCTTGATTGTCGGAGCATGGTCCGGTGGTCATCGCGACGCGGACGCCTCTCCATATCTCACTGCTACCTCGACTGCATCGATGGAAACCGAGCTTACGAGCTATGGTGCGGTTGGCTCGTCGACGCATGGTTCTGGTGGCGCCTCATCGGAACGGCTCCTGATAGACGGCGCCTCCGCGAACGCACTGATCGGCCTTACAGGGTGCGTGTTTGGCCTCGTCTGCTCCTTCCTGATCCTCATCGTCGCTCGAGCCTTCGTAAATCGCGTGCCGAACGGAAATCGCGAGCGACTTCCGCGCATGCCCGAGATGAGGGCCGCACCCGACCGCCCGTTTGCACGAACTCTTTCCCTCACGCAACTCTCTCTGTCGCGCACCTGACATCGATCAGCCATCTCACGATGGCGCTTCACATTCGGTGGGGTTCACGTTCGTTGTGCTGTGTTGTGGTTGGAGAGAAATGAAAGCGTCTCAAAAGGCGATCCTCGTCACGGTGGGTCTCGTCGTTGTCCTCCTTGTCGTCGCGCTGGTGTACGTCCTTCTCAGTGAGAATCGGGCCTCCGCGCCCGAGACAGAAGGCAACGACGGCCCTCAGGTGGTGCGAGAGAATTCACATGTGCTCGACGATGGCGGCGACGCAGCGGTCACCGTGGTCGAGTTCCTCGATTTTGAGTGCGAGGCGTGTGGCGCCTTCTACCCGCTGGTCGAGGACCTTCGTGAGAAGTTTGATGGGGAGATCACCTACGTCATCCGGTATTTCCCGTTGCCTGGCCACTTCAACTCGAAGAACGCTGCGATCGCGGCAGAAGCGGCGGCCCAGCAGGGACGGCTGGAAGACATGTACCACCGCTTGTTCCAAACACAGGCCCAGTGGGGTGAGGCTCAGGAGTCGCGTGCGAACCTGTTCCGGGGTTTCGCTGTGGAGCTCGGGTTGGATATGGCTGCTTTCGATGAAGCGGTCGCGGATCCGGCGACCGCACAACGAGTGGAGTTCGACGTTGATGAGGGCGAGCGACTCGGCGTCAGCAGCACTCCGACGTTCTTCATCGACGGGGAGCAGGTCGTATTGGAGAAGTGGACGGACCTCGAGGACGGCATCGAAGCTGCGGTGAACGGGACGCAGTGATGGTGCGTTCGTTATCGCATCGCCGAGCGATTATCGTCGGGGCCGGCCAATCTGGATTGGCGATGGCGTCCGCGCTGTCGTCCTATGGGCTGGAGGCACAGAAAGACTTCGTCATCATCGATTCCGCGCCGACCGGTCAACGAAGCTGGGCAACCCGTTGGCACTCGATGAGGCTTCTCAGCGATGCTCGCAACAGCACTCTCCCCGGGTTCCCCTTTCCCGGGGACAATCGCCGTCATCCAGGCGGTCGCGAGATGAGCGACTACCTGGCTTCTGTAGAGAAGACGCTCGGCGTGAAACCTCTCTGGGGCGTTCGCGCTCTCGAGGTGGAACGCCGCGGAGACGGATCCACGTTGCACCTTTCGACGTCCATCGGGGACGTGCAAACGCGAAACGTTGTCTGTGCCACAGGATCTGCGGCAGTGCCCCGAGTCCCTACCTGGCGCCAGAATCTGTCGGCACCCGGAACGGTTCTACATTCCAGTCAGTACCTACACCCGGGCCAGATCCCTTCGGGGACCGTGTTGGTGGTCGGCGGAGGGTTCAGCGGCGTACAGATCGCCGAAGAACTCGCTCACTCGCGAGATGTCACTCTATCCACCCGAACAGAACGACCGCGGCCGTCAGCGCGATGGTCCATCTGGCCGAGGCTGCGCCGCAACCACTCGATTCGTTCCGGCCCCGCGCCCACCGCTCTGGCCGGCGTGAGCCACGCGCCCCCCGTCGTGGAGGCCGACGGAGCCGTCGTGACATTTGCCGATGAGTCGACGATGCAGCCGCACTCCATGATCCTCGCTACCGGCTACGAACCCGGCGACAAGTGGCTACCCGCCCCGGAACCCACCGGTGCTCGGACACAAGCCAACACGCATATTCCCGGACTGTTCACGGTCGGCATCCCGAAGTACTCCCGAACCGGCGCAGACACGATTCCGGGGGCATGGAGTGATGCTGCCATCGTCGCCCCCAACATCATCGACCGCCCCTGAAAGGATCACCATGACAGAAGCAGGGCACTCGCACGGAGTGGGTGACGCCACTCCCCGCAATCGTCTGATCATCGCTTTCGCGATCACCTCCTCGGTCTTCGTCATCGAGGTGATCGGGGCGATCATCACCGGCAGCCTCGCACTACTCGTCGATGCGGCGCACATGCTCACCGATGTCACCGGGTTGGCTATGGCCGTCACCGCGGCGCATCTCATGAATCGCCCTCCCACCCCCAAGTACACCTTTGGCCTGCAAAGGACCGAGGTTCTCGGAGCACTCGCCCAAGCAGCGCTGCTCCTCGGGGTCGGCATCTTCGCGCTCGTCGAAGGTATACGGCGGCTCTTCGAACCCCCAGAGATCGCGTCAGGAAGCCTGCTGTTCTTCGGTATCGTCGGCCTGGTCGCCAACATCGCATCCATGCTCGTCCTGTTCAGCGGCCGCGGACGCAATCTCAACATGCGCGCCGCATTCCTCGAGGTCGTCAACGACGCCCTCGGCTCCGTAGGCGTGATCGCCAGCGCGATCCTCATCGCCGCTTTCGGCTGGTATCAGGCCGATGCCGTCGCCGGTATCTTGATCGCCCTGCTCATCATCCCTCGCACGCTCATCCTGTTGCGAGCATCCGGACGTGTGCTGTTGGAATCGACACCCCCGGGTCTCGATCTGGACGATGTCCGCCGCCACATCCTTGCCCTTCCGCACGTGGTCGCGGTGCATGATCTGCACGCGACTCAGGTCTCAACGGACCTCCCCACCCTCAGTGCCCACGTCGTGGTCGACGACACCGTCACCATGGAGACCTCCGCGGCGTTGCTGACAACTCTTCAGGAGTGCGTCAGCGAGCACTTCGCCGTCAGCATCGAGCACTCCACTTTCCAGATCGAACCCGAATCGCATCCCGGAGAGCACGACACCCATGCATAAGAACCTCCCCAGACGCACCGCCATTGTCTTATCCGCCGTGCTGTTGTCAGGAGCAGTCGTCGTCGCCACCCCGACGGTCGCTGTCGCTGACGACAACTTCGACTCGTCGTACCCCGTTGCCGACTCGACCATCAGCGGCTCGCCTGATGAGATCTCACTGATGTTCACGGGAACCCTCAACAACGAGGCCGGCACGACGATCATCGAGGTCCTTGATGAAGGCGGAGAAGACGTTGCTGTCGATTCGCCGACGGTGAGCGGTCAATCGATCACTCAGCATCTCTCCCCGGAAGCCGCCGTTGGTCTGTTCACAGTGCGCTGGAAGACAGTCTCTGGGGACGGGCATCCGATCAGCGGGCAGTTCTCGTACACCGTCGGACAGCCCGGACCGAGTACGAAAACCGCGCCACCCGCAACGCCGAGCCCCAATCCCAGTCCCAGCCCGGAAGAATCCGACAACACTACGGAGGAGCCAGAGCCCGCTCCTGCCAGGCAGACATACGGTGGCACACCATCAGGCGGAGCAGAGTCCGAGATGCTGCCCGTGTTCTTCGTCGGCGGCCTGGCAGTGATTCTCGGGTTCGGCGTCGTCGGAGTGATTCTGGCCGGACGCCGGCGCCACCAGCAAGACCGTGCCCAGGCTTCTAGAGATACGGCGGCTGGGGAGGGGGGTCACGATGCGTGACCGGGCACGAAGGTTCGCCGTGGTGTTGATCATCGCCGCGATCGTCACTTTGGTCGATCAGGGAACCAAGGCCCTCGCTCTGAGCTCATTGAGCCAGGATCAGCGCATACCCCTGGTCGGCGATTGGCTCGGTCTTCAATTGGCGTTCAACCCGGGGGCGATCTTCTCGTTGGGCGAAGATGCGACCTGGGTCATCACTGTCGTCGGCGTCATCGCGACCACTCTGCTCGTGGGAGCCGCTACGCGAACCCAAAACGCATGGTCAGCAGTCGGCTTCGGTTTCATCGTGGGAGGCGCGATCGGCAACCTCATCGATCGCCTCTTCTCTCCCCCGTCGTTCGGAATCGGACACGTCACCGACTTCCTCGCCTACGGAAACCTCTTCATCGGAAATCTGGCCGATGTCGCCCTGGGTATCGGCGCCGTGTTCCTTGTGATCGCGGGTCTGCGCGCCAGTCGCCGACACTCCTCGCCTTCTCGCCCCGAATCCACAGATCCCGCACCAGCCGAAGAGATGGCCCGCCCATGAGCCCCAAACAACGTGTTCCCTCCACCTATCAGCGCAATGCTCTCGCCCCCAGCCTCGTCGCTGCCGCCATCCTGTTTCTCGCGCCTTTGCTCGTCCAGGCGGGCTGGGCGCCACTCGTCCTGTTTGTTGCGTCGATTTTCGGGCTGATCATCGCATGGTTCGCCGTGCAGGCCCGTCATTGGTGGTGGGTACCGATCTTCGTCGCGGTGGCTGTGCTCTGGAATCCGGTGATGCCCTTCCCCTTCTCCGGTGTCGTGTGGGAGATAGCTCAGCCCGTCGCCGCTGTGGTCTTCCTGGCGGCGGGGGCGACGATCAAGGTGATCCGGAAATGATCTGCGGGAACCTCGCGTCAACACCATGCTTGTGAGCGGCGCGATCCCCGACACTCCGCCAACGCTGCAGTCCTTGCTCGCGCCGGCGGATCTGACCATTCCTGTGTTGCCCGTCATCGCCGGAGTCCTTGCGGCCCTCTATCTCGTCGGAGCGGTCCGCCTATGGATGCATGGTCGGCGCTGGTCCGTCTGGCGGACCGTCAGCTTTCTTCTCGGATGTGTTCTCCTGGCGGCAGTCACTGGCCTTGGGGTAGAGGCGTACGGAGAAGTCCTTGTCTCTGTGTTCATGTTCCAGCAGCTGACCCTGATGATGACGGTGCCGCCGTTGCTGGTTCTGGGCTCGCCGGGCACTCTTCTCCTCCGAGCGACACCGCACCGTGGAGCCGGCCGGATGATCCTCACGGCAGCGCATACCGGTCTTCGGAGTCGCGCCGCCAGGTGGTTGCTCAGCCCGTGGTGCACGGTTCCCCTCTACCTGTTCGCCTTCTACGGCCTCTACCTCGCGGGCTCGGCGGACGTCATCCTCGCCCTGCCTGCCGGCCACGTCATGCTCGAGTTGGCGTTCCTCCTCGCCGGCGTGCTGTTCACCATTCCGATCCTGTCTTCGGATCCACTCCCGGTGAGGTTGGGTCACGGAGCGCGGGCACTCGATGTGTTCGCCGAAGCCGCACTCCACGCGTTTTTCGGAGTGTTTCTCATGATGGCCAGCACGATCCTGGTCGGTTCGTTCGTCGCACCCACGGAGGCCCTGGGCGTCGACCCCCTCGAAGATCAACAGCTTGCCGGCGCGCTGGCTTGGTCGTATGGCGAAGCGCCCACGGTGCTGATGCTGGTGTACGTGATGCACCGCTGGTTCCGCAGCGACACGGCCGCTGCTGCTGCTGCAGACCGGTACGTCGATCTGCATGGGAACTCAGAGCTCGACGCGTATAACTCCTACCTCAGCAAACTGAACTCTGATGACCCTCAACGTTGATGCAGTCGTGAGGCGCCCAATCGCCTCCCGCAGGAGGTGTAGTCGTCACATCGGGTTCGATCCACGCACCATGTCGACGGCAGTACCGTTGCCCGTTGCGATAGTCGCGTCCGCTATCGCCGGCGCCGCGCTGGATCTTGCGTACCCGGAGCTCGGCTGGTGGCCCGTGGCCTTTGCGAGTGTGACGATCGGCCTGTGGACACTGCGCGGGCGTTCGCTACCCGCGGCGTTCTTGGTTGCCCTCGTCTACGGGGCCGCGTTCTATTTCACCCACCTCGTCTGGGTCTCACGATTTCTCGGCCCCATCCCCTGGGTGGCGTTGGCCGGACTGGAATCGCTGCTCTTTGGTGCCGGTGGGATGCTGATTGCGCTCGCATATAGGGTGATGACCAGCCGCTCGCGGTGCGGATATTCCATGATCACGCCTGCGCTCATCGCAGGCGTGTGGGTGCTGCGCGAAACCGTGATGGGAACTTTCCCTTACACGGGGTTCCCCTGGGCGCGGATCGGATTCACCCTTACTCAAAGCCCGTTCGCGGAAGCCGCCTCCTGGGTGGGAACTACCGGGCTCTCCTTCCTGACGGTCCTCATCTGCGCGAGCAGCTTGGACGCACTCGCTCATCGACGACGGCGACCGGGAGCAGTCGCAGTTCTCGCTCTCACTGCCACCGCGCTCGCCCCCCTGTTCCCCACTACGCAGGCAGGTGCCATACGTGTCGGATGGGTGCAAGGAAACGGACCAAGCGGCTACTTCGACACCAAAGCACCCGGCGACATCATGCGGGCTCAGGAAGGGGCGACAGCTCCTCTCCTCGGTCGGGGGATGGATCTTCTCGTCTGGCCAGAAGGCGCAGTCGACGCGGATCCTTTCCAGGATGCAGACGTCACCGACCGGCTTGACCGACTCGTAGCAGACGCCGGCGCTCCGGTGTTGGTGAATGCGGCGACCGTGCGCGGCGACGATACTTTCAATACGTCGATCCTGTGGACGAGCGCCGGACCGCAGCAGATCCACGACAAAGCCAACCCCGTGCCTTTCGGCGAATACGTCCCGGACCGTTGGTTCTACGAGGCCATCGCTCCTGACCTCATCGGACTCATTCAGCGCGAGTACACGCCTGGCTCAAACACGCCCCTCGTGAACGTCGGCGGTGTTCCCGTCGGTCTGGCGATCTGTTTCGACGTCATCTACGACAACGTCATTGAGGACAGCGCGGCGAAGGGCGCACAACTGTACGTGTTCCAGACGAACAACGCCGACTTCAGAGGCACAGATGAGAACCTCCAGCAGCTCGCTATTGCGCGTATGCGCGCCATCGAAACCGGAAGAAGCATCGTGAACGTGTCGACGACCGGCACGAGCCAGGTCATCCGCCCTGATGGGACCCCACTTGCAGAGCTCGCGGTGAACACGCAAGGCGCAAACGTCACCGAAGTGCCCCTCTATACCGGGACCACGCCAGCGGTGGTTCTTATGCCGTGGATCGGGTGGGCGTTGAGCATGGGAACCGTATTGATGCTGCTCGTCACCACCGCTACTCGTCAGCAGCGAGCGGGCGAGGATTTCCGTTTTCACGAAGGGAACACGCTGTGAAGACAAAATCGCTCTCGCTTGGTGCGGCGTTCGGCGCGCTGCTTCTGCTCAGCGGGTGCGCTCCCACCGTGCATCTCGAGGCGGCTCCGAAAGCGAACGATCCGTTGTGCGCGGAGGTCACGGCCCGGCTACCCGACTCTATCGGTGATCAGGCGCGGGTGTGGACGGACGCGCAAGCCACTGGCGCATGGGGAAGTCCCACCAGCGTGCTGCTCACCTGCGGGCTGGACTCACCGGCTCCCACCACGCTGCAATGTGTGAGTTTGGGGGGCGTCGATTGGATCGTGGACGAAGCGGAGACACCAAATCTACGGTTGACGACCTACGGGCGGGAGCCCGCAGCGCAAGTGTATGTGGACACGACGACGTTGTCGGCCGACGCCGTTCTCCAAGCACTTGCCGGAGCGATTCAGCAGCTTCCGAAGAACGATGCGTGCACAGAACCGATCACGAAAGACCCTGACGAAGAAACCTCTTCGACGGAGGGAGCGACACCGTGACGCCTCCTATTCTCCGCGTCGCCGGGCTGACGATTTTCGTCGTCTCTGCAATCGTCGCCGTCGTCATCGGGCTGGTGATCGGCGGAGGAGCTGCACCGAGGCTGACCAGCGACCCCGGCGCGGTGGTTCGCTGGGGCCTCCCGGTCGCGAAACTACTCGTCAACCTCTCTGGCGCTGCAATGGTAGGACCACTCGTGTTCGCGCTGTTCGCTCTCGCATCCGGCACGAAGCCCTTCCTCACCGCGCTCAATCTTGCCTCGGCGGGTGCCGCAATTCTTACCGTCGCGAGCGGGACGGTCACCTTCCTCACCTTCCTGTCCTCGTTCAACCCGAAGGTGAGCCTGGAGGCAGAGTTCGGCGCACAACTGGGCCGTTTCCTCCTCGACACCGAGCTTGGAAGATCTTGGCTCATCACCGCCATCTTCGCGTCGGTCGTGACCGTGCTCGCATTCGCGGTGCGCGGCTACGGTGCCGTGCTCGTCACAACGATGCTCGCGATCATCAGCCTGATTCCGATGTCCACTCAGGGGCACTCCGGGGAACTGGCCAACCACGACGCGGCAGTCATGTCTCTCACCCTGCATATCGTTTCGGCGGCGGTGTGGCTCGGCGGGCTCACATTGCTCATCGTGATCCGTCCGGGCCTTCCATCGTCCACCCTCGAGGACATACTCCGACGGTACTCGACGTTGGCACTCATCGCCTTCGTCGTCGTCGCCGTATCGGGGTATGCCCGGGCGCTCACTGCCCTCGGACGATGGGACGACCTCGTCACGCCGTATGGGCTGATCCTGCTCGCAAAGATCCTCGCGCTGGTGGTGATGGGCATCCTCGGAGCCGCCTACCGCGGTCGACTCATCGCAAAAGCGGGCGAGGGCCGCAACACCTTCTGGATGTTCGTGTGCGTCGAGCTGGCATTCATGGGTATCGCAAGCGGCGCCGCCGCGGCCCTTGCCCGAACAGCCGCACCCGCGGACACGATCACGATTCCTCAGACCACGGCCGCGGAGATCCTCACCGACGCCCCAGTCCCGCCAGAATTCACGACGGAGCGATGGTTCACGGCGTGGAGCATTGATCTGCTGTGGGTGATTGTGGGAGGTTTCGCGGTGTTCTTCTACCTTGCCGGGGTGGAGCGCATGAGACGTCTCGGGCAGCCTTGGCCGATGCGGCGCACCATCGGCTGGGTGATCGGGATGGGCGCGCTCGTGTGGACCACCAGTGGCCCGCTCGCTGTGTACGACGAACCTCTGATCAGTATGCGTTTCCTCTCTTTCGCACTTCTCGGCCTCGTCATACCGGTACTTCTCGTTTCCGCTGCGCCCCTCGTGCTCGCACTCACCGTCATACATCCTCGGGACGACGACAGCCGCGGAGCTCTCGAATGGCTTCTGTGGGTTGCCGCCAGCCGAACAATTCGGCTGGCGCTCAACCCCATCATCACCGCCATACTGTTCACCGCCACGATGTGGCTGATCACATACTCGGACCTCTTCCGATGGTCGCTTTACGACCAACTCGGAAGCGAATGGATGATCACGCACCTCCTCGTTATCGGGTGCCTCTTCGTCAGTTCGCTCTTCCGGCGCAATGGCGCCGTGCCCGCTCCCGGGCGATCTCGGCGGTGGACCTTCACCGCACTCATCACTCTGACTCTGACGACGGTGTTCATCGGCATCGCCACCATCACCCGAACAGACCTCATCGTCGCCGAGTGGTTCGGCGCCATGGGACGGAGCTGGGGATCCACCCCGCTCCAGGACCAGCGCGTCGGAGGAATCATCATCGTCGGAATCGCGGCTTTGCTCGCGGCCCTGATCGCAGCCTCGGTGCTGCGCCCCCAGCGCACAAACTCAGTTACCCTCCCCACGCACACCTCCCGAAAGGACGCATCGCGGTGACCTCGACCCGACGCCCGACCTGGCTCGCCGGCAGCATCATGACCCTGATTGCCTTGAGCATCATCGTCGCCCCCGCACCCGCGGCCATGGCGCACGATAACCTCCTCGACGCGGTACCCGCGCCGGAAGAGACGGTGACACAGCTCGACGCCGTCGCCCTCACCTTCAGCGGAGAGCTCATCGACTTCAGCCAGGCCAGCTTCGCGCAGGTCCAAGGCCCCGATGGTCTGTACTACGAGAGCGCGTGCTCGACTATCGACCGCAACGTCCTCACCACTCCGGTGAGACTCGGAAAACCTGGTGTCTACACCGTCCTCTGGAACGCGGTCTCCAGCGATGGGCACCCCATCTCCGAGAGCTACACGTTCACCTACGCACCGACAGGCGTGGACCCCGAATTCGGGTGGGACAAACCAGCATGCGGAAATGAAGAGTCCCGCGCTCAACCCGGTAAGTCGACTCCGTCGCCTACCCCCACAACGAGCGGTGAAACGGAAAACTCAGAGCCGTCGTCGGCACCGACATCCCCACCCCAGGACGAAACCACAGCCATCGCGATTCCCCTCATCATCGCCGTAGGCGTGGTCGGAGTTGGCGTCATCGCCACAGCTCTCGTCGCACGACAGTTGCGCCGAAAGAAGGATCAGCGCCATGACTGATGTACGGACCCCGGCCATCGGGTCGCAGCGACGACGCAGTTACGCGCCGACCATACCCAGCGCGAATCAGTCACATGTGGCGAGGTGCCACGGAAGCGGCAGCCCCCCAGGAGACGATGGACGCGCGAACACGTTATCCATGCGACTGAAAGAAGGGAAAGCGTGAACGCCCACATCGCGAACGAAGCAGCTGCATCATCCGAGGACTGCGGGTGCGCGCCCACCCCCGCTGAACGCGACTCCTTCTGGAAGCTGCGTATCAGCCGGCGCGGGGCGCTCGGACATCGCGCCCTCAGCGCCGTTGCTCTCGCCAGCTTCGGCATCACCTCCGGCGTGTCCGCCCCGTACGCGGCGTCCTATCTCGGTTGGGACGATTTCCAACGAGTCAAAAGCAACGAAGCGGCCAAAGCCGCGGAGGTCACGCGCGTCGGAGGGCTGGTCCAGTCGCTGCCGCAGAAGGTCGCCGAGACTAGGAGTGCGCCGCGATCGCCGCTGCGAAGATCACGATGTCGGCGATGTTCCCGATGAACCAGTTCCCATAGGCGAGGAAGTCCACGACATGTCCGCGGGCGAATCCAGGCCCCGAAAGAGACGATCGCCTGCGTGTGATGCTGCAGCTCCGCCGAGCGCGCCGACGATGATCGCCCAACCTGGGCGCTGAACTCGGAGTGCGAATACGATCGCTGCGATGGTGGCGGCGACGGCGAGTAGCGCGAAGACCCAGGTGTAGCCCTCCCCGAAGGAGAATGCCGCTCCGGGGTTGTAAGCAAGTTGCAACCAGCCAGGCCGCCCGATCAGGGGGATGCGCTCGCGTTCGGTGAGGCTTGCTTCCGCCCACATTTTCGTTCCCTGATCGATCAGAACAACAACCGCGGCGATCAGCAGCGCTCCGCCAGTGAGTTGCCAGCGCTGTGCCGGCGACAATTTCCGCGGAGCGGACGGGCGAGCTTCTGCCTCGGGCGACGTCATGCGAGGACCTCAATCAGACGAACGATGACGCCGGATTCGATCAGGATGAACAGACCCAGACCGATGAACACGGCCGGGACGAGCCAGTGCTCGACGCGTTCCAGCCCCTCAGTGACAGCCTTGTTGGTGCCGATCAGCCGTCCAGCGGCGCACCAGACGGCGACGAGAACGAGGAACACGACGATCATGACGGCGACGTCGCCGGGTGCGGTGGTGCGGAAGATCGGCGTGTACAAAGAGATATTGTCCGCCCCATTGGCAATCGTGATCCCCGCAACACCCCACATTCCAACCGCGGTGATCTTGGCGTCGTCGTCATCGTCATCGCCGTTGCGGCGCAGGCCGGCGACAAGCGTCCAGATACCGATGCCGAGCGGGATCAGGCCGAGGAAACCGACCCATTCGTCCGGGACGATCGTGAGGCCGAGCGCGGCGATCACGCTGATCACGACGAGGGCGATGAACCCGAGGTACTGGCCAGCGACGATCTGCCAGGGCCGGGGCTTCCCCCGGCTTGAGGCGAGGAACAGCACGGTGAGCACGACGATGTCGTCGATGTTGGTCGCTGCGAACAAGCCGATCGCTGATCCGATGGTTGCGAGCATCAGCTTTCCAGCCGCGGAGTGTGTGCGCGGGCGGCTCGCAGCCCGTTGAGGATCACGATGACCTCCGCGACCTCGTGGACCAGGACGACGGCCGCGAGCCCCAGCACTCCGAAGAGTGCGAGCGGGAGCAGTGCCGTGATGATCAGCAGCGACAGGATGATGTTCTGGTTGATGATCCGTCGCCCTCGGCGGGCGTGATCGAACGCCCGTGGGATGAGGCGGAGATCATGGCCGGTGAACGCGACGTCCGCGGATTCGATCGCCGCGTCGGAGCCGGTCGCGCCCATCGCGATACCGATGTCCGCGCCAGCGAGGGCCGGAGCGTCGTTGATGCCGTCGCCGATCATCGCGACCGCCCCTGCCTTCGACAGCTCACCGATCGCGGCCGCCTTGTCTTCGGGGCGCATCTCGGCTCGCACGTCAGTGATGCCGGCCTGCGCAGCCAGTGCACGAGCGGTGCGGGTGTTGTCGCCGGTGAGCATCGTCACGCCGATGCCCTGTCTTGTCAGCGTCCGGACCACGTCGGGGACTTCGGGACGCAGCTCGTCGCGAACGCCGATCGCGGCGACCGGGGACCCGTCACGGTGCACGATCACGACGGTCATGCCCTGCTCCTCGAGCCCCGCCACCCGGTCCGTCAGGTCGTCGGCGTCCAGCCAGCGGGGGCTGCCGACGGTGATTCTCGATCCGTCAACGGTGCCGTCGATGCCGTGCCCGGGCTGCTCGGTCACATCGGCAGCCGCCAGAGTACCCGGGGCCGCTGCGGTGATCGCGGCAGCCAGAGGATGCGTGCTGTGCTGCTCTAACGCTGCCGCCCACGCCAGGGCCTGAGCCTCCGTCACGCCGTTCGCGGTGAGGACGGCGGTGACTGCCGGTTCGTTGCGGGTGAGTGTGCCGGTCTTGTCGACGGCAACGTGGCGGACCGTACCGAAGCGCTCGAAAACAGCACCGGACTTGATGATTACACCGAACTTGCTCGCCGCACCGATCGCGGCGACGACCGTCAGCGGTACCGAGATCGCGAGCGCACACGGAGACGCCGCAACGAGTACCACAAGCGCGCGGGTGATCCACACCTCAGGATCGCCCAGCACCGAACCGATGATCGCGACGAGCGCCGCGAGGATCAGAACGCCTGGCACCAGCGGTCGGGCGATCTTGTCGGCTAGACGAGCACGCTCACCCTTCTCCGTCTGCGCCTTCTCCACCAGCTCAACGATCGTGGTGAGCGAGTTGTCGCTGCCGGCCGCAGTTGTCTCGACCTCCAGTGCACCGACACTGTTGATCGCGCCGGCCGAGACCACATCGCCGGGCTCGACCTCGACCGGGATCGATTCGCCAGTGATAGCCGATGTGTCCAGGCTGGAGCGACCGGAGCGGACGATCCCGTCGGTCGCGATCCTCTCGCCCGGTCGGACAACCATGACCTGACCGACCATCAACTCTCTCGCCTGGACGTGCACGGCAGTGCCGCCCTGCAAGACGGTCGCTGTCTCCGGTACGAGCTTGAGCAGTGCACGCAGCCCGCCGCGGGCGCGGTCCATCGCCTTGTCCTCGAGTGCCTCAGCGATGGAGTACAAGAACGCCAGGGCCGCGGCCTCCTCCACGTAGCCGAGGACGACTGCTCCGATGGCGCTGATTGTCATCAGCAGCCCGATGCCGAGTTTGCCCTTGAAGAGCTTCCGAATCGCACCGGGCGTGAACGTCGACGCACCCAGCAGTAGGCCGATCCAGAACAGTACCAGCGCCGGGATCTCCTGACCCGACCACTCGAGAATCAGTCCGACCAGGAACGCTATGCCGGAGAAAACAGGCACCATGATCCCGCGGTCTCGCCACCAGGGCTGCTCGACCGCGTCGGATTCTTCGTCAGCAGTACTAGAGGGCTCGTGCTCGCAGCCGCACGCCGCGCTCACGCGTCCACTCCCGTCGCGCAGCAACCAACCACCATGCACGCTGAATCCACGCACGGCGCATGCGCGTCGACAGCCAGCGTCACATCGACGAGCGCGACGAGGGCCGCTGCAAGATGCGGGTCGGCGATCTCGTAGCGGGTCTGGCGACCTTCAGGCTCGGCGACCACGATGCCACAATCGCGTAGGCATGTCAGGTGGTTCGAAACGTTTGAACGGGTAAGGACCAGGTCCCGCGAAAGCACTGCAGGATAACTGGGTCCTTCGAGCAGAGTCATCAAGATCCGTGAGCGCGTGGGATCCGCCGTCGCCCGGCCAAGCCGGTTCATCACGTCGATACGGGAAGTAATAGTCAGCACACACTGACTGTACAGCAGTGGATGACCAATCGCTAATGGGCTGCCCACTCCCCACCCCGCGGGCGATGCGCGAACAAGCTTCCATCTCATTCCCTACTCGGTGGCGCCACGACCGTTGTGGGTCGCCAGTCGATCCCCGATGACTGCAACCGCAGGATCCCGCCGTTGACATCGTCTGCACCAAACCGATCGGGGCTGCAGGCATCGGCGGCCATCGAGAGGCTCTCCTCGGAACTCACCGCTTCACTGTCCGCTGCCTCGCCAGTCTTAGAGCGGAAGGATGACGGTGCCCATCACCGCCGTCAGCCGGGACATGATGTCGGTCCAGATTCCGCTTACCATCAAGGCGCCCAGCGCGAGGAGCAGCACCCCGCCGATGGCGTTCACGACGCGGATGTGTCGGCGGAGGAACCCGATTGTCTTCGTCGCCCATCCGAATCCGAGAGCGACGAGCAGGAACGGGATACCGAGGCCGCCCTGCTCCTCGGCGGCACCCTGCTGCTCGGTGGATGCGCCGCCGTCGACGATCTCCTGCACAAGCAGTCGACTCGGACGTTCGACGACGCCGGCGCCTTCCGCGCGGACTCGCCGGTCGACGCGGACTGGGTCCCGGACGACGCGACCGCGCTCACGCTCCGGACGTCGACCATCGAAGACGCCGACGACGCCGTCCTCCTGCTGACGAGCTCGGGCACACTGCCGGACGACTGCGTGAAGGCGGAGCGGACCTCTGCGCCGACCTTGATGTTCGACGACGGGCCCGCCGCGTACGAGGCGAAGACCGTCCTCGTCTGCGGAGACTGGAGCGTCATCCCGTCCGACGACGGCTGGTTCGGGTGGACACCGAACTCCGACGAAGAGAGGGCCGCCGCCCGGGGCTGAGGCCCGCTCAGAGGTCGGCGAGAGCTGCGCGCGCCGCCTGCACGGCCTCGGCGGCGGCATCCTTCTTCGCCACGGCCGCGGTGCGCCGCTCCTCCGCGGCGGGACGGTCGCGCTCGACGCGGTCGGCTTCCCGATGCAGCGTCTCGATCTGCGCCTCCAGCTCGGCGATGCCGTCGGCCAGCTCCTCGGCGCGATCACTCAGCACCTGCACCATCTCGTCCTCCTTCGCGAGGGCCCGCTCCGCCGCCGCGAGATCCTTCTCCGCAGCCGCCACCTGACGCTCGGCATCCCGGCGCTTCCGACGCTCCTGCAGTTCGTCCGGAGGACGCGGGGCCTGCGGCCGCAGCGTCGGGAAAGTGCCGGCGACCGCCTCCCGGAGGTCGTCCGCGTTACCCGAAGGCTCCAACGCCCGCACGAGACGCCCCGACGCGACAGCGGCAGCCGCATCCGGGTCGAAGAACGCCGCGGAGATCGTCTGCTCCACCGCATCCCGCGTCGCCGCCGTGACGCGTTCACCCCGGGCTCCCGCAAGGTCGGCAGCGGTCTCGGCAAGGCGCCGGGTCAGCGCGCGCCGTTCCCGGCCGAGCTTCGCCAGCGCCGCAGCATCCAAATCCTCCTGCGCCTCGCGCAGCTCCGCCGCGAGCGCCAGGGCCTCCCCGAGCTGGGCGGCGCGCTCCTGCGCGAAGACGTTGACGACCCAAGCGGCGACCGCGGGCTTGCGCAGCGCCTTCACCTCCGCGGCGAGCGCGCGGTCGTCGAGGCCTTTCGCCCGTGCGTTCCGGGCGGTCGTGAACTCCTCGGGCGGCCCGGCGTACAGCGCCGCCGCGATGTCATCGAGGGTCGGAGCGGTCATGCGCCCACGATACGCGCGGTCGGCGAGCGGCTACTCGATCGCGAGGTAGTCGGCGGCGTCCGAGGCGACGAGAACCCGGGCGCTGAATCCCCCAGTCCCGTTACCGGGGTAAAGGTAAAGCTGCCCGGCAGCCGTTCGAGCGAGCAGGTCGGCCCGGCCGTCCCCGTTGTAGTCCACGCCACCGGTGACTTCCGTGAACTCCTGCCAACCGACTCCGACCTGACGCGGTCCGCGCAGCCCGGATGCACCCGTGTACAGCCGCAGCACGCCATCTCCCGCGATAGCGACGATGTCTCCTCGACCATCGCCGTCGAAGTCTCCGGCGATGAGATAGTGGAAGCCCTCCCAGCCCCCACCGATCGTGGTGTGGGGTGGGCTGAAACCGCCGGCGCCATTCCCCCGATAGACGATCAGGGTTCCGGCTTCGGACACTCCGAGAACGTCCTGCCGCCCGTCGCCGGTGAAGTCCGCCCCGGAGGCGACGTGCCTCATCCCGTACCACCCGGACCCGGGCGTCGTCGCTGGCCGGAATTGCCCTGCCCCGGTCCCCGCCCAGAACTCGAGAACACCGTCGGAGCGGGCTACGAGGATGTCGGCGTTGCCGTCTCCGTTGAAGTCCGTGTGCGTGATGTGCCGACGGGAGTCAGCCCATCCCGCGCCGAAAAGGCTGGTGGGGGCGGAGAAGGATCCTCGCCCGTTCCCGTTACGCATCCTCAGGTCGCCATTGCCGGCGACGACGAGCAGGTCGGCTTTGTCGTCCCCGGTGAAGTCGCCCGCACCGACATTCGCAGGGTCGCCGCTCCCGAGACCCGGGAAGAACAACGGAATCGTCCCGCCCCGCGTGACGTTCGACAGGCAGGTGAAGCCCTGGTTGATCTGGGAGTAGACCTTGCCGTTCAGCCACACCTCGAAATGCAGGTGATACGCGGCGGAGTTGCCGGTGTTCCCGACGACGCCGATCTGCTGTCCACGCAAGACCTTGGTCCCCGGCGCGTACCAGCCAGGCGCCGCCATGTGGGCGTACCGGGTGACGTAGCCGCCCGGGTGCTGCACGTCGACGTAGTTGCCGTAACCGCCGTTCGACGTGCGGCTCTTGATCACGCCGTCATACGCCGCCAGGATCGGCGTCCCGCCGTTCCGGGAGATGTCGATGCCGTCGTGCGCACGATAGTTGCCGAGGCATCCGTCGCCGACCTTGGACTGGATGTTGCCCGAAGCCGGATAGACCATGTAGCCGTCGGACGCCGCGGTCGCGGAGCCGGTCGTGGTGAGGGCCGGTGTCAACGATCCCAGCGCGATCGCGAGCACGGCGACGATCCCGATGCGACCAAGACGCAAGCGGGACGTGCGCTTCATCTCGAAGTTCTCTCTTGCTCGGCGGCCCCAGGGGACGTGGTGTCCTCCGCGGTCACCGTACCAAGGGCAGACGCCCCGCCACGCGAACGCCACCCCCTTCGCCCCGTTCCGCCCGCCACCTGCCGGTGATCGTGAGACCCCACGGGGGTGTACCGTCAGCACCATGGGAAGACTCCGGTACGACGGGCACTCGGATCCGATCCTCATCGAGGACGAGACGCTCGCGCATCTGAAGATCGTCATCGCCACCAAGCTGCGTCGTCAGGAGAGCTTCATGATGACCTGGCAGCCTCCCGAGGGCGGCATCGACCGGCGAGCGAGCGTCTGGATCCATCCCGCCATCCCCCTGCAGTTCGGCTTCGACGAGGCGGAGCCGCCGGCCGTGGACCCGCACCGCATCCAGGAGATCATGCAGGCGCTCAACGCCTCCGGCGATCTCCAGCTGGACCATCTCTCCGGCCCGCGCTGACGCGCACCGACGTTCAGCACGGAAGGTCGCTGCCCTGGACACCGCTCTGATCCTCGTCCTCATCCTGGTCATCCTCGGCCTCATCGTGGGAGCAGCCTTCCTGCGCGGCTGGGTACGGCGCAGCGCATCGTCGGCCGGCGAGCGCGCCGGAGCCCGGTACACCGCCGCGCGGATGGAGGAGATCCTCGCCGACCTCGGAGCCACTCTCCTCGTCCACGCCTCCCCGACGGCCACGGCGGAGCTGCTGCGCGTGGTCGTCGGGGCGCGAGGCCGGAGCTTCTCGCTGCTCCCGGACGGCGCGCTGGGCGTCCGCTTCGTCGAACCGGATGACACCGTCGCGCGATTGGTTCCCGTCAGCGCGGGGACTCTCCTGCGCGTCGAGACCTTCCGCGAGTACCTCGGCTTCCCGCAGACCGCGCCCCTCTGGCGGGAGCTGCGCGCCCTCGCGGCCGCTGAGGCTGCGACCCGCGGGATCGAGGTGGGCGACGGCCCCGTCTCCGTGTTCGAGCGCGGCCCGGAGCTCGACGACCGCAACGCGCGCTGGTTCCGCCGGGCCTGATCCTCGCCCGCAGGCCCAGGAATAAAGGGTCACGATTCTCAGGTGACGCAATTAGGCTAGACGCGCGCCGCGCCCCGCAGGGACGGATGACGACCCGGTCGTGGCGCATGCCGGGGGCCTCCTCCCCCGAGCTTGCGATCCCGTCCACGGAAACGAAGTCCGCTTCGTGTCGCGGACACGCCAGAAAGGCTTGAACCCATGAGCGAATCCTCGGGCACACCCCGCGACGACGAGCGGTCGCCGGACTTCTTCGATCAGCTGATCGAGACGGCTCCGCGCGACACGTCGTCCACGTCCACGTCGGCGTTCACCATCGGATTCCGCGGCTACGACAAGGGCGAGGTCGACGCCGCGCTCGCATCGATGCGCGCCCAGCTCCAGCAGGCCGCCGATGAGGTCGCCGAGGCGAAGGCCCGCGAGGCCGAGTCGGTCGAGGCTCTCAAAGCCGAAGAGCGAGCGGCACGCGAGGCCCTGGAAGCCGAGCTCGCCGCCGCGAACGCCAAGGCCGCGGATGCCGAGCAGCAGGTGGCGACGCTCACCTCCGAGCTCGTCGACATGCCGCAGGCCGACGGCGAAGAGGCGCCCTCCCGCCAGCAGTTCGAGGCGATCCTCCGGGTGGCCGAGGAGCAGGCGAACGTTCTCATCCAGAACGCCGCCGTGCAGGCCGACCGCCTGATGACCTCGGCCCGCGAGGAAGTCGCCGCGCAGCGCGCTGAAGCCGAGGCGGATGCCGAGCGCATCATCTCCCAGGCTCAGCGCGACGCCGATCAGGTGCGCCTGAAGATGGAGACCGAGTACACGGCCCACGAGGCGCGCATCGAGCGCGAGGCAGCCCACGCCGCGGAGAAGGTCAGCCAGGCGTCGCAGGAGGCCACGGCCATCCGCACCGAGGCCGAGAAGGGCGCTGCCGCACTGCGCTCCCTCGTCACGCGTGAGACCACGCAGCTGCGGGCGGACGCCGAGCGCGAGGTGCGCGAGATGAACGCCCGCGTGCTGGAGTTCGAGGAGACCCTCACCCGTCGTCAGGACGACGCGCAGCAGGAGTTCCTCGTGCTGCACAACCAGGCCGTCGCACACGCCGAGCGCATCACGACCGACGCGAACGAGCAGGTCACCGCCTCGCTGGAGCATGCCCAGCGCATCTCCGCGAAGGCCGACGGCTACGAGAAGCTCATGCGCTCGCAGGCACAGGCGATCGAGGCCGACGCGCAGGTCCGTGCACGGGACATCCTCGAGCGTGCCCGCGTGAAGTCTCAGAAGATCGTCGACGCGGTGACCGGCCACACCTCCACCGTCCTCCGCGACGCCGAGGACCGCGCCCGTCAGCTGCGGTGGCAGCAGCAGCAGCTCACCAGCTTCATGGCCGAGGTGCGCGAGCTCATCCGCCCCGACGGCATCTTCAGCGACGATAACCTCCCCACGGAGATCGCGCTGACGGAGGCCACGATCGACGAGGACGACGACGAGAACGAGGACGACGTCGTCGAGGCGTCCGTCGAGAGCTTCCGTGGAGACGAGGTCCTCGACGACGAGCTCGACGACGACCGTCCGCTGGAGAAGATCACGATCGACGTCGTCGAGACGGACGACTCGAAGCGCTGATCCACCCTCGGAGACGACGAAGGGGCGAGC
>NZ_DLNJ01000008.1:68149-140267 GCF_002478345.1 Microbacterium sp. UBA7513
GCTCGCCCCTTCGTCGTCTCCGGACAGCATGCCGGTTTCACCGGTATGAAGCAATTGCAGGCATGACGGCCTGGCGGACCGCTGAGCTATCTTCGCGACATGGCTTCCGCTACCCGATCCCGCCAACGCTCATCAACGCGTCACAAGCTCGCGCTCACGGCAATCGCGATCGTGTGCGCCGGAGCGCTCTCCCTTGCACACGCTCAAGCGGCCAACGCAGCCGTTTACCGGTACAACATCATCAACAAGTCCTCGACAGCGAATGTGACTGGTGCCGTCTTCGCGAGCTGCAAGATCACCACGACTGGTGGCCTCTGCAGCATCTCGAAGGGTAAGAGCGTGACACGAACTGTGCAGGTGAGCCTCGGCGCCAGCCGCGCGGATGTCGCCGCGGGGCTAAGCATCAGTTCGGCGAGCTCGGTGACAACGACCGTTGGCTGCAGTTCCCCTGCCCTCAGAGCAGGCCAAGTATGGAAGGCACGGGCGCTCGGCACCAGACACTCGTACAGGGTTCAGAAACAGGAGTCATACAGGCCGCGCATCGGCCCCACCTATTGGAAGACGGTAGGAACGAGTTCCGTTCTCACGGCTTACAACCCGTATTCCTCAGGGATCTCATGCGGGCTGTAGCGAGGTTATGTGCGTATACGGCGCTCGGCGTGGTCGTCTGCCTGAGCGGGTGTGCCCCATCGGGCCTTCAGATCGATGAGACGGTCGGGGTCTCGTTGGGAATTGTGTATGACCATGTGAGGGAAGAGGCCACGATCCTTATCCAGGACGTCTCCCCGCGGGTCGACCTCGAATCCTCGTTCGTCGATGGAGTAAGCGATCGGTCTGCTTGGGTGGTCGTGTCAAGCTGCGCGAACGATGCCGTCGTCGATGAGGCGTCAACGACGGAGGTAGCCGTGATCCCCAGAGACGCGTACGTGAAGAGTGTGAAGACCGCGATTGCCGCCGGAGGGTTCGCCGATGCCGTGAGTTGCGACGGACTGTCCTTCCGCTGAACCTTGCCCACCTTGCGACTCATTGGTGGCTGTCAGGGCTCGGCGAAAAGCTGGCTCCGGACGCTCGCATGGCGGCGCCGTATCCACCGGCCTCAGGCGCGGCGGAGCTGTGCCGCCGCCGGGCAGTCGAACGGGTCGCGCGCCGCCAGGCCGACGCGGTTGAGGTAGGCGATGACGATCGCGTACGACTGCCCGAGGGACGTCTCCGTGTACGGGATGCCGTTGGCGGCGCAGTAGTCGCGCACGATGCCGCGTGCCTTCGACAGGTGCAGCCGCGACATGTTCGGGAACAGGTGGTGCTCCACCTGGTGGTTAAGGCCGCCCATCAGCCCCGTCACCCACCATCCGCCGCGGATGTTGCGCGACGTGCGCACCTGCTTCGAGAAGAAGTCGAGCTTGGCGTCGGGAGCGATGACCGGCATGCCCTTGTGGTTGGGGGCGAAGGACGCGCCCATGTACACGCCGAAGACCGCGAGCTGCACGCCCAGGAACGCGAAGGCCATGCCGACGGGGAGCAGGAGGAACAGCGGCACGAGAAGGACGGCGAACCGGAGCACGATGAGTCCGAGCTCGATCCAGCGGCCCTTCACGTTCTTCCGCGTCGTCAGGTGCTTCAGGCCGAGGTAGTGCAGGTTGAGCCCCTCGAGCGTCAGGAGGGGGAAGAAGAGCCACCCCTGCTTGCGCGTGATGAGCCGGACGATGCCGCGCGACTGCGCCGCGTCCTCCTCCAGGAAGGAGATGGTATCGACCTGGATGTCTGGGTCCTTGCCGACCTGGTTCGGGTTGCCGTGGTGACGGGTGTGCTTGGAATCCCACCAGTGGTAGCTCATGCCGATGATGCCGGCGAGCACGCGGGCCAGGCGGAAGTTCGTCGGCCCGGTGGACAGGATCTGACGGTGCGCCGCCTCGTGGGCGAGGAAGGCGACCTGCGTGAAGACGACACCGAGGGCCGCGGCGATGAGGAGCTGGAACCAGCTGTCGCCGAGGAGGAGGAAGCCCGCGACGCAGCCGGCGAAGGCGACGACGAGGGCCGCGCCGACCAGTGTGTAGAACACGGGGGTGCGCTGCAGGAGCCCGGTCTCCTTCACGACCTGCTGCACATCGCGGTAGGCCCGCGTGAGCGGGGGGAACTCGGCGTTCCCGGCGTACGTCTGACGAACCGGCCCGAGGGTGGCGGTGACGGTCGGGGAGGATGTGCGGGAGATGATGCTCTCCTGTCGATCGGGAGCCCTTGAGCTGAAGAAGCCAAGGGCGGTTGCCGATCGCTGTGGCCACACTAACCGCGCTCGCATACGCGAGGCGGCATACGACTCAGGCCCGTGCTCGACGCGGCCGCCGACCGCGCGTGCGAGGGAGGGCCGGCGATGCCGCCGGCCGGGCGGGCTGCTGCGCGGCGTCGAGCGCGCGGAAGGCCTCGTCGAGGGACGGGAACGACCCGAGGTCGGCGCCGCGCTCGTCGCGCAGCCGGTGCGCGGATCCGTCGAACTCGACGAATCCGGCGAACTCGCCGTTGCGGGTGGCGACGTGCACGTCGACGTCGGCCTGTTTCCAGGTGAGAGGGATGGAGGAAGGGACGGTGGTGGTACTCATGCTCATTGCTCATTGCTGTGGGGCGGGCGCGCTCGCGCTCCGCACGTGAAGAGACCGAGGGCGGATTCCGCGCGCGTCGATGTGCGTGGTCCGTGGATGGCCCTGATCAGTGGCGACGAGGCGGCCGAGAGGGGGCGAAACGCACACGTTGCACGATCAGCTTAGCAGATCCACGAACCACGCGCCGAGAACCTCAGCTTCCGGGGGGACGACCACTGCCACCCGTGTGCGCGGCGCCGGCGCTCGGCGTGGTCGTCGTGTCGACACCGACCACGAGGGTCGCGGTGTATCCGCCGGTGACGCTCCCCGTCGTCGTGGCGAGCTGCGACACGCCACCGTCGTCCCCGAAGACGTTGTCGGAGGTGAGGGAGATCCGCGCCAGGTTGTCCGCCGATCCGGAGTAGGCAGTCTCCGCATACACCGCGCTGCACGCGTCCTCTGGTAGCGCGAGCTGGGACGTGGCGATCGCGTTCGACGCGTCGGTGATCGAGGCAACGTCCGGATACACCTCGAAGTGGATGTGAGGCCACCGACCCGAGTAGCACCCGGGGAAGACGGAGGTGAAGGACACCTTCCCGTCGTCGTCCGCGACCTGGACACCGCGGAGGTAGGAGACGTCCTCCAGTCCCGATGAGTACAGCGAGTACTCCCCCTGCGCGTTGCAGTGCCACGCGTAGACCGCGACGCCGGCGAACGGCACCCCTCCGTTCGCGAGGTCGAGGATCTGCAGTTCGAAGGAGAGCGGCACGCCGTCGGCTGTGGCGCCGCCGTCGATGGACGAGCGGATGTCCTGGCGGATGATTCCGGCTTCGTCGAGGATGTCAGGGCCGTTCGAGCCGTCGCCCGGGTAGGGACCGGCGGTCTCGTCCGGGATCTCGGCGACCGCGGCGTCCGTCGCGGTCGCGGTGGTGCTGGGGGTGGGAGCGGCCGTGCTCGATGACGACCCGGTGGCGGCAGGCGCGCAGGCGGCGAGCACGACGGCACCGAGGCCGAGCCCGCCGCCGATCAGCAGCCCGCGACGGCTCATCAACGTCCGGAGGTCGAAGGCGACGCCCTGGTCGACGACCTCTTCGTCCGCGCGGTCCAGCAGCCGTCCTTCGTACATGGGGCCCTGCGGGGTGGGGGTCGGTTCGGGGATGCGGCTCATGATGTGCTCCTCTCGAGCGTCGGCGGCGTTGCCCCATGCTCGACGGGTGAGCAATCAAGAAGCTATGCGTGATCCCTGCGGCTCCTGTGGAGTCAGGAGCAGAGCGGAGGATGCGGGGACATCGCTCCGCTCTGCGGCGCTGGCGCTCGAAGAACTCGGCGGACAACGCAGGGCCGGGGCGATGGGGGAATCGCGCGCGCGGCCACGAAGACGGCCATCATGCAGGGGACATGCACGGCCGTAGCCCATCCAGTGGAACACGCCGCTTGGCACCTGTCAAGTTTTTCCCGGACAGCTGTCCAGAGCGCGCGAGATGCCATAGCATTACCCGCACCGATTCCGAAGGGGACGAGACCAGGGGACAGCATGACGACAGCGGACAAGCGCGCGGAACGCGCAGGGGTGGACAAGTTCGCGCTGCGCCGACGGGCGCTGGCCGAAGCGGCTTTGGAGGCGATCGCCGAGCGGGGATTCGCGCGGACGGGCCTTCGGGAGATCGCGCAGCACTCAGAGCTCTCCCACGGGTCGCTGCACTATTACTTCACCGACAAGAACGACCTCATCGCAGAGGCCGTGCGGATATCCAAGGGAGGGCTCGGCGACCGCTACCTCGCCGTGCTGGAGAGGGCCGAGACCGCGGAGGAACTGGCGGCCGGGGCCGCCGAGGAGCTCGCCAGGAGCGTGCACGACGACGCCCGCCTGCACCGGCTCTGGTACGACCTCCGCAACCAGTCCCTGTTCGAGTCGGGCTTCGGCGACACGATCGCCGAAGTCGAGGCCGACCTGCAGGATGCCATCTGGCGCGTGGTCGAGCGCTACTCCGAGCTCTGCGGGCGCCCCTGTCGCTTCACGCCGCTCTTCGCGTACGCGCTCACGGACGGCATGCTCCAGCACGCCCTCATCCGGCACCTGCGCGGCGACGGCGAGGCGATCGCGCGCCTGCGCCGCGAGTGCCGGGAACTCTTTGCCGCCAGTGTGTGACGCCGCGGATCACTCATCCGTGACGACGGTTCCCCGAGCAACGGGCGGCCGGATGACCAGCACGATCACGATCGCGACCATCACCGCTGCCGTCAGCGCCACCGGCACGGGCACGAACGGGTCGAGCAGGACGAGCAGCGCCCCCACCGGGATGACGGTGTTGACGACCCTGTCGGCGTTGTCCCGGATGGCGACCCACCAGATGCCGATGAGGAACACGGCGATCGGCACGGACACTGTGAACGTGGCGGCCATCGGGGCGAGGTGGCTCTCCCCCGTCAGCACATCCAGCTCCACCTCGATGCCGGCGGAGAAGGCGGCAGCCGCCGCGAACACGAAGAAGTGGGTGTAGCCGTAGCGCAGGGAACGGCCGAGGGTGGTGATGGACCGGTGGTGGGGCGGCCAGAAGTAGATCCACCACAGGGCCGCCGTCACGACGAATGCGAGGGCCGAGATCGCCAGGAGCGACCCAAGGGCCTCGACCTCATCCACCGCATCGATGATCGCGTTGGCAGAGGCGAGAAGGCTCTCACCGAGCACGATGAGGGTGAACAGACCGTAGCGCTCGGTGATGTGGTGCGGATGCCACGGCGTCTGGTCGCGGCGCTCGGCGATCACGGGGACGGCGATCTCGATGAGGGCGAAGACGACGAAGGCCGCGAGCTGGACGGGCCCTGAGGGGATGAGCAGGAACAGTATCCACAGCACCTGCACGGCGGCGATGCCGCCGGCGTATCGCAGCGCGACGGAACGGAGCGGCCCCGCGGTCCGGGACGCACGCAGCCACTGCGCGACCACGGCGATGCGCATCACGACGTAGCCGATCACCGGGAGGGTGAAGTCTCCCTCGTTGAAGGCCCCGGGGATCCCTGCGGCCAGGACGAGGACGCCCGCCATCTGGACGAAGGTGGCGATCCGGTACGGCCAGTCGTCGGTGTCGAAGGACGTGGCGAACCAGGTGAAGTTCATCCACGCCCACCAGATCGCGAAGAAGAGCATCGCGTACGAGGTGATCCCGTGGAGGAAGTCGCCGTGACTCAGGGTGTGATGCAGTTGCGCCGACGCGATGCTCACCGCTACCACGAAGACGAGATCGAAGAAGAGCTCCAGCGGACTCGCGGCGCGGTGCGGCTGACCGGGGTCGCGCGGCCGCATGGGCTGCAGACGGAAGCGAGGAGTCGAAGTCGGATGCGCAGTCACCGCGACAGACTAGCTCCCGGCTTCTTCTCCCCGGGCGGTATGCCGGAACGGATCCCCCTCCTGCGCGGCATGCGCTTCCATCCGGCGGCCGAATCCGCTACAGTGATCACCGTCTGCAGTGCCTGCTGCACGCCTCGTCGGTTTGGGACGACGAGGACACCTTCTCGATGTGGGATCGGGAAGCACCAGCAGGACCCGAGGGGTCGGGACGCAGACATGTCCGTGAACGTGGGGTTCACGGTCTGGGGAAAACTGGGGAAACGATGGCGCACTGGGGTTATTTGCGTACATTCACGGCTCAAGGGGCCTCGGCATGACTTCCGTCGAGGATGCTCTGAGCATCGCTCGTACGGGTTTCACGCCGATCACGGCTCCGCGGGCGACCGCGTCGGTGACGCATGCGGCGAGCACGCCGCGTGTCTCGGCGACGCTCGAACGACGCCGTCAGTGGGAGCGTCGCTATCGGATGCGGCTGCGGATCACGGATGCGGCTGTCATCCTGATCGCCGTCGCGCTGACGGCAGCAGTCCAGCTGATCAACGGGGTCGCGGTGATCGAGACCGTGCGCAACGCCGCATTGCTGGGTCTCGCCTGGTACCTGATGCTGTCGGCGCTCAACAGCCGAGCCGCCGCCATCTTCGGGTCAGGGGCCACCGAGTACCGCCGCGTCGCACACGCGGCCGGGCTCGCCTTCGGCATCACCGCCATCGCGGGCGTGCTCCTGGAGTGGGAAGGGCTGCAGCCGCTGTTCTTCATCGCGCTCCCCGTGGGCATGCTCGGTCTCCTCTTCGCCCGCTGGACCTGGCGTCGCTGGCTGCAGCGGCAGCGCCTGTCCGGGCGGTTCGCGTCGAGGACGATGGTGGTCGGCGCCACCGAGGACGTCGAGTATGTGATCGACTCCCTGCAGAAGGGCGGGGAGAACGGCTATCACGTCGTGGGGACGACGCTGCTGGATCGCAATGCCGGCGCGCTCAGGATCGGGGAGAGCATCTACCCGGTCGTGGGCGATCTCGACACCGTCGCCGCCGCGGCGGCACAGCTCGGGGCGGACACCATCATCGTGGCGAGCCGCCCCGAGGGGTCCCCCGACTTCGTCAAGCAGCTCAGCTGGCAGCTCGAGGGCACCGCCGCCGAGCTCATCCTCTCGAGCCGTCTGACGGATGTCGCAGGCCCTCGCATCTCTCTGCGCCAGGTCGACGGTCTGCCGCTGATCCAGGTGAAGATCCCGACCTACGAGGGCGGCGTCCACCTGCTCAAGCGCGCCCTCGATGTCGTCGTCGCCACGATCGCACTGATCCCGATCGCGCTGCTCACCCCGGTGCTCAGCGCGCTCATCAAGCTCGACTCGCCCGGCCCGGTGTTCTTCTTCCAGGAGCGCGTGGGACGGGACGGCCGCCGGTTCAAGATGGTCAAGTTCCGGTCGATGCGCACCGACGCGGAGAAGCAGCTCGCGGCGCTCAAGGACCACAACGAGGGCGCCGGCCTGCTCTTCAAGATGAAGGACGACCCGCGCGTGACCCGCGTCGGGAAGGTGCTGCGCAAGCTGTCGCTGGATGAGCTTCCGCAGTTCTGGAACGTGCTGGTCGGGGACATGAGCGTCGTCGGCCCGCGTCCGCCGCTGCCGAGCGAGGTCACCGCCTACGACGGCACTGTGTTCCGCCGTCTTTACATCAAGCCCGGTATCACCGGCCTGTGGCAGGTCTCCGGACGCAGCGACCTCTCGTGGGACGAGAGCGTGCGGCTCGACCTGCGCTATGTGGAGAACTGGTCCGTCATGAACGACCTTCAGATCATGTGGCGCACGGCGAAGGTCATGGCGCAGCCGAGCGGGGCATACTGAGCGGATGAGCACTACGACACCCCTCACGATCGCGATGGTGGGGACCCGAGGCGTGCCTGCCGCCTACGGCGGGTTCGAGACGGCCATCGAGGAGGTCGGCCGCCGCCTGGCCGACCGTGGGCACGACGTCGTCGTGTACACCCGCGGTTCCGAGCACCGGGAAAAGGAGTACCTCGGCATGCGGGTGGTGCACCTCCCCGCCGTCCCCGTGAAGCAGGTCGAGACGCTCAGCCACACCGGGCTCTCGGCCCTGCACCTGCTCGTCCACCGCCGCCCCGATGCGACCTTCGTCTTCAATGCCGCGAACTCGCCGTTCCTGCCCCTGCTCCGGCTGCGCCGGGCGCCCGTCGCCCTGCACATGGACGGTCTCGAGTGGCGTCGTTCGAAGTGGGGTCCGCGCGGCAAGGCCTACTACCGCTGGGCCGAGCAGTTCGGCGTCCGCACCGCCGACGCGCTCATCGCCGATGCCCCCGGCATCTCCGACTACTACCGTCACCAGTTCGACGTGCCGACGGAGCTGATCCGCTACGGCGCGCCGATCCTCGAGGAGCCGCCGACGCATCGTCTGGCCGAGATGGACCTCGCTCCCGGCGGCTACCACCTCGTCGTCGCGCGGTTCGAGCCGGAGAACCACGTGCTCGAGATCGTCCGCGGCTACCGGGCCAGCGCCGCGCGCCTGCCGCTCGTGGTCGTCGGGTCCGCGCCGTACGCGGCCGGGTACATCCAGGAGATCCGGAACGCCGCCGAGGGCGACGAGCGGATCCACCTGGTCGGCGGCGTCTACAACCAGGAGCTCCTCGACGCGCTCTACGCCCACGCCGCCACCTACCTGCACGGTCACTCGGTCGGCGGCACCAACCCGTCGCTCCTCCGTGCCATGGGAGCGGGCACGGCGGTGATCGGCTACGAGGTGCCCTTCAACCGCGAGGTGCTCGACGGCAACGGGTGGTTCTTCACCGATGCGGACGACGTCGCCGCGCATGTGACCGCCGCCGAGGCTGATGTGGCCACGCGCGACGCGCATGCCGCAGCCGTGCAGGAGATCGCCCGGACCCGATTCCGGTGGGACGACGTGGCCGACGAGTACGAAGACCTCGCTCGCCGCCTCGCCGAGGGCTCCAGCATCCATTCCTCCGCCCGGCGGGCACGTCGACGGAGCACGGACTGGGTCCCCACCCCCGCGGACGCGGCCCGATGATCGCGGGAGATAACCGCAAGACCGTCCTCCTGGTGCATCCGGGCGCGGAGATGTTCGGGTCCGACCGCATGCTCCTCGAGAGCGCGACCGGCCTCGTCGAGGCGGGAGCCCGCGTCGTGGTCGCCCTGCCGAGCACGGGTCTCCTCGTCGCGCCGCTGCGAGAGGCCGGCGCGGAGGTCGTCATCCTGCCGATGCTCGTGCTGCGCAAGGTCCTGCTCACCCCGCGGGGACTGCCGCGCCTCTTCCGCGACACGTTCCGCGGTCTCGGCTCCGCGTGGCGGCTGATCGGACGCCTCCGCCCCGACGCGGTCTACGTGTCGACCATCATCATTCCGCAGTGGCCTCTTGTCGCCCGGCTCCGGGGCACGCGCGCGGTCAGCCATGTGCACGAGGCCGAAGCGTCCGGCAACCCGCTGGTGAACCGGCTTCTCTATGCGCCGCATCTCGCCTCCGCCCGGACCCTGGTGAACAGCCGCTTCAGCCTGGACACGATCCGGCGCGCGCTGCCGACTCTCGCCGACCGGACCCGCGTGGTGGCCAACGGCGTCGCATCACCCGAGCACCCTGCTCGGCCGCGTCCCCGCCTCGATGGTCCCCTCCGGGTGCTCTACGTGGGCCGGCTGTCGCCGCGGAAGGGTCCCGACCTCGTCATCGACGCCGCCGCCGCGCTTCAGGCGGCGGGCCGTCCGGTCGAGGTCACGCTGCTCGGCGCGGTCTTCGAGGGGTACGAGTGGTTCGAGCGCGATCTGCGCGCACGCGCCGCCGCGACCGGCGTCCCCGTCACCTTCGCCGGCTTCCACCCCGACATCTGGCCCTTCCTCGCCGACGCCGACGTCCTGGTCGTGCCGTCCCGGGTGGACGAGCCGTTCGGCAACACGGCCGTCGAGGGCGTGCTCGGTCTCCGCCCGGTCATCGCGAGCGACAGCAGCGGCCTGCGAGAGGCCGCGGGCGGATACGCGACGGCGCACCTGGTCGCTCCGGACGATGCCGACGCGATCGCGACCGCGCTCGAGGAGGTCCGCGAGCGCTGGGACGACCACGTGGCCGGCGTCGCGGCGAGTCGCGACGAAGCCCTGCGTCGGCACGCTCCCGCGGTCTACCGCGCCGGCGTCACCGCCGGCGTCCTGGACTGACCCCCGCGGATCACACCGATGCGGGGGTGTCGGCGGTCAGCCGCGCCCGGTTGCGCACGATGTAGATCGAGAACGGGATCAGCTGGCAGACCAGCAGCGCGAACGCGACCCCGATCAGCGGTCCGACGATGCCGAGGATCGGCGTGAGCACGAACGCGAGGATGATGCCGACCGCGGCCATGCTGAGCGTCGGGATCACTTGGAAACGGATCCCGGGCTTGTCCATGATGAACATCCCCAGCGGGTACACGGCCGCGGTGAGCATGATCATGAGCCCGAACGCGAAGATCGTGGTCGGCCGCACCTCCAGCTCCCCCTGGGTGATGAATCCGAACAGCCACGGACCGACGAGCCACACCACGACGGTCGCGAGGGCGACCGCCGTGGCGAACAGCGCGGACAGCAGGAATGGCCCGCGGCGCAGGTCGCCCTGGTGCCGCATCCGCGCGAAGTGCGGCCAGAGGGCGAGTCCGCCGGCCATCACGAGGCCGTTGAGCGCGAAGAACACCTGGCCCGCCACCCCGTACTCCGCGACGTCGGTCGGGCCGCCGAGCTGGGCGATCACATAGCGCTGCGACCCCACCGCGATGGGGTAGGTCACCATCTGCGCCAGCATCGGCCAGCCGACGTCCATGACCCGGACGCCCGGGAACCGTCGCGGCCGCAGCACCATGCGTGCGGCCTCGGGGATCAGCGGAGAGGTGGTGCGTGCGGTGATGAGCACGCCCAGGATCGAGACGATGAGAGACGCCGCGAAGGACGCCATCGCCGCATAGGAGTGGAGGTCGTCGCCGCCGAACGTGAGGAGCAGCCAGACGCCGGCGAGGGTGAGTGGCGAGATGAGGCCCTGCAGCAGGATCACGATGTGGTTCTTCCGCTGCCCGAGCATGATCCGCGCCCAGATCCCGAGCGGGATCCCGAGGCAGAAGATGGTCACGCAGAAGAACGCCGCGAGCGACGCCCCCGGCTGCTGCCCGGCGTCGCCGAAGATGAGCTCCCAGGCTCCGGTGGCGAGGAGCACGGTGTTGATCGCCATCGCGGAGGCGGCGAACAGCAGCAGCACCCGACCGACGGAGGTCAGCTGGTAGCGCAGCCTCTCGTCCGTCCGGACGTCGTCGCTCGTGGCCACGGCGTTCACGAGCACGGCGCCGCTGCCCAGGTCGGTGAAGGTCAGCAGCGACGGGATCGTGGTGAGCAGCGTGTAGAGGGCGAAGCTGCCGACGCCCGCGTCCCCGATAATCATCCGTGTCGTGAGAACGCCGCAGACCAGCGCGATGACCATCGTCAGCGCGCGGGCGCCGACAGCGAGAAGAGAACCCATACCTAGATCGTCACCGCGGCAGGGCTCCCAGCGTCGCGCTGTTGCCGGGGAGTCGCGATACCGAGGCGATATCCGCCGGAACCGGCACTGCCACTGCGGCCTGCCGCTGCGCCTGTGCGGGGACCAGTGCGTATGTCGCGGACACCACGGAGGCTCCCTGTACGAACTGCGAGCGGCGGTCCTGGCCCGTCGCCGCCGTGAAGGCCGCGAGGGTGTCGGCCACCGCCGGATCCCGCGAGACGGATCCCTTCGACCACGCCGAGAACCATCGGGGTGTGCCCGGGGCGGTGCGGTGGTAGAGGTTGCCGTTCACGCTCGACATCATCTGCGCACCCGTGAAGGTGGTCGAGTAGTCCTGCACGCAGACCAGGCAGTTGCCGGCGCTCTCCGCCATGACGTTGTTCGACATCACGGTGTTGCGCACGATCCACGGCGCCAGCGGCGCGTACCGCGTGCGTGGATCATGGCCGGCCGCGTTCGGGTCGGAGGCTCGACGAGCGTCCTGACCGATGCTGATGTTCCGGTTGGCATTGCCCACGAAGGTGTTGTTCCAGATCTTCACGTTTCCGGAGTTCAGGACGAACAGTCCGAAATCGCCGTTGCGCGCGATGATGTTGTCCGCGACGACCGCCCGCTCGGAGAGTTCGACCATGACGCCGTGGCCGGTGTTGCCGATCACGTCGTTGCCCGTGAAGACGATGTCGATCACCGACTCGTCGAACCAGGGACCACGCCCGGCGTTCCCGGTGAAGGCGCTGTCGGAGACGGTCACACCCCGCGTCCGGGTGACCTTGAACGCCCCGGATACCGGGGAGTGGTTGAAGCGCTCGGCGTTGTTGCCGACGGAGAGCATCTGCTTCACCTTCAAGCCGTCGGCCTGGCTGGCCCCACCGCCGAGAAGCCCGTTGCCGATCAACGAGACCCGCGTCAGCGTCGTCCGGGGCGCCCAGGAGTAGAAGCCGGTCGTCGAGTTGTCCCGGATGGTCACGTCGGCCAGTGTGATGTCGCTCGCCGCGGCGATGACCGTCCCCATCTGGGGCACGCTGGTGGCATATCGCCGCACGCCGATGCCACGCACCTCGGATCCGGCGGAGCGGATCGAGAGGGCCTGCGTGAGGACGCTCGCCTCCACGGACTTGCCGGTGGGATCCGTGCCGATCACGAGCCGCTTCGCCTTGTCGTCGACGAAGAACGTCCCGGCGACCACCTGTGCGGCAGAACCGACCTCCCGCAGCTGCACGCCCGCGACCCACACCTGGTCCGGATGCGCGGCCATGGGGTACGCGGGATCGACGAAGCGCCACTCCGCCTGGGCATTGTCCGGCGCGCCCTTCGTGTACGTGGGGCTCGAGTCGAGCGCCGTCCCCCACCCGTCCACCGTCCAGGTGTTCCCTGTGGCCTTCCAGCCGGTGACGGCCTTCGCCCCATCCATCCAGACCGCCTCGTTCGGAGCCGGCTGGATCGTGACCCGCTTCTGCGGCGGCACGATGACCTCTTCGTGGTAGGTCCCGCCCCGGAGCACGATGGTGCCTCCGTTCGGCACGAGCCGCAGCGCTGCGGCGATCGTGCGCACCGGCGCCTTCTGCGTACCGGCGGCGGCGTCGGATCCGCCCGGCGCCGCGTAGATCGCGGTCGCGGGAGCCGGGTACGACAGCGCGCCGGGGGCAGCAGCACCTGGCTTTCCGCGGACGCCGGCCGGAGTCGCCGGCGGGGCGGGCGTGACCGGGTTCGTCGGGTTCGCCGGCGGAGCCGGGTTCGGTGCGGGCGCAGGGGTCGGCGTCGGCGCAGGAGTCGGAGTCGGCGCAGGAGTCGGCGTCGGCGTCGGCGCAGGAGTGGGAGTCGGCGCGGTGACCAGGAGGTCGTCGAGCGCCAGCGGAGCGGCTGCCCTCGCCCCGGACGAGGTGTACAGCGCGAAGCCGTAACCCCCCGCGGTGGTGATCCGGGCCGCCGAGGAATCGGCGTGCGTCACCTGCCACGCGGAGGGCTCGGCGCCCCCTGCCACCCACGCCTTGGCCGCGAGCGTCACCGGGCTGGTCCCGGTCACATCGAGGGCGACGCGCAGCGACATGCCCTTCGTCACGGCGAATGGGAGTCGCCGCTCACTCAGATTCTGCACCGTCGTGAGATCGGTCATCCGGACGACGGAGACGTAGGCGGAGCCGTCGGGGTGCACCCGGAGCCGCACGCCGTACGAGTCCTTGCCCACGATGCGGACGGCTTGGGCGAGGTACAGAGGGCCACCGACGGGGAGGGCCGGGACGGTCACCGTGTAGCGGCTGGACACGTCCGCCGCAGTCACCCCAGCCACGGTCGCCCGCGCCGTGATCCCGGGCTTCCGGCTGGCGAGCATCCCCCGCCCGTTCGTGACGCTCGACGTGCCCTCGACCACGCGCCACGCGCCGACGGGGGCCGCGCCCCAGCCGGAGGCTACGGTGCGGTTCATGTCGTCCGAGAGCAGAGGCGCCGCAGACGTGGCTGCCGGCCGGACGGACGGTGAGGCGGCGACCGCCGCGGACGCCGGTGCGGCGACCAGCGCTCCGGAGAGCGCGACGGCGACGCCGAGGACGCCAGCGAGCAGGCGATGGCGACGCCGCGGCGCGGCGTCAGACGAGAGACGAACAGGGAACGGAAAGGACACGATGTCACCGTTTCTGGGGCAGACTGCACGATCAACCCACGCTTCGCCGCAGTTTCAACCCCGGCGACAAAGAGCGAGCCCCCCTCGCAACCCATGAAGAATAACCGCCTCTCCAGGCGATGGCAAACCTTTCGAGCCCCTCCACCGATATGCTGCGTGCCCGCGCACAGCGGACCGCGGGTCGGTCACTCGCTGTAGTACTCGCTGCGGTGACGATCAGGACGTGCGCGGTTGAGGACGGTGCCGAGGATGCGTGCGCCGCCCGATTCCAGCGACTTGATGCTCTTCTCCAACGCTGCGCGCCTCGTCTTCGTGGCGTCGACGACGAGGATCACGCCGTCCGTCTGGGTGGCCAGGAGATTGGCGTCCGCGACGCTGAGCGTCGGGGGCGAGTCGATCACGACGTAGTCGTAGTCCGCGGCCGCGAAGTCGAGAAGCTGCGCCATGCGAGCCGACGTGAGCAGCTCGGCAGGGTTCGGCGGGATGGTACCGGCCGGAAGGATGTCGAGCGTGGTGTCCGCGACACGATGCTTCGCCACCTCGAACTCGACCTCGTCGAGCAGCACGCTGGTGAGTCCGACCGAACCGTCGATACCGGCGTGCTCGTGGGCGCGCGGACGCCGCATGTCCGCGTCGATCAGGAGGACGGAGTTGCGGAGCGCCGCAAGGGTCATCGCGAGGTTCACCGACACGGTCGACTTGCCCTCGGCAGGCATGCCGGAGGTCACCAGCAGCACCTTCACCCGGGACGAGACGTTCGCATACGCGAGCGCCGACCGGATGCGCCGGAACTCCTCGGACGTGTGGCCGAGCGGCTCCTGGGAGACGGCGATTCCCCGCGCCTCCAGCAACGGCGACTTGGAGACGACGCCGAGCACGGGATCTCCCCCGGCCTGCGTCAGCGCCTCCTCGTTGCGGACCCGCGTGTCCAGCACTCCGATGATCAGAGCGGCCGCGAGGCCCAGCACGCCACCGAGGAACCCGCCGAGCGCTGCATCCCTCGGCTTGCTCGGGGTGAACTGGAACTCCGGGACCACGGCGTCGTCGATGACCTCGGCCGTGATCGTGGACTCGCCCTGCGGGTCCTTCGGGGCGACGTCTTTCACGACCGTGATGAGCTGTTCGGCGACCGCGTTCGCGAGATCGGCGGCGGATTCCGAGTCGTCGGTGATGCCGGTGACGCGCAGGGTGACCGTGCTCTGCGGGATGGTGACCTCGATGTCTCTGGCGAGCGCGCGGGGTGTCGTGTCGAGACCGAGCTCCTCGATCACCGGGTCGAGCACCCGCGAGCTCGTCGCCAGCTGGGCGAAGGAGAGCATCTGGCTCTGGGTGTACACGGACCCCTGGTTGAGATCCGAGGCGCTCGTGCCCTGGTTGAGCGCGAAGTAGAGCGAGGTGGTCGCCTGGAACAACGGCGTCTGCAGCGACGCGTATCCGTATGACCCTGCGGCGCCCACGACGCCGCACAGCACGATCAACCACCAGAACTTACGCAGTGAGCCCGCGATGACACGCAGGCTGACCCGGCTCTCGGCCATGACTCCCCATTCCCCCTGAGGTCTCGATTCTAGAGGAGCCATCTGCACGTCTCCCTCACGTTTGCCGCACCTGTGGAGCGGCTGGGGTCGGCGGCGGTGCCGACGTGTCCAGATCGCGCAGGAATGCCGTATCGGCCGCGGTGGATCGTGTCCCCGCGTCTCGCGCCCAGGTCACCGCGAGCCCCACGCAGAACCACAGGAACATGCTGTACTGCGTGATGAGGGCGACGACGACCAGGCTCGGAAGCTGCCCGACGACAGCGAGGGCGGCAGGACTCCGTGTCGACCGCCGCACGGCCAGGAGCGCCGCGCAGACGACGGCCGCCATGATGAGCAGCGTCGGCACGTAGCCGTACCGGAGCAGCGTGAGCACGAGGGCGTTGTCCACCGAGCGCGCGAAGTACCCCAGGTAGTAGTCGCCGGAGACGAGGGAATGCCAGTCGCCGGGGTTGCCGAACAGCTGCACCTGCTCCAGGAGGACCAGGAGATCGGTGCGGTAGTCGGCGCTGCCCCCGGCTTCCTCCCCCGCCGCACCGAACACGGAATCGATGACGGGGATGACGATCGCGGCGCCGATCACTCCGGCCACCGCCACCGTCACCCGGAAGCGTGTCGAGACGCCGACGATGAGGAAGGTGGACAGGACCAGGGTGAGCACCAGGGTGAGCAGGCCGGCACGACTGAAGGTGAAGACCGTGGCGGTGGCGATGAGCACGATGCCGGTGATCTTCGGGAACAGCCGCCACCTGGTCGCCACGACGAACGCGGAGGACATCGCCAATGCCGCGCCGAGCGCGATCGAATGCCCCCACGCCCCTTCCGCACGCAGCACCCCACCGCGCTCCTGGAGCGGACTCCACGTCTCGTACACCACACCCGACCCGGGGATGAGGACGAAGGGGTTGAAGGACGTGAGGAACTCCACCACCGCAAGCGCCGCTGCCACGATGGCCACGACCGCGATCGTCGACGTGATCCAGTCGGTCGTCACGCGCGCAAGCACCACGCGCCCCCAGATGTACGGGATCACCCACTCCAGGAGCGATGCGACGAGGGAGGCGAGGTCGACAGTGCCGAACCCGTACAGGCCGACCACGACGAGGACGAACGCCGCGACCCAGGCGTCGGCGGCGCGCAGCGGCACGACCGACCAGTTCACGATGATCAGCAGGACGGTGAGCAGGGTGATCCCCGCCCAGTAGAACCCGAGGTTGACACCCACCCAGAGCGGTACGAAGAACAGCACGACGGCCCACACCGCGAAGGCGACGCGCGGAAGCAGCCGGAGGGCGAACACGACGATGGCCACTGCCGCGATTCCGCCGAAGGCGAGGAGCGCGATCGGGACAGCAGTGGCCATGCGTCAGGATCTTACTGCGGTGCGGTGACGCGGAACGAATCGAACGACACGCCCAGCGGCGCGGTCGCGCTGCCGGAGCGGTTGCCGCTCAGACCCACCGCGCCGGCACCCAGGGGCGCCGCGTCGGTCGTGGTGATCTGCCAGGCTGCCGGCTTCGTGGTGTCCGTCGGCCAGAACTTGGCGGACAGCGTCGCCGACGTCGTCCCGGTCACGGACACCTCGAGGTTGTACGAGGTGTTCGCCGCCCAGACCAGCCCGGGTACAGCCTGCGTGCGCAGGACGGTCCCTTCGCGGTGCACGACGAGCCAGACCGTGCCGTCGGGACGCAGCCAGGCGCGGACGAAGTACTTTCCGGCCGCCGACTGCCGCGCGATCACGCCGATGTAGGCGCCGCCCGCCGCAGGGGCCTGGTCGACCCGGAACTGTGTCTCGAGCACCGTGTCGGCGGCCGACGTCGTGTTGAGCGTCGCGTGGCGGGTGTCCCCGGCGATGAGGTTCAGCTTCGCCTGACCGTCGGCCACCGTCGCCGCCGCCTGCGAACCGCCCGCGATCGTCCACGCCCCGCCGACCGTGGCGGTGCCCCACCCGGGTCCCGCAGTACGGTCGAAGCCGTCGTCGGCCACCGGAGCCGGCTGCGGCTCGGGCTGCGGCTCGGGCTCGACGGGAGGCGCCGTCACGGTCACCGGCTTGCTGGTGGTGTGCGTGGCCCCCTTGTCGTCCTTCACCGTGAGGGTGACGGTGTAGGTCCCCGCCGCGGTGTAGGTGCGGCTGCTCGTCGCACCCGTCCCGGTCGTCCCGTCGCCGAAGTTCCATGCGTACGAGGCGATGGTGCCGTCGGAGTCGGTCGAGGCGCTGCCGTCCACGGCGACCGTGAGGTTCGTCGCGGTCGCGGTGAAGGCAGCCACCGGAGCGACATTCGCGGGCTCCGGTTCGGGCTGCGGCTCGGGCTCCGGGGCCGGCGTGCCGAGGTTCTTCAGCGTGAAGTCGTCGAAGCTGGCGAGGTTGGTGCCCGTGGCGCTGCCCGCGCGGTAAGAGAACACGGTCGGGGCGCCGGCGACCTGGAGGGCCGGAGTCGCATCCGTCGTGGTGAGCTGCCAGTTCGCGGGCTCTGCCGACCCCGACGCCCACAGCTTGGCGCGGATGGTCGTCGTGGACGACCCGGTCGTCTCCATGAGAAGCGTGAACGAGCTGCCCGCGCTCCAGGTGAGCCCGGAGACGGCGGTGCTGGCGATCGCGGTGCCGTTGCGGTGGATCACGAGCCAGGTCGCGCCGTCGGCCCGGTGCCAGGCGAGGGCCCGGTAGCCGGCGGACCCGGAACGGCGAGCGCCCAGTCCTTCGTACGCCACCCCGGTGGAAGGACCGGAGGCGAGGGTGTAGCTGATGCGCGCGGAGGAGTCGAGGACCGACGTGCCCTGCAGCAGCATCTCCCTCGTCTCACCCGGCGTCAGGTTCACCTTGCCCACGCCGTCGCCGACGGAGAGCACCGCGGCGGAGCCGCTCACCGGCGCCCAGGTGCCACCCTTGTCGGCAGCACCCCAGCCGCTCGAGACGACACGGCCGAAGGCATCGGATGCCGCGAACACCTGAGCGGTCAGCGTCACCGTCTTGGTGGCCGTCGCCGTCGACCCGAGGCTGTCGGTCACCGTCAGGGTGATCTCGCGCGCCCCGGCGCTCGCGTAGGTGTGGCCGGCGGAGGCTCCGGAGCCCGCGGGGGATCCGTCGCCCCAGTTCCACGAGTAGGTCAGAGTCGCGCCGTCGGACGCGCTCGAACCCGCGGCGGAGACGTCGACGTTCAGCCCCGACGCTGTCGCCGTGAAGGCAGCCACCGGGTCGGCATGCGTGGTCGTCACCTGTCGAGTGGTGGAGGCGCTGCCGCCGCGATCGTCGGTGACGGTCAGAGTCACCGTGCGGGTGCCGGCCGTGGCGTACACGTGGGTGGCCACCTGCCCGGTCGACGTCGTGCCGTCCCCCCAGTTCCAGGCATAGGAGGCGAGAGAGCCGTCCGAGTCCGCCGAGGCGGACGCGTCGGCCGAGACCGTCAGGCCGTTCGCGGTCGTCTCGAAGGCAGCCGTCGGGAGGATGTTCGGCGCCTGCACCACGACCTGCTTCTCCGCCGTGCTGGCGAGCCCGTTGCTGTCCGTCACCGTCAGCGTCACCGTGTAGGTGCCGGACTTCTCGTACGTGTGGCTCGTCGTCTTGCCGGTCGCCGTGGCCGAGTCGTCGCCGAAGTCCCACTTGTAGCCGGCGATCGTCGCCGACCCCGCGGGCGCCGAGGCCTCCGCGTCGAACGCGACGGCGAGGTCGGTCGGAGTGGCGGAGAAGGCCGCGGCGGGTGCCTGGAAGCCCTTGCCGATGCCGTAGTGCGTCTTCACCTGCGTCGGGGTGAGCGCGAACGGGTAGACCGCGACCTCGTCCAGGGATCCCTTGAAGTACTTGGAACTGGGCTCGGACGGCCATCCGGCGAGGTTGTCCCCGCCGATACGCCAATATCCCGTGTAGTTCTCCGCGGTCGTGGCCCCGGCGAGCGACGAAACGAGCTGGCCGTCGACGTAGAGCTTCATCCCGTCCGCACTCTGCGTCGCGACGGCATGGTGCCACTGGTTGTCGTTGAGCGCCGCGCCGTTCTGCACCGTCTGCGTGCTGCCGTTGTAGGTACCGAAGACGAGGCGGCCGTTGTTGGTCATGTAGATGTGACGGTCGTAGCTGGTCGACTCACCCGACGCCGCGGCGCCGTAGCCCAGCAACTTGCCACCGCTGGTGGTGTTGGTCTTGAACCACAGTTCGGTCGAGAACTCGGAAGGCGCGGCGATCTTGCTTCCGGAGGCCACACGGCCCGTGTTCGTCCCGGTGAAGGTCGAGGCGCCGGTCGCGGTGTTCTCCACACCGGACGTCGATGCGGTCACTCCCGTGCCGAACACGGGGGTGTTGGATCCGGCCCAGTCCTGCGCGACGGTGCCGAGCGGGTAGTAGAGCTGCGGGCCGTCCGCCGTGACGGCGTTGACGTAGTTCGACACCGCACCGGCCGCGATGGTCACGCTCATCGCCTGGCTGGAGACGGAGTTGCCCGCACTGTCCTTCGCGACGACGGTGTACTCCTGCGTCGACCCGGGAGCTGCGGTCTTGTCCTCGAGGTTCACCGAGGGGCGGTCCCACCAGGTGCCGCGGGCGGTGGCGGTGGCCACCGGTGCGGTGGTCCCCGTCCGGCGCAGCTCGTAGGTCAGGGTGAGGTCGTCACGATCCCAGTTCGCTGGGATCGAGATCCGCGCACGCCCGGGGATGAACGACTGCGCCGTGCCGGTCCAGTTGGCACCCGACAGCCGAGGGCCGTCCTTCGCGCCGCCGGGCGGGTTGGTGGAGAAGCGCACGAGCCCCTCGAATCGACCGTTGTTCACGGAGCGGAACTCACCGCCGATCGAGATCATGTTCCCGGCACCGGTGATGGAGAGACCGGCCTGCCCCATTCCCGTGGTCACGCCGACAGCCCAGTCCGGTGTCCAGGCGTAGGCCGAGGGCGCCGGAGTACCGGCCCAGTTCTTGTACGTGCCGCCGGCCGCCGGCTGGTTGCCGAGCAGACCGCGGGCGTCCGCGGTGTACGCCTCCGAGTAGCGGTGCGTACGCGGGTTCTGCTCCGGGTGCATGCCCATCGTGCTGCAGGCATGGGTGTGGCTGGTCGTGTAGACCGTCTTGCCGGTCGAGTAGACGCCGTAGTGGTCGCCGAGGCAGTCCGCGATCCAGCGGACCTTGCCGCTTCCGGCCTCTGCCGCGAAGGTGCCCTCGAGGTTGCCCGTGGCCGCGTCCGCATACACCCACCCGGTGCCGTAGACGGCGCCGGCGTCGGCCGCGAGTCCGAAGATCCCCGCCTTGCCCGAGGTCGCCCCGGTGTTCGAGCCGTTCTTCACCGTCTGCGGCAGCGCCCATCCGCTGTCCACCGCACCGGTCGTCTTGTCGAGCGCGACGGTGCCGCGCATCGTCAGGTCGCCGTTGACTTGAGAGAAACGACCGGCGGCGATGACGTTCTGACCCGCCGGGTCCATCACCATGGCGTCGACCTGAAGGTCCGTCTGCGGCGCCCAGCTGAGCAGCGCGCCGTTCGTCGAGGAGAAGGCCGCGAGGTTCTTGCGCGGGGTCGCGTTGCCCTGTGTGAAGAGACCGCCGACGTAGACGCTCGAGCCCGAGGTGGCGAGGGCGTACACGCCGCTGCCGCCGATCGAGGGCGAGAAGCCGGGCACGAGCTGTCCGGTCACGGCGTCCAGCGCGGCGAAGTTCCAGCGCGTCTGTCCGTTGACGGCGTTGAAGGAGCCGCCGATGTAGATGCGGCTGCCGTCCGGCGAAGCGGCCACGGCCTTGATCACGCCGTTCACCTGCGGTGCGAAGGAGAGCAGCTGACCCGTGTTGATGTCATACGCGAGGACGTTGGAACGGGCGGTCAGGCTCGTCCCCGGTGCGGCGAGCGGTGCCCGGGCGTTGTCGAACTTGCCCACCGCGTAGACGGTCGAGCCGATCGTCGTCTGCGCCCACACATACCCGTTGTCGATCTGCACGGTCGGGATCGGGTCCGACGTCACCACGTCGTCGTTCCGCTGCAGAAGCGGCGGTGGCGTCGACGGTGCATCGGCCGCTGCCGCCCCGGTCGCCCCCAGCGTGGTCATGCCCGTGATCAGCAGCGCCGCCGTCACGACCGACGCGAGTGCGCTCAGCGCCCGCCTCGAAGTGGATGTCTTACCCATGTTGCTCCCCAGCCCCAGATTTCTTCTTTGAAAGTGTCACGCACGAGACGCGGCGGAAGTCGTCGCGTCCACAGCTCAGGAGAGCTCGCCCGCGAAGGTCGCCACCGGCTCACCGGCGGCATAGTTCACACTGATCTTCACGGCGCGGCCCTTCGTGGGGTCGAGCATGAAGACGTAGGTTCCCGTGGCGTCGTCGCCGGCGGCCAGTTCCCCGTGGAGCGGCTCGTTCGGACCCGCGGTGGTGGCCACCCCCACGTCGCCGTCGTCGGTGACGAGGCTGACGACGGCGGAGTCGATGCTCTGCGCCCGCTTCGACTCGTTCGCGACCTTCACGGTCACCACCACGGCGGAGCCGGCATACTCGCCCGGCGTCTCGGGCGTGATCTCGGTGGTCGAGATGTCGTCGACGGTCACGACCATGTCGGTGGACAGGGCGATCTCCGCGTCCAGCGCGCCGCTCTCCTCGGTCAGCGCAGGGGCCTCGGTGGGCCCTTGCGCCTCGGGATCGGCCGGCGGCGTCCAGTCGGTCGTGCTCGTGCCCTCGGGCTCCGGCGACGCCGCGGTGTCCGGTGCCGCCGTGCACCCGGCGAAGGCGAGCGCGAGCGCCACGACGGGCGCGATGAACAGCGCACGTCGTGCGCGAGATGAGCCGTCCCCAGAACGGCATGCTGAAACAGTGAACACTGCAGCTCCCCAGAACCCAGATTCCCCAGCCAGAGCCCCCTCGGCTCCGGTTTCCCCCCAGCCGTGCAGAACACGGCGTCGGCTAATGCTAGTGCGGTCCGTGGAAAACCACAACCCTCCGCTCAGGAGGAATGTCGGCGGTGCCCGCCGAGCTGCCCGGCGATCGCATCGACGGCCTGCTCGACCTCGGTGATGGTGTCGGAGTGGCCCCGACTCCCATGCCGATCGGCGATGGACGCCGGGTCCTGGGCGGAGCGCCGGTCGAGGAGACGACGGAGCGCACCGCCGCGACGCGGCGGGCCGCCGAGCGGCACGGCGCGTGTCCGCGCCCGATCGAGGTACGCGAGGTAGTCGGCGACCACGTCGGACCCCCCGGATGGGAAGCCGACCCCGAGGTGCGCCGCCTCGCGCAGCGTGAACATCCGGTCGCGGTGCTCGGGCGCCGCTCGCACCAGCTCCCCCCGGACATCGCGCGAGGCGGTCAGCACGAGGTCCGCCTCGGCGAGCATCTCTGGCGTGACCTCCTGGGCTCGATGCGCCCGCGACTGCGCCTGCCAGCCCTCGTCGGTGTGCCGCGCGGCGACATCGGCGCAGATCGGGTCGCCGTCGTGGGCGCGCACGCCGGCGCTGCGCACCGAGAACGCGGACCCCTCCCCCAGCCCGCGCCGCAGCGCCAGCTCGGCCAAGGGGGAGCGGCAGACGTTGGCCGCGCACACGATGAGGATCGAGCCGCCGGTCATGCCGCGTCACCGAGCCTTCCGATCTCGCGGAACCACTTCACCGCGGCGAGCGCGAGGAACAGGACCGCAGCGGCACAGAGCGCGGTGTAGGCGACGAGGAACACCGGCGTCCAGCCCCAGAGCACGAAGACGAGGCAGACCAGCCCGAAGTCGGTCGGCAGCAGCACGAGCGAGCGCCGGAGGGTGCCTCCGCCGCGCTCGTGCGTGGACGCGACGGCGTGCTTGCCCTTGAGGAGGTCGTTCAGAAGCATGCCCGAGAACGTGGTCGTGGCGACGATGCTGAACACGATGGGGATCAGCAGCAGCGACGGCGTCTCCGGGAGGACCCGGTACAGGCCGATCAGCACCGCCAGATGCAGCGACGCGATCTTGAGCGTGTCGATGAAGTGGTCCAGCCACTCGCCCTGCGGGCTCCCCCCGCCGCGGAGCCGGGCGACCTGACCGTCCGCGGAGTCCCACGCGTAGCCGAGGACGAGGAGGAGCGCGATGAGCAGCCCGAACGGCACGGTGACCGGGGCGAAGGCGATGAGACCGATCGCCGCAAACGAATGGACGGCGCTGATGATCGACACCTGGTTCGGCGTGAGACCGAGCCGGAACGCCACCGCGGCGAGTACGCGTCCGAGCCGGCGGTTCACGTAGACCGAGTAGGCCGGTGCACCACGCGCGTGCCCCTTCTGCGCCCGTGCGAGCTGTCGGTAGGCGTCTACGACCATGTCGTTCCCTTCGAGTCCGTGCCGGAGAGTCGCGAGATCCGCCGGGCCTCGCGCACCCCGCGGACGTAGGCGCGGAGCGGAGCGGCGGAGTGCAGCAGCTGTCGGCGGCCGCCGCGGAGGATCACCTCGCGGGCGGTACGGGGTATCGACCGGCGCCAGCGATGCACGGTCTCGTCGTCGAGGTGCCGGACCGCGTACAGCATCCGGTTGCGGATGTTGTAGAAGTAGTAGCCCTCCGACTTCGCCCTCGCGAGCTGGGGCTCGGCGCGTTGCGTGCCGCCTTCGTCGTGCACGGCCGTCGCGTCCTCGACGAGGAGGAGCGTGCCTCCGGCCGAGACCACGCGGCGGGAGAAGTCGACGTCCTCCCAGTAGAGGAAGTACTCGTCGTCGAAGCCTCCCGAGAGCGCCCACACCTCGCGGGTGATCCACAGGCAGGCGCCGCTCAGCCACGCCTCATACGGGCGCACGTCGTCCGCCCGGCGTTTGCGGCGCGCGCGCATCGTGCCGTCCTCGAGCAGGAGGTCGATGCCGGCGAACCACGTGCGTCCGTCGGAGTCGGTGATCACCGGCGAGGCGAGGGTCGTGCGCGAGGCCGCGGTGACCGCGGCCAGGCGCGCGAGCGATGCACGGTCGATATGGGCGTCCGGGTTGATCACGAGGACGTCGGTCGCACCGTCGGCGAGCGCTCGGGCGACCCCGATGTTGACGCCGCCGCCGAATCCGCTGTTCGTCTCGGGGGTGAGGAGGGTCCATCCATGCGCCTGTGCGACGGCGACGGCGGCCTCGCGCTCCGCGGTACCCGCCCAGTTGTCGACGACGACGATCAGCGTCTCCTCGTCGACGGCTCGGGCCTCGCGCTCCACGAGCACCAGATTGCGCTCGAGCAGCCGCGCCGAGGCGTAGTTCACGACGACGACGGCCAGCCGTCCGTGCACGATTGACACGCGATCCTCCCCCCGGATCCGCCCTCACGGTCCGCTCGGGTCGCCGGTCGAATTCCCCAGAGTCGCGACCGGCGTCGACTCCCAGGACACCGACTATACGCCAGAGGCGGCTCGGCGCACCCGCCGTTCACGGTACGATGAGCCGGCGCGGGGACACAGGCGCACGACTGCCATGGGGATGAGGCGGATGACGAGGGGACCGGGGACGGGCGACGCGATCGCCGTGACGATCGGCGTGCCCACCTACCGACGGCCGGAGCTGCTGGCGGCGCTGCTGCGTGCACTCCCCGACCGGATCGCGGAGTGCACGCATCTCGGCGTGGACGTGGACGTGGAGGTGCTGGTCGTCGACAACGACGCCGCCGGCTCCGCGCGCGAGGTGGCCGCGAGCGCCGCCCTGCCCGTCCGCTACGTCGTCGAGCCGACGCCGGGCATCGTCGCGGCCCGGAACCGGCTGCTCGACGAGTGCGCCGACCGCGATCTGCTGGCTTTCATCGATGACGACGAGGTTCCGCGCCCCGGCTGGCTCGCGGAGCTGATCGCGACGTGGCGCGCCTTCGACGCCGACGCCGTCATGGGCCGCGTCATCTCCGTGTTCGACGACGACGTCGATCCGTGGCTGCTCGCCTCGGGAACGTTCCGCCGTCCACCGCGTCCGACCGGCACCGTGCTCCCGGTCGCCGCCGCGGGGAACCTCCTTCTCGATCTCCGCGCGGTGCGTCGCTTCGGAGTGCGATTCGACCCGTCTCTCGGGCTCGGCGGCGGCGAGGACACGCTCTTCACCCGCGAACTCGTCGATCGCGGCGGCCGCATCGTCTGGTGCAACGAGTCCGAGACGGAAGACCTCGTCGTCGCCGCCCGACTCACCCGAGCGTGGGCGGCCCAGCGGGCGTTCAGCTCGGCGAACGCCGGCACCCGCATCGCGGTGAAGCTCACGCACGGGAGGATGCGCCGCGGGGTGCTCCGCGTGCGCGCCGTCCTCGGCGGCATCGCCCGGATCGTCGTCGGTGCGGCGCGCCGGGCCCTCGGCGCCGTCACCTCGAACATCACCCATCACGCCCGCGGCACCCGCCTGATCCATCGCGGTCGCGGCACCATCGCGGCCGCCTTCGGCCGCCGCTACGACGAGTACCGTCGCCCTTCGGAGGACAACACGATGACCGAATCCGCGTCGAGCATCCGCGTGATGCAGTCCCTGGGCGCGCCGCGCCCCACGACGAATCCGTACAACAAGATGCTCGACGAGGCTCTGGGGACGACGGAAGGCCTGGAACACCTCCGGTTTTCCTGGAAGACCGCGCTCTTCGGCCGTTACGACGCCTTCCACTGGCACTGGCCGGAGGCGAAGCTCCACGGATCCACCTGGTGGAAGTCCGCGGGGAAGTTCGCGCTCACGACCGCGCTCGCCTTCCGGCACCGGTTGTCGCGGCGGATCGCCGTGGTGCGCACGGTGCACAACCTGGAGCTCCCCGACGACAACGCACCGCGGCTCTGGCTGCTGCGGTTCATCGATCGCCACACCGACTACCGGATCGTCATCAACGAGACCACACCCCTGCCGGCCGGGACCCCGCACAGTCTCATCCTGCACGGGCACTACCGCGACTGGTACGCGGTCTACCCGTCCGCGGAGCGCGTGCACGGACGGCTGGGGTCGTTCGGCGGGATCCGGAGGTACAAGGGCCTCGACGGGTTCATCGACGCCTACGGCGAGGCCGTCGCGATCGAGCCGGCGCTGAGCCTGCGCATCGGCGGGCGTCCGTCCACTCCGGAACTCGCCGACGACCTCCGCGCACGCACCGCCGCGCTCCCCGGAGTCGACCTCCACCTCGACTTCCTCAGTGACGCAGAGCTCGTGGAGCTCGCGACGTCGTCCGAGCTGATCGTGCTCGCGTACCGCTTCATGCACAACTCGGGCAGCGTCCTGGCCGCCCTGTCGATGGGCCGCCCGGTGCTGGTGCCGCGGAACCAGGCGAACGAGGCCCTCGCCCGCGAGGTGGGCACCGAGTGGGTGCACATGTACGACGGGGACGACCTCGACGCCGAGACGCTCGTCTCGTCCTGGCGGGCGGCGTCCGCCCTCGCGGGGACCCCCGACCTCTCCCGTCGCGAGTGGGCGGATGCGGGTCGCGCGCACCGCGACGCCTTCCGAGCCGCCGTGCGCGTCAAGCGCCGGGGACGGGACTGATCCGCCCCCTCAGCCGTCAGCTATGAGACCGCGGACGAGCGCGTCGACCATCGTCCTCGTCGTGAACCGCCGCTCGACCTCGATCCGCCCCTGCCGCCCGAGCGCGGCCGCGCGGTCGGGATCGTCGAGCATCCCGATCAGCGCTTCCGCCAGAGCCTCCGGGTCCCGCGGTGGGACGAGGTCACCGGTGCGGGTGCTGACGTAGTCACGCATGCCCGGGGTGTCCGAGACGACGACGGGGCGGGCGGTGGACAGTGCCTCGAGGGCGACCGTCATCCCGGATGCGTGCAGGTTCGGGCGGGTCGCGGTCACCACGACACTCGCTGTCGCATAGAGATCGCGGAGCTCGGTGTGCGGCAGTCGGCGCACGAGCCGGACGCCCTCCGGAGGCGGCAACGCGGAGGGCGACTGCACGACGACGTCGACGCCCGGGCGTGCGGCGAGGACCAGGGCGAGCGCGGCGTACAGCGTCGCGGGATCCCGGTCCCTGTCGTTGCCCGCGCTGACGATCCGGGGTCGGGCAGCGGGCGGCTGCGCGCCGAAGAACTCGTGGTCGATCCCGAACGGCACGACGAAGATGCGGGGCCCGCCGGTCCCGAGGAGCCGCTGCAGGGGCACGACCTGTGCCTCGCTCAGCACCCAGAGCGCCGTGGCCGCCCGCAGCATCGTCACCAAGCGACCGGGCGCGGCACCGGCCGCCGCCATGTCGGTGAGCCAGATGACCCCCGCGGCGTATCGCGTCCGCGGCCGCAGGATCTGGAGGCGGTAGGCGGTGTTCTCGTCCCAGGCGATGGCGAGCCCCGCGCGGGGTCGGGGGCCGAGGCCGGCACGTGCGCGGAGCCGTGCGATCCGACCGGGATCGGGCAGCTCGTCCACCTCCACCACGGCATGGTCGCGGAGAGCGTCCAGCCCGTACGGCCACACGCTCGGAACCTCTCCCCTGGCGTGTGCGCGCGCCCAGACGGAGGCCGACTGCTCGGCACGATGCGCCCAGGTGACGGACAGCGCCGGGCTGTCCTGGGATCCCACGAGGCCCACTATGGCCCTCGGTCCGGGGGGTGTAAAGGGCGACTTCTCCGCTAGAGTCGAGCGTACGACTGTGGGGGTCGTCGGACGGCAGGGGATGGCCGTCCTCTCAGTGACGCCGCCACGAGCATCGATGTTTCACAAGGGGGATACATGAAGGGCATCATTCTGGCGGGCGGCTCGGGGACGCGGCTGCACCCCATCACGCTGGGGGTCTCGAAGCAGCTGATCCCGGTCTACGACAAGCCGATGGTGTACTACCCGCTGTCGACGCTGATGCTCGCCGGGATCCGCGAGATCCTGGTCATCACGACGCCGCACGACGCCGCGCACTTCGAGCGTCTGCTCGGAGACGGCTCGCAGTTCGGCGTCTCCCTCTCGTTCGCTCAGCAGGAATCGCCGGACGGTCTCGCACAGGCCTTCACGATCGGCGCGGACTTCATCGGGGACGACAGTGTCGCCCTGGTCCTCGGGGACAACCTGCTCTATGGGCCGGGCCTGGGCACGCAGCTCAAGCGCTTCGCCGACATCGACGGCGGCGCGGTCTTCGCCTACTGGGTGGCGGAGCCGGAGGCCTATGGGGTCGTGGCGTTCGACGCCGGTGGCCAAGCCATCTCCCTGGAGGAGAAGCCCGCCGCGCCGCAGAGCAACTACGCCGTACCCGGCCTGTACTTCTACGACAACGATGTCATCGAGATCGCCCGCAACCTGGCGCCGAGTGCCCGTGGGGAGTACGAGATCACGGACGTGAACCGGGCCTACCTCGAGCGCGGCAAGCTCCAGGTCGAGGTCCTTCCGCGCGGGACCGCGTGGCTGGACACCGGGACATTCGACCAGATGACCGACGCCGCCGACTATGTGCGCACGATGGAGCGCCGCACGGGAATGAAGATCGGTGTGCCGGAGGAGGTCGCCTGGCGTCAGGGCTTCCTCGACGACGAGGCCCTGCGCACGCGCGCGGAAGCCCTCGTCAAGTCGGGCTACGGAACCTACCTGCTCGGACTGCTCGAAAGGGGCGCTCGATGACCCGCCTGCTCGTGACCGGCGGTGCCGGCTTCATCGGATCGAACTTCGTCCACCACGTCGTCGCGCACACGGACGCGCAGGTGACGGTGCTGGACAAGCTCACCTATGCCGGCAACCGCGCCTCGCTCGCGGGCCTGCCCGCCGACCGGGTCGAGCTCGTGGAGGGGGACATCGCCGACGCCGCGCTCGTCGACAGCCTGTTCGCCCGGACCGACGCCGTCGTCCACTACGCCGCCGAGTCCCACAACGACAACTCGCTGCACGACCCGCGTCCGTTCCTCGACACGAACATCATCGGTACCTACACACTGCTCGAGGCCGCCCGTCGGCACGATCGCCGGTTCCACCACATCTCCACCGACGAGGTCTACGGAGATCTGGAGCTGGACGACCCGGCACGATTCACGGAGCAGACGCCGTACAACCCCTCGTCGCCGTACTCGTCCACGAAGGCCGGCAGCGACCTGCTCGTTCGCGCCTGGGTGCGCTCGTTCGGTGTGCAGGCGACGATCTCGAACTGCTCGAACAACTACGGCCCGTACCAGCACGTGGAGAAGTTCATCCCGCGCCAGATCACGAACGTGCTGCGCGGGATCCGGCCCAAGCTGTACGGCGCCGGACAGAACGTGCGCGACTGGATCCACGCCGACGACCACTCCTCGGCCGTCCTCACGATCCTGGAGAAGGGCGAGATCGGCCAGACGTACCTGATCGGCGCCGACGGCGAGAAGGACAACAAGTCCGTCGTCGAGCTGATCCTCACGCAGATGGGGCAGCCGGCCGACGCCTACGACCATGTCACCGACCGCGCCGGTCACGACCTGCGCTACGCGATCGACTCCACGAAGCTGCGCACCGAGCTCGGTTGGGCACCGCGGTTCTCCGACTTCGAATCGGGCCTGGCCTCGACCATCGAGTGGTACCGCGAGAACGAGGACTGGTGGGCGCCGGCCAAGGACGCTACGGAGTCGTTCTACGCCGCCAGGGGGCAGTGATGACCGCGTTCGGCAAGGCGCTCACGATCACGGAGACGCCGATCCCCGGCCTGCTCCTCGTCGACCTCCCCGTGCACGGCGATACCCGCGGCTGGTTCAAGGAGAACTGGCAGCGCGAGAAGATGGTCGCCGCCGGTCTTCCGGACTTCGGCCCCGTGCAGAACAACATCTCGTTCAACGACGCCGTCGGCACGACCCGCGGCATCCACGCGGAACCCTGGGACAAATGGGTCTCCGTCGCCACCGGCCGCATCTTCGGCGCCTGGGTCGACCTTCGTGAAGGAGAGAGCTTCGGCCGCGTCTTCACGGCGGAGATCGATCCGTCGCGCGCGATCCTCGTCCCGCGCGGCGTCGGCAACTCGTACCAGACGCTCGAAGCGGACACCGCCTACACGTACCTGGTGAACGACCATTGGTCCCCCGACGCGGCCTACTCGTTCCTGAACCTCGCCGACGAGACGGCGGCGATCGCGTGGCCGATCCCCCTCGACCAGGTCGAGATCTCCCCGAAGGATCGGGCGCATCCTCGACTGGCCGAGGTGACCCCGATCGGCCCGCGGAAGATCCTCGTCGTCGGGGCATCCGGTCAGCTCGGCCTGGCGCTGCGCAGGGCCTTCGGCGACGCGGAGCACGTCGAGTACACGACCCGCGAGACGCTGGATCTCCGCGACCCTGGGCTGACCCGCGCACGGCGCTGGCGCGACTACGGAGCGATCATCAACGCGGCCGCGTACACGGCCGTCGACCGTGCCGAGACGGCGGAGGGCCGGGCAGAAGCCTGGGCGGCGAACGTCACCGGGGTGTCCGCGCTCGCCCGGGTCGCGACCGAGAACGGCCTCACGCTCGTGCACGTGTCCAGCGACTACGTGTTCGACGGCACGAAAGACGAGCCGTACACCGAGACGGACGGGGTCCGCCCGCTGGGTGTGTACGGCCAGACGAAGGCCGCCGGAGACGCGATCGTCGCGACCGTGCCCCGCCACTACATCCTGCGCACCTCCTGGGTGATCGGCGACGGTCACAACTTCGTGCGCACGATGGCCTCGCTGGCCGGGCGGGGCGTCGCCCCGCGTGTGGTGGGCGACCAGGTCGGACGACTCACGTTCACGGCAGACCTCGCGGAGGCCATCCGGCATCTGCTCGACGCCTCGGCGCCGTTCGGGCTCTACAACGTGACCGGGGGCGGCGAACCGCACTCCTGGGCCGACATCGCGCGCGCGGTCTACCGGCTGACCGGGCACGACCCCGCCGCGGTCACCTCGGTGACGACGGAGGAGTACTTCGCCGACCAGGCCGGACCGATCGCGCCGCGTCCGCGCAACAGCGTCCTGGACCTCGCCCGGATCACGGCCACCGGCTGGACGCCGCGGGACGCGGATGCCGCCCTCGCCGACTACCTGTCCGCGGACGCCTAGAGCTCGCCCGGCTTCATCGCCTCCGCGTCAATGGCGCGGATGATGCGCAGGGTCGCGGTGTCCGGCTCCGGCTCGCCCGCGGCCCGCCGCTCCTCCCGACGCCGACGGGGCGCGTACACGACGAGCGAGTGGAACAGGAACCGGGCGAAGAACGCCACGACGAGAGACAGGGCCGTCGCGAGCACGCTGGAGATGTGCCACGTCTCGACCATGAGCGCCATCACCGGGATGCGCAGCGCCGCCTCGACGTTGTTGAACGTGAACGAGGCCGCGAAGCGCACGGCGGCGCTGCGAGCATCGGTGCGCATGTCGGCGAAGACGAAACGCTCCTGCAGCAGGAAGTTGCCGATGATCGTGACCTCGGCGCCGATGATCGCCGCCCACACGTAGGGCACGCCCGCGGCGGTCAGCGCCCACATGATCGCGAGGTTCGCGATGGCCCCGAGGACGCCGATCGCCGCGAAGAGGGACATCTTGCCGAAGCGCAGCCGGGCCAGGTGCGCGATGAACGTGGCCCCCTGCCGGAGGCTCGCCTTCGAGGTGCCGTGCCGACGCTCGGCGAACTCCATCGGGACCTCCGCGATCCGCAGATCGGTCCGGGCGAGGATCTCCAGGAGGATCTTGAACCCCTGCGGCCGCAGGGTGGCCAGGTCGAGCCGGCGCCGGTCGACGAGGAAGAAACCGGTCATCGGATCGGTGCTGCGGGCGAGCCGTCGGGGGAACATCGCGCGGGTCAGCCAGGTGGCCGCGCGGGACACCCCGAACCGCACGGCCGTGCCGAGGCCGCTGGTGTCGCCGCCGCCGATGTAGCGGGAGGCCGCGACCACGTCCGCGTCCCCCGCCGCATAGCGGTCGAGCAGAGCCGGCAGGAGCTCGGGCGGATGCTGGAGGTCGCCGTCCATCACGATGCAGACATCGGCGTCCGCGGCTCCCAGGCCGACCACGACCGCCCCGCCGAGGCCACCGACGTTGTCCGCGCGGTGGATCACCCGCACCGGGATCGGGGCATCGACCGCGACGCGCTCCACCTCGGCCGTGGTGTCGTCGGTGCTGTCGTCGACGAAGAGGATCTCGGCGTCCCGCCCCGCCAACGCCGCAGCTGTCCGCTCCACGAGTTCGGCGACGTTGTCGCGCTCGTTGTACGTCGGCACGATGACCGTGACCCCTGCCCCCAACGTGGTCCCCTTCGTTCCGCAGCCCCATCGGCTCCGGCATCCATCGTTCCATGGGTTCCTATGGGCCGCAGGACATGTTCCTGCTAGAGTGTCGTCTGCGGCTGTGGGAGTCGCGCCGAACGGGTGGGGATCCGTTCGACTGGGGAATGATCGATCTGGGGAGATCATGGGGACGCGTATCGGCTATGCCGTCGGAGCTTTCGACCTGTTTCACGTCGGGCACCTCAATCTGCTGAGGCACGCCAAACAACACTGCGACATCCTGATCGCCGGTGTCGTGAGCGACGAGATGCTGCGTCAGGTCAAGGGGATCGAGCCGGTCATCCCGACCGCCGAGCGTGCCGAGATCGTCCGGCACATCTCCTTCGTCGACGACGTCTACGTCGAGACGACGCCGTCGAAGATGGACTCCTGGCGCGACGTGCGCTTCACGCACTTCTTCAAGGGCGACGACTGGCGCGGCACCGAGAAGGGCCTGCGGCTGGAGAGCGAGTTCGCGGAGGTGGGTGTCGAGGTCGTCTACTTCCCGTACACCGCGCACACGTCGAGCTCGGCGCTCCGCCGCGCGCTCGACGCGATCACCGCGGGCGCCACGGCATCCGCGATCGGCGCGACCCGCTGAGACGGGCTCAGCTCGCGACGCCGAGGAGGCTGCGCGCCATCCGCGCCACGTGGGGCGGCGTGTGCGGGCCGAGCCACACCGTCCAGTGCTCCGGGGGCTCGCTGCACGTCCACTCCAGGCACCACGCGTAGACGGCGTTCGCGAGTCGCTCGCCACGCGCGTGGGCGCGCGCCCCCTCGGCCCGCACGAGCCAGCGGACCGACACCCCCGCGGGGACATCGATGTGCCGGAACGGGATCCGGGCCGCCGCCTCGATGAGGATGACGCCGTGCGCATCCCACGGGAGCCGCGACGCGACGCGCGCGATGGCTCCGACATCGGCCGCATCGCCGGCGATCAGCACCGCTCCTTCCATCGCTTCCCAGTCCGGATCCTCCAGGTGCTCGCACGCGCTGCTCATGTCTCCACTATAGGTAAGGCTACCCTTACCTATAAGGGTGACTAGCCTTCCCCGGCGGCGCTCGTCAACGCCGTTGCCCGGTGACGACGCCGCGGGCCACCCTTGCGCCGTGAGCAGCAACAGGATTCGACGGATCTCCGCCGGACGACGCCTGATCGGCGCCCTGGCCGGCCTCGTCGTGGCCACAGCCCTCGGCGGATGCGGGATGACGGTCCCCGCGGACCCGAATGGCACCCTGGACCGGGTCACGGGTGGGGAGCTGCGGGTCGGCACCTCGCCCGAGCCCGGCCTCGTCGAGATCGACGGCGGCGAGCCGCGCGGGCCGGTCGTGGATCTCGTCGACGCCTTCGCCGCGAGCATCGACGCGGATGTCACGTGGACGGTCGCGACCGAGGAGAGCCTGGTGGGCATGCTGGAGGCGAGCGACCTCGACCTCGCGGCCGGCGGACTGACGTCGGACACCCCGTGGATCGACAAGGTGGGCGTGACCCGTGGCTATCCCGGCATCGAGGGCGCGGGCGATCGGGAGCTCGTCATGCTCGTGCCCCTCGGCGAGAACGCCTTCCTCTCGACCCTCGAGACCTCTCTCGACGAGGAGGTCGATCGATGACCGGGACGAAGCAGTTCGGGCGCACCGAGCTCCCCGAGGAACAGCAGCAGGCCACGCGCAAGGCCGTGCGCTGGGAGATCATCACGATCGTCTACACCTCGATCACGATCACCGTGATCGCTCTGGTCGTGGGCGAGTCCCAGGCCATGCGCACGGCGTGGATCGAGGACATGCTGTCGCTCATCCCGCAGTTCGCATTCCTCTTCGCGCTCCTGTTCGTGCGGCGGCGCCCCACCCGGAAGCACCCCTACGGCCTCCACCGCGCGATGGGCGTCGGCCACCTCGTCGCCGGTGTCGCGCTCCTCGCGGTCGGCCTGAACCTCGCTGTCGAGGCCGTCGCCGGCCTCATCCGCGGGGAGCATCCGACCATCGGCACGGTGCAGGTGTTCGGCCAGACGATCTGGCTCGGCTGGCTGATGGTAGCCGTCATGGCCGTCGTGATCGTCGGGCCGGTGTTCTTCTACGGTCCGGCCAAGGCCAAGCTCGCCCCCGTCCTGCACAACAAGCTGCTCTACGCCGACGCCGACATGGCGAAGGCGGACTGGCAGACGACGGTCGCCTCCATCGTCGGCGTGCTGGGCGTGGGCGCCGGCGTCTGGTGGCTCGACGGTGCCGCGGCGCTCTTCATCTCGCTCGGCATCGTCGGGGACGGCTTCCGCAACACGAAGACCGCGATCGTCGACCTCATGGACCAGCGGGCCCGAACCTTCGACAGCGCGGAGCCGCATCCGCTGGCCCGCGATGTCGTCTCTTACCTGCGCAGCCGCCCCTGGGTGGATCAGGCTGCCGTGCGCATGCGGGATCAGGGCCAGGTGTTCCACATCGAGGCGTTCGTCGTGCCGCATCACCGTGGCGTCCGCACGGCCGATCTGACCGCCGCGTCCGAGGGGATCGCCGACCTGGACTGGAAGGTGCAGGACGTGGTGATCGTCCCGGTCGAGAAGCTGCCGGACGAAGCGGACCCCGGTCGATGAGCAGCTCCGACGAGGCACTGTTCCCCGGCTTCACGACCACGCGGATCCGGACTGCGGAGGCGGACATCCTCGTGCGCCACGGCGGCTCGGGGCCGCCCGAGACATCCGCACCGTCGCCGAGCGACTCGGCCATGAGCGCTTCCGCCTGGGTGGCACTGGTTCTTCTTCGCCCAGCCGGACGTCCCGGAGCGCGTCATCGGCGCGGACCCGGAGGCGCCGGAGGCCCTCGCCGCTGCTCTCACAGGTTTCTTCGGAGCCACCCGCCCCTCGCGGACGTAGGCTGGACGCATGACCAACCCCGCCTCCGACACCATCACGATGTTCGGCGCCGACTGGTGCCGCGACTGCATCCGCACGAAGAAGCAGCTCGACGAGCTCGGCGTCGCGTACACCTACGTCGACCTGGTCGCCGACCCCGATGCCGCGGACATCGCGAAGGACATCTCCGGCCGCACGAACATCCCCGTGGTCGTCTACCCCGACGCCTCGCACCACGTCGAGCCGTCGAACGCCGACGTGGAGTCGAAGCTGCGCGAGCTCTCGCTCATCTGATCGTCCTCGCACTCGGCGGATCTCCGCGCGGACGCCTAAGCTGAAAGCCCGTTCGAAGGAGACGCCGATGACTTCTGCGCCCACGACAGCGCCTGCCACCCCCGCCCTCGGCGAGGGCGAGGCGGAACGTCTCGACGCCGCCGTCGCCGACCTGCAGACGGGGACGGCGGTGTGGACCGCGCTCACCGTGGCGCAGCGCGCGACATTGCTCCGGCAGGTGCGCACGAGCGTCGCCGCAACAGCCGAGGACTGGGCGACGATCGCCGCCGCCTCCAAGGGCCTGGACGCGCGGCATCCGCTCCGCGGCGAGGAGTGGCTGAGCGGTCCGTACAGCGTCCTCGGAGCACTGGACGCCTCGATCGCCACGCTCACCCGGATCGCGAACGGTGCGAATCCGCTCGACGGCATCCGGGTCGACCGCGCACCCGGCGGCCGCGCGCGCGTGCATGCCTTCCCCCTCACCGGCCTCGACCGGTTCCTGCTGTCCGGCTTCACCGGCGAGGTCTGGCTCGAACCGGGGACCACTCCGAACACCGCCCGCGCGAAGGCCGGTCTGGCGCAGCGCACGCCGACGGTGTCCGGAGGCGTCGGACTCGTGCTCGGCGCCGGGAACGTGACCTCCATCCCCGTGCTGGACGTGCTGTACGAACTCCTCGCCCACAACCGCACCGCCCTGCTGAAGGTGAACCCCACGCAGGATGCCCTGGTCCCCGTCTACAAGCGCGCGCTCGCCCCGCTCATCGAGCCGGGACTGCTGCGGATCGTGCGCGGGGGCCCCGCCGCCGGCGCCTACCTCACCCAGCACCCCGGCATCGCCCACGTGCACATCACCGGCTCGGCGGCGACCTTCGACACCATCGTCTGGGGACCGTCGACCGGCGAGGGGGCAGCCGCGACGAAGCGTCGCCGTCGCGAGAACCGCCCGCTGCTGAAGAAGCCCATCACGGCGGAGCTCGGCGGGGTCTCCCCCATCATCGTCGTGCCGGGGAAGTGGACGGCCGCCGACCTCACGTATCAGGCCGAGCACATCGCGACCATGCGCCTGCAGAACAGCGGTCACAACTGCATCGCGGGGCAGGTCGTCATCCTCTCCGCCGACTGGGACCAGGCCGACGACTTCCGCGCCGCGCTGCGCCGCGCCTACGCCACCGCTCCGGAGCGCCCCATCTGGTACCCCGGTGCCCCCTCCCGCATGCAGACCGCTGCGGACGACTACCCGGACGCCCTCGTGCTCGGCGACCGGCTCCTCGTCGAGATCGGTGCCGACGACGACCCCTCAGCCCTGGAGAACACGGAGTACTTCGCCCCGGTCCTCGGCGTGGTGACCCTGCCAGGGACGGGCCAGGAGTTCCTCGATGCCGCGGTCGCCCACGCGAACGAGAAGCTGCAGGGCACGCTCGGCGCGAACCTGCTCATCGACCCGGCGACCGAGAAGGCGCTCGGCAGCGGGTTCGAGCGCGCACTCACCGCCCTGCACTACGGCTCGATCGCGATCAACGGCTGGACCGCCTTCGGATTCATCACACCGACGCTCACCTGGGGCGCGTTCCCCGGGGGCACGATCGACGACGTCGGCAGCGGCATCGGCATCGTCCACAACGCCCTGCTCCTGGACCAGGTGGAGCGCTCCGTGCTGCGTGGCCCCTTCCGGCCGTTCCCGCGCTCGCTTCCCGTCGCGAACGGCGGAGGGCGGATGACCATCCTCCCGAAACCGCCGTGGTTCGCCTCCTCCCGCACCGGTGCCGCCGTGAGCGAGGGTCTCACCCGGCATCGTGCGGACGGCGGCGCCCTCGGCCTCGTGAAGACCCTGATGCGCGCGCTCCGCGCCTGAGGGGGGGGAACGCGTCAGTCCTCGGGGCGGAACCGATCGGTCGCGGCGCGGAGAGCCGCGCGGATACCGGGTTCGGCGGCGGAATGCCCCGCGTCGTCGACCACCTGGAAGTCGGCTTCCGGCCAGGCACGGTGCAGGTCCCACGCCGTCATCATCGGGGTGACCACGTCGTGGCGGCCCTGCACGATCACGGCCGGGATGTGCCGGATGGCGTCGATCCCCGCGAGCAACTGCCCTTCGGCCCACCAGCCGCGGTGCACGAAGAAGTGGTTCTCGATGCGTGCGAAAGCGACGGCCCGGCGGGGATCGGCCATCGCCGCGATCTGCTCCGGGTCGGGGCGCAGCGTGATGGTCGCCGCCTCCCACGCCGCCCACGCGAGGGCCGCCGGTTCATGGACCGCCGGGTCCGGGTCGAACAGCCGCCGGTGGTACGCCTCAATCATCCGGGAGCGCTCCAGGACCGGGATCGGCGCGATGAAGTCCTCCCACAGGTCCGGGAAGAGCGCCGCCGCCCCGCCCTCGTAGAACCACTCGAGCTCGGCGCGACGGAGCGTGAAGATCCCGCGCAGGATCAGCTCGGAGACCACGTCGGGGTGGGCCTGGGCGTAGGCGAGCGCGAGGGCGCTGCCCCAGGACCCGCCGAACACCTGCCACGTCTCGATGCCGAGATTCTTGCGCAGCAGCTCGAGGTCGGCGATGAGGTGCGCGGTGGTGATGTGCCGGAGATCGGCCTCCGGCTCCGCGGCGGACGGCGTGCTCCGACCGCATCCGCGCTGATCGAGAAGGATGATCCGGTAGGCATCGGGGTCGAAGAACTGCCGCTGCCACGGCGAGGTGCCGCTGCCGGGGCCGCCATGGAGGAACACGACGGGCTTGCCGTCGGGGTTGCCGCTGATCTCCCAGGCCACGCGGTGCCCGTCGCCGACGAGCAGCACTCCGGTCTCGTGCGGCTCGATGGGCGGATACAGCCCCTCGGTGTTCGTCATGTTCGGTCCCCCAACCGGTCGTGCGGTCCTGCCGAGTCCACGTTATCTGACAACGGCGAGAGCGCCGGGTCTACGGGTCGAGCTGATCGGCGGGGAGGGTGAACACCTGCCCGCACGCATCGAGCCCGTTCTGGTAGCCCTCCGCGAACCAGCGCTGACGCTGCTCGCTGGAGCCGTGGGTCCAGGTCTCCGGGTTCACCTGTCCGGACTGCTCCTGGATGTGATCGTCGCCGACGGTCGACGCCGCGTTCAGGGCGTCGCGGATCTGCTCCTCCGTCGGCTTCTCGAGGTACGGGTCGCCGTCGGCGTCGGTCTGCTCGGTCGCGCGGCCGAGCCAGCCGCCGGAATAGCAGTCGGCCTGCAGCTCCATGCGCACGCCGTTGCTGCCGGGACCCGTCCCGTTGTTCGGGTACTTCTCCATGGTCCCGAGGAGGTTCTGGATGTGGTGACCCCACTCGTGCCCGACGATGTAGAGCTGCGCGAGGTTCCCCGCCGAGGCCCCGAACTGCTCCTGCATGAGCTGGAAGAACGTGGGGTCGATGTAGACGGTCTCCTCCGGCGGGCAGTAGAACGGGCCGACCGCGTTGGAGGCGGTGCCGCACTGCGTGGAGGTCGCTCCATCGACGACGATGAGCTGCGGAGCCTGGTAGCCCTCCACGTTGTCCTCCCAGAAGGCGTCGAGCGCGACCTGCGCCCCCGCCATGCGGCAGTCGACGTTCGCGTTCGCGTCCGCGCCGCTGTCGCAGTTCTGGATGGCCGAACCGCCGGCGGGCTCGCTCCCGCCCCCGGGCGCGCCCCCGACGAGTCCGCTCAGGTCGATGCCCAGCAGGGGGCCGGCGATGAGGGCGAGGAGGGCGAGCACGCCGACGCCGGAGCCGCCCGCGATCGCCGCCGTGCGTCCGCGGCGGCGCGTGGTGTTGCGGGAGAGGTCGGCGTCGGGATTGAACGTCATGCGTCGAGGGTACTCCGCGCGCCGACACCGCGACGGACGTAGGCTCGTGACATGGCCACCACGATCACCATCACCGGCGCGGGCGGACAGATCGGCTACGCGCTCCTCTTCCGCATCGCCGCCGGCGACATGCTCGGTCCGGATGAGAAGGTACGGCTGCGGCTGCTGGAGATCCCGCAGGGGCTCGGCGCGGCGGAAGGTGCGGCGCTCGAACTGCAGGACGGCGCTTTCGACCTGCTCGAGCACGTGGAGGTGACCGACGACGCCGCGGTTGGCTTCGACGGCTGCGACCTCGCCCTGCTCGTGGGCGCGCGCCCCCGCGGTCCCGGCATGGAGCGCGGCGACCTGCTCGCAGCGAACGGCGGCATCTTCGGGCCGCAGGGCGCCGCCATCGCCGCGAACGCCGCCCCCGGCGTCCGCGTGACCGTGGTGGGCAACCCCGCCAACACGAACGCCCTGATCGCCTCGGCGGCCGCCGACGGCGTCCCCGCCGACCGTTTCACCGCCCTCACGCGGTTGGACGAGAACCGGGCACGGGCCCAGCTCGCCCAGACGCTCGGCGCCCCCGTGCACACGGTGCGACGGGTGCCCATCTGGGGCAACCACTCGGCCACGCAGTTCCCCGACGTGTCGCATGCGACCGTCGGCGGGAAGCCCGTGCAGGAGGCCCTGGAACAGATCGTCGGCGACGTCCCGGCGTGGCTGGAGCAGACGTTCATCCCCCGGGTCGCCAAGCGCGGGGCCGAGATCATCGAGGTCCGCGGGTCGTCCTCCGTCGCCTCCGCGGCGAGCGCGACGATCGACCATGTGCGCGACTGGGTCCGCGGGACCGACGACTGGACCTCCGCGGCCGTCGTCTCGCGCGGAGAATACGGCGTTCCGGAGGGCCTCGTCTCCTCGTTCCCCGTGCAGTCCGTCGACGGCGAGTGGCGCATCGTGGAGGGCCTCGAGATCGACGACTGGGCCCGCGAGCGCATCGACACCTCGGTCGCGGAGCTCTTGGAGGAGCGGGAGGCGGTCCGCGCCCTCGAACTGCTCTGATCCGGTCGCCGCGGGGCGCCTCGGCAGGGCAGAATAGAGGGCGGAGGTGCGGGATGAGCGACACGATGGACCCGGCGGGCACGACGCCGTCTCTCGACGATGCGCTGACGAGCCCGCTCCATCTCCCGCACGACGCGGCGACGTGCCCGAAGTGCTTCACGGAGCTGCAGCAGAACCGCAACTTCTGGACCGCGCGCCCCGCGGGCTCCCGCCTGGTCGGCCTCGTCGTCTCTCGTGAGGGCATGCCGTCGGTCGTCGAGCAGCGCGCCGACCTCACCCGTTTCGGTGTGCCCATCGAGGGCTTCCGGCACCCGGCGCCGGACATCCTGGAGAGCTGGAACGACCGCCTCGCGCGGCTCATCTCGACGCTCCGGACCGGAGACGTGGTCGTCGTGGCGAACATCCGGGCCCTGGGGCTCGGCGCCGAAGAGGGCGCGCGCACGGTCGCCGAGCTCCGGCGCCACGGGATCATCGTGAAGGTGCTCGGCCACGAGGCGCGTCATCTCGCCGACGCCGCCGGCGCCCGCTGAGCCACCGGTATACAGCGTCGCGGTTCTCTTCACCGTCGTCCTCCTCCTCGTTAGCCTGAATCCGGGGCGGGGGTCTCCGGGGGAACAGTGCGCAACGGTCTTCACATCGACGTCAGTGGCATGCGCGGAGTGGCGCGCTCGCTCCATGACATCTCGCACGGCAAAGCCCGTCTCGATGGCGGGTTCGACCTCACGGAAGCGCTCAGCGACCTGGTCTCTTCCGGTGCGGAGATGTTCGTGTCTACGTGGTTCGAAGCGCATGGCGTTCTCACGCTCACCGGTCGAAGCCTGGCGAGCGGAGTGGACGACACGTGCGACAGGGCGAAGCAGTGGACGGACACGCAGGCGTCGGACCTCGCGGACGCGAGATCGGCCGTGTCCGCCATTCTCCGCGACCTCGACGACATCTGGACCGGGGAGAGCGCCGACGCGTTCCGCGCCCGCATCCTCGAGTTCCACGACAGTCTGGAGGCCTCCGAGGAGGCGATGCGGATCGCCGGTAAAGGGATCCTCGCCTACGCTGATGCGGTGGCCGAGATCGCTCGCCGAGCCGCACCTTTGAAGCACCGCCTCGAAGCTGCCGAGCTCATCCTCAACGGTGTCCACAGCGAGGCCCTCTTCGGCACAGACCCCGAGGGACTCGCGCGGCGGTTCGATGCCGAACACCAGGCGACGATCGACGCACAGGACGCAGCCGACGAGCTCGCCCGCCTCGCCGATGAGCGGAGGGAAGCTGACCGGATACTTGCGGGCCTGCTCGCCCGAACCGCGGCGGAAGCCTGGGGAGGCCTCGGCTGCACTGCCACCCCATCCGACAGGAGCCCACGGGAACTCGCTAACAGGAGGGTAAGCGAACTGCTCGACGACTTCTTCAGTGGCCGTGACGGTGCACGCGGGGTCGTCCTCGGACCCGACGATCCCTTCGTCACCGCCCTGATGCACAGCAACCACATCAACGGTGCTCGCGTGCGCGTACTCGATGCGCTCCGCGGTGCGAGATTAGTCGAGGGCGGGAACCCCCTCTTCTACGACCGGGTCATCAGCGACAACCCCTCGGTTCTCGTTCAGGACGGTTTCAACGTCATCACGAGCGGGATTCCCAGCTCCCTACTCGGAGGCCAAAACCTGCCCGAGTCCTTTCTCGGCTCATATGAGCTGGAGGTGCACGCCGGAGAGTCCCAGCCAGACGGAGGCGTGGCAGTGACTTACATCATCAACAACGACACGACCATCGACTCCGCAACGCGCATCCCCGGCACAGGTGGCGCCCACGTGCCCCTCGTGGAGGCTGCCATGACATCGGCCTACGCTAGCAACGGAGAGTTCGCCCCCCAGTATCAGACCATCGTCTGGACCGAAACGGTGTACCCATGACATTCATCCTCCGCGCCCGCTCAGCAATCGCGGCGGTTGCTCTTGTCCTTGCCACGATACTCACCCTCGTCAGTTGCGCTCCTGCCCCCGCCGTCACCTCTCCCATCGGCCTCTGGGAAGCGGTCGGCGACGACAACGGCACCCTCACGATCAACCGCGACGGCACATTCACCATGACCGACACCTCGTTCAACCCCCTCCAGCACCGAGACACGCAAGACGACTTCCGCGGCTCCGGTGTCTGGGAAACCTTCTCGGACGACCCCCCGCTTGTCCTACGGTTCGACGAGGCCACGAACGACGGCTTCCCCGTCGACCCCGCAGACCTACAAGTCGATTTCACCTCCGGAACAATTCGGTTCGAGGACCCGGAACAGACCGCGAGCATCGAGTTCCGCCTCACGGATTGACACCTTATGACTCAACGTCGAGGCTCAACCGCGTTCGCCGCACCATCAGCCGTACTCGCCCTCTTCGTGATGCTCGGCCTCACCGGCTGCACCCACGCCCCACACATCACCTCTCCCATCGGCCTCTGGGAAGCGGTCGGCGACGACAACGGCACGCTCACGATCAACCGCGACGGCACATTCACGATGACCGATGCCTCCTTCAACCCCCTCCAGTACCGAGACACGCAAAGCGACTTCCGCGGCTCCGGTGCCTGGCGCCTCTCCAGCGACGGTGAAGAGGTCATCTTGCGCTTCCTCGAAGCAACAAACGCTGGATTCGTTGTCGAACCCAGCGCACGTCGTCCGAACTTCACCTCCGGCACGATCCGGTTCGAGGACCCGGAACAGACCGCGAGCATCGAGTTCCGCCTTACGGATTGACGCTCTGGCGACGACCCCCGGGGATCACACCGTCGAACCCTCGCGTGTACGGAAAGGTCTTCCTAGAACTCCCCGGACCGCAGACGGGCGAGCGTGCCCGCGCCGATCTCGGCACGGGCGTCGGGATGGTTCGCGTAGAAGGTGACGAGCTCGGCCAGGAGCACTGGGTCGCTGGCAAGGTCGGCCGCCGCCCACGAGGACGGCGGCGCGGTCGCCGTCCGCAGCACCACGCGGTTGCTCTCCAGAGCGGCCCCGACGACCTCGTCCCATTCCACGGCCGCGTTGTTGCGCGGGATCCGGAGCTGCAACCCGTCCGGGCGCAGCGTCAGGCGATGGGCGGAGGGAGCCCGGAACCACGACCTGATGCCGGCGACCGTCATGATCAGCGCGACCACGGGAAGGAGGAGCAGGGTGAGGAGCGGCAGTCGATCTGCGGGCACTGTGAAGATGCTCCATGCCCACGCCGCGAGAAGCAGGGCTCCCACGGGCGCGAGGGCGCGCAACGGCCAGACGATCCCCGCGGCGGCGCCGAACGCGATCGCCGGACCGTCGACGACCGGCCGGACGACTCGGACCCGGGAGACACGGGCGTGCGCCACCATCAGCCAGACGCCCACGGCGACGGCCGCGAGCACGCCGATCGCCAAGGCCTTCATCGCCGGAGCCGGATCGGCGAACAGGATCAGGCTGAACAGCAGGACCACGATGGCGAACACGACGCCGAACACGGTGAGCGCCGTGGTCGCGCGCTGCTGCCCCTGCCACCCCGGATGACCCGGTACCCAGATCGTCTCCGGAGACGTCGACTGCTGCTGACCTGTCACCCGAACAGTCCCTTCCACGCCTTGCCGATGTTGTGCCCGGCGTCGCCCACGAAGTCGGTCGTGTTCTCCCAGGCGTCCTCCGCGAAGTCCGTCGTGGCGTCCCATGCATCTGCCATGCCGGCGTCGATCGACTCCCGGACGTCCTGCGGGACCCAGTTCTCGTACGCCCACACCGCACCGGCACCGACCGCCACCGCGGCCCCGCCGACGACCACCGCCGTACCCCAGACGGGGAGCGTGACGACACCGGCCGCCGCGAGCGCGGCGACCCCGGCGGCCGCAGCCGCGCCACCCGCCGCACCGCCGATGATCTCCACCGCGGTGGACGAGGGGTCGTCGCCCGACGACATCGCCGAGCCCAGGTTCCAGGCGTCGACGCCCCAGCCGATGAACGGCACCGCCCGACTCGCGCGTGAGAGTCCGCGGGCCAGATCCTCGGCCTCGTCCGCCGCCCACCGCATGCCGGTGGGGTTGGCGGCCTCGGCAGCGGCCTTGACGGCAGGGTTGCCGGAGCGCAGCTCGCGAACGAAGTCCGATGCTCCGAGACGCAGATCTTCCGCGTGGGAGGTGAGCTCGGCCGCCGTCTCCGCCCACGCCAGGCCCTGGCCCTCGAGGTAGATCTTCGGGACCTCGCCGCTCGCCTCCCGCAGACCGGACAGGATCTTGTCCGCCGTGGACTGGCTCGGCATGGTCCCGAGGAAGCCGTCGAGGTTCTCGCTGATCCAGACCTCGAGCTCGCCCCACCAGGAGCCGACGTCGGCGGCGATCTCGTTGTACAGCTCGATCCGGTCGAGGTGTTCCTGCCATTCGTCCCAGTAGGGGTCGTCCCGCGAGGTGGGGCACACCGGGATCAGGGACACCGGCCGGCCGATGATCATGCCGTTGACCGGGAGCCCCGCCGCCCGCGCATTGTCGCGGTGCGTCGCGAAGTCCTCCTTCATGCGCCGCAGCTGCCCGGCATACGACCGGAGCTTCTCGGCGGCGTCCCGGGCGAGGTCCTTGATCTCCTTCGCGGCGTCGGTCGTGCGCGAGAGGATCGTGACGTAGTCGTCCGCCGACTCGCCGTACCAGTGCCCGCGCACGCCGGTGGGGATGAAGGTCGTGACGTTGGAGGAGACGTCTGCGGCGTCCTTCAGGTCGGGGTCGAGCCAGTCCGCGGCCGCCTGCACCTGGTCGGCGTCGCCGTACGTGGTCGTGTCGATCGTCATCAGAGGTCCTCGACGATGGCCGCGACCGGGTCGAGCTGGTCGATCACGTCCTGCTCGTTCGTCTCCGCGTCGTCGGCGATGGCGCGAACGATCTCCCCCAGGGTGCCGTTGATCCGGTAGAGGGCATCGACGCCCTCCCCCACCCGCTGCATGATGGCGGCGACCGTGTCGGAGGCGAGTCCGCCGTCGACGGCCGTCGGAATGCCGGAGAGCTTCGTCTCGATGAGCTCGACCGCCTCCTCGTGCATGTCCGCATGGACGGCCATCACCTCCGGGTCCATCGCGATGCGGCTCATGCGATGGCTCCGTTCCGGCGGTAGGACGCGGGCACGTCGAGGTCGAAGATCACGACGTCGTAGGGCTGCGCCTCCTTGATCTGACCGAGGTCCTCGGTGCGCACCAGGACCCAGGGCTGCCGCTCGCCGGCGAGGTCCAGGAGCCGGTCGAGGGCGGTATAGGCGAGCAGTGCGCGCCGCCCGTCCTTCAGCTCCCGGATCTCGACGAGCTGCTCCTCCGGCGTCGACGTCACGCTCAGGGGCAGGTACAGCACGGGTGGGACCATCGGCGCTGCGGCCGGCATCGGTTCGAAGGTCATCTCGGTCTCTCCTCGATTGTCACTCGTAGCTCGGCGGCACCCACAGCAGCTGCGCGGAGACGAGGCCCCGATCGCGGCTGACGATCTGCGCACGGCCGGGGATCGCGGGAACGGCCTTCACCTTGCCGATGAGCTGGCCCTCCTCGGGGCTGCCCGAGAGCAGGATGCCGGTCGCGCCCAGGTCGGTCATGCGCTGGATGATCGGATCGTACGCGGCGCGGCTCGCCCCGCCGGTGCGGCGGGTGAGGATCACGTGGAGACCGAGATCGGCCGCCTGCGCGAGCAGCGGCGCGAGGACCGCGACCGGGTTGCCCTGCGAGGTCGCCACGAGGTCGTAGTCGTCGATGAGGACGAACCCTTCCGCGCCCTTCCACCACGACCGGCTGCGGAGCTGGTCGGGCGTGACGTCCGGTCCGGGGATGCGGCTCCGGAAGAACTGCGCGAGCTCGCTCATCCCGCCCTCGGTCATCTCGTGCGAGGTGAGGTACGCGCCGAGGTACTCCTGCGGGATCTCGCCCAGCAGGGCACGACGGTAGTCGACGACGAAGATCTTGGCCTCGGTCGGCCCGTACAGGCGCGTGATCTCGTGCACGACGCCGCGGAGCATGGACGACTTGCCGGAGTCCGCGTCGCCGTACAGGTACAGCAGCGGTTCGGCGACCGGATCGATCGAGAACGGGGCGAGGTTCGCCTCGTCGATGCCCAGCAGCAGTTCGCGGGGCTCCGTGCCGTCCGGCGACTGCGCGGCCGCCACGGCGCGCAGGTCGGCATGGCTGATGCGCGAGGGCAGCAGCCGCAGCTTGGGCCCTGCCGGTCCGTGCCACGCCGCCGCGACGCGAGCCACGAGGTCGTCGATCCCGTCGGCGAGGCTCGACGCGTCGTCCACCCCATCGACGCGGGGCAGCGCCGTGAGCATCTGCAAGCCGCGGTCGTTGAGGCCGCGGCCAGGGATAGCCGTGACGTTCTCCGCGGCTTTGCGGTTGACCTCGGAGTCGGTCGGGTCGCCCAGGCGCAGCTCGATGCGGGTGCCGATGAGGTCTTTGATGTTCGCCCGGATCTCCATCCACCGCGCCGCGGTGATGACCACGTGGACGCCGTAGGTGAGACCGCGCGCGGCGATCGCCTGGATCTGCGGCTCGAGCATCTCGAACTCGGCGCGCAGCGTGCCCCAGCCGTCGACGATGAGGAAGATGTCGCCGTAGCCGTCGTCGGTGAGGCCCTGCGCGCGGCGCTGGCGATACGCGTCGATCGAGTCGATGCCGTGCTGCCGGAAGTACACCTCGCGGGCGTTCAGCAGGCTGGTGACCTCGGCCACCGTGCGGCGGACCACGTCCGGCTCGGAGCGGGTCGCGACGCCGCTGATGTGCGTGAAGTCCTGCAGGCCGGTGAAACTGCCGCCGCCGAAGTCGATGACGAAGAACTGCACCTCCTGGGGCGTGTGCGTGAGAGCCAGGGCGGCCACCGTCGTCCGCGCGAGCGTGCTCTTGCCGCTCAGCGGCGCTCCGACGATCGCCATGTGGCCGGCCGCGCCGCCGAGGGAGACCGCGAGGTTCTCGCGGCGCTGCTCCAGCGGCACGTCGACGATGCCGAGCGGGACCGTGAGCGCTCCCGCCTTCCGCCAGCGCGGGGAGACGAGACCGAGCGACGGGTCCTCGACGAGGTCGCCGAAGAGCTGGTCGAGGGTGGCCGGTGTCACCAGCGGCGGCAGCCACACCTGATGCGCCGCGGGGCCGCGTCCCTTCATGGACTCGACCGCGATCTCGAAGGTGTTGCGCTTCTCCTCCGGCTCGGCGTCGACCACGACCTCCGGCTCGTCCACCGGCGCCTCCGCCCGCCACACCGGCGCGGCGGTGAACAGCTCGACCGCGGTCGAACCCGTGCTCTGGCCGGAGCCGGACGAGGCCCGACGACGACGACGCGGCGGTGGTCCGGACACGTACGCGGCGCGGAACTGGGTCATCGTCTCGGTGTCGGACTTCAGGATGCCGGCGCCCGGCTGCGTGGGCAGGTGATAGGCGTCCGGCACGCCGAGGACCGTGCGGGACTCGGCCGCCGAGAACGTCCGAAGACCGATGCGGTAGGAGAGGTGCGTGTCGAGGCCGCGCAGCTTGCCCTCCTCCAGCCGCTGGGAGGACAGCAGCAGGTGCACCTGCAGCGAGCGGCCGAGCCGGCCGATGTTGACGAACGTGTCGACGAACTCCGGCTTGGCCGAAAGGAGCTCGGAGAACTCGTCGGCGACGATGAGCAGGGCGGGCAGCGGCGCCAGGTCGGTGCGTCCGCCGCGACGCGCCTTCTCGTAGTCGGCCACGTTCGCGAACGGACCGGTGGCCCGCAGCAGCTCCTGTCGGCGCACCATCTCGCCCTGGAGCGCGTCCTGCATGCGGTCGACGAGGGAGATCTCCTCGCCGAGGTTCGTGATGATGGCCGAGACGTGCGGCATGTCGGCCATGCCGGCGAACGTCGCGCCACCCTTGAAGTCGACGAGCACGAAGTTGAGCTGCTCCGGCGAGTGGGTCATCGCGAGCGCGAGCACGAGTGTGCGGAGCACCTCCGACTTCCCCGAGCCGGTGGCACCGATGATGAGGCCGTGCGGGCCCATACCCTGCTGCGCCGATTCCTTGATGTCGAGGATGAGCGGGCTGCCGTCCTCGGTCTGGCCGATCGGCACGCGGAGCCGGTCGCGCTCCAGTCGCGGTGCCCACGCGGCGTCGAGGTCGAGGTCGCGCACATCGGGAAGACCGAGGAGCTCGACGAGCTCGGCCTGGCCGGTCGCGCTCTTCCTGCTCGCGATCGCGGTGCCGCCCGAGTACAGGGCGATGAGCCGACGGGCGGTCGCCTCCGCCTCGACGATGGTGATCGCATCGGCCTCGAACGGCCGTGCGGGCACCTGCAGGCTGACGAGCTCGGCGCGCGTGCCGGCACCACCGGTCTCGAACGCGATGCGCAGGGCGTTCGGGTCGTCGAGATCGCCCCACCGAGCGGGCAGGTCGATCACGGTCACACCCTGGACGCCGTCGCCGGTGACGAGCGCGTCGTTGAACGACGTCGTGGCGCCGTCCGTGACGATGACGATGTGCGGCGTCTTCGGTCCGGAGCCGTCGCGGGCGAAGCGCGAGCGCTCGCGCACCTCGGGCGGCAGCATGTCCTCGAGCTCGGACAGCTGCGAACCGATCATGCGGGCGGCACCGAGGCCGTCGCGGACGGTGCGCGAGTGCGTGTGCGGCAGCCACTTCGCCCACTCCCACTGCGGGAGCACGCCGGCGTCCGCGGCGATGACGATCTGCAGCACGTCCGGGTCGTGCATAGTGGCCGCGTGCAGCAGCATGGCCCTGGCCAGCGCCCTGGTCTCGTCCTCATCACCGGTGATCTCGATCCGGGCGTAGTCGCGGAGGGTGACCCCGAGCGGGAGGTTCTTCTGGACCTCGTGCGTCAGCATGAAGCGGTGCGCGGCCGAGGCGGCGACCGGGTCGAGCTGCGCCAGCGGCGGGAGCTCTGGGGCTTCGAGCGTGACGCACAGCGGCTGATCGGTGACGCCCACCCGGACCGACAGGAAGTCGGGGTCGTTCACGCCGCGCTCCCAGACGCGGGTGCGCTCCTCCGCGAGGTACGGCAGGGTCGACGGCGCCGGCAGGTGCCAGTTCGCGGAGCGGCGCTGCTGGCGGGCGGCGACGCGGACGGTCTGCCGCAGCTCGGTGAGGTACGCCAGGTACTCGCGGCGGGCACCGAGCGTGGCCGCCTGCCGCTGGGAGCGTTGCCGCCAGCCGTTGACGGCGACGAAGCCGAGCGAGGACAGCAGGAACATGCCGCCGGTGAGCAGACCCGTGACGGACTGGTTCGACATGGTGACCATGACGATCGCGCCGACGCTGCCGAGCATCGGCAGCAGCGACCCGAGGATCCCGATGCCGCCGTCGTTCGGCTGCAGCTCCGGCGGGGCCTGGACCGGGAGCCTCCCGGAGGGGACGCGGGGCGGGGCGAGACGGGGTCCTGTCATGCTCTCTCTCCGGCGCTGCTGTCTGTACCTAGCAGGAGGCTGATGGTGAAGCTGCGGTTGCCCATGCGGACACGGTCGGCGTCGTCGAGCAGCACGCGCTCGCCGGCGACCAGCTCGGTCGTCTGGCCGTCGTCGCTGCGGACGTCGGAGCCGTTCGTGGAACCGAAGTCGGTCACCCAGGTGCGGCCGCGGGAGTGCTCGATGCGCAGATGGGTCTTCGAGACCGACGCGTCGGGGTCGGTGACGATGATGAGACGGTCGTCGTGGGCGCTGGCGATGGGGCCGCGCCCGAGGTTCGCGGCCACGGGGAGGGCGAGCTGCACCCGCTGGCCGGTGTCGAAGATGAGCAGCAGCGCCCCGGTCTCCGGCGCGGGAGCCTCGGCACCCGTCTGCGGCGCCGGGGCGGGGGCGACGGTGAAGAGCGGCCGATCCGATCCGGGTGTCGCCGGTTCCGGGGTCTCGGTGCGGCGGGAGGCCGCGCGGGCGTCGGTGGGCTGGGAGTCCTCGTCCACGACGGACGGCGACGCCACCAGCGGCACGACCTGCGGCGGAGCGAGCGGAGCGGCCTCCACCGCGGCGGGAGTCGGCGGAGCCTCGACGGCCGCCTTGGCGGGCACGGCGACCACGACGGTGCCGGCGACGCGGTCGGCCCAGGACTGCCGTCTGCCGCCGCGATCCCAGGCGCTGGAGGCGACGACCACCCAGCTGCCGACGGCCACGAGGAAGCCGGCGCCGGTGATGATGCCGCGGACGAACTGGCGCCCGATCCCCGGCGACCACGGCCGGTCGGCGCGGGCGCTGCGCAGGCGCAGCACCGCGTTGCCGAGAGTGAGGCCGGTCCGGGCTTCCAGCACCCAGAGGAACAGGGCGAGCTCGAAGACGGTGAGGCCGGCGAGCAGCACGCTCTGCGTCAACACGAGGACGAGGGCGGAGGCGAGGAACACGGCGGCCGCGTCGAGCGTGAAGGCCGCGATCCGCTGGATGGTGCCGGCGGGGGCTCCGCGGAAGGCGGGGCCGAGTCCCTCGGCAGGGCGAGGGAGTGTACGTCGCGACGAGGCGATCGGCGTGGGCGGCGCGGGCGTCTGGCGCAGCGGCGTGCCGTCGACGCCCGGGGGCGCCGCGATCAGGGCGGGCGGCAGCGCGGGGATCTCCCCTGGACGGTCTCCGCCGGGCGCCATCGGCGGGATCGGACCCCCGCTCGGCCAGGACTGTGATGGGCCGTTCCCGCTCATCCGGCCATCATTCCACGAACCAGGGAGAGCGCATTCGCGTACAGCAGGGCCGACGGCAGGGCGAGCGCGACGGCGAGCCATTCGAACGCGTCTCCGACCCGCGACCACACCAGCGACTTCGCGCCCTTGGACACCGGGATGACGACGGCGACCGCCGCCAACCCGACGAGGAACAGCATGGCCGCTCCCAGCAGATGGAAGCCGCTCCCGAGGGCCGCCGCGATCTGGATGCCGGCGACGAGGCAGACCACCGCGGCCGCGGCACGGGGGAACCACCGGAGGAGGCGCGAGGTGGTGTGCCGCGGCGTGAGCAGCAGGGCGAGCGCGAGGCAGCAGAGCAGGGCGATCCCGCCGGAGACCACGAACGCGTCGTCGGGCCAGGGCCGCAGGAACGCGACCGGAGCCATCACCGCGGCCACGATGCTCAGCACGGCGGTGCCCGCGATGAGCCGTGCGGAGGATTCGTCGACGACCGCGGTGATGCGCTCCGGACGCAGCAGCCCGACCGAGTCGGGGATGGCCCCGCGCACGGTCCACCGGCTGGTCATGAAGTGCTTGTAGTCGATGAAGTAGCCCTCGGGCAGGTTGACGAGGCTGCTCGGGAGGGCACGCAGGCCCAGTGGCACGAGGCCGAGCGAGAGGGCGGCGGCCTCCGCCTCCCCCCACCGCAGCAGCAGGGCGAGGCCCCAGACGGCGGCGAGGCCCACGAGCAGCACCGTCGCCGTCCCCGCCGCGGCGCGCATCGGCCGAGCCCTGGCCGTGACGGCGATGATCGCGGTGGTGATGCCGGCCGCGAGGAACCCGGTGGCAGTCGACAGGTGCGACGCGTCCTCCAGCCCGGCCGGGATGAGGAGCGCGCCGGCAGCGAACGACAGCAGCACGGGCGCGAGCACCCCGAGGATGCCGCGCACTCCCGCCGCGGAGTCGCGTCGCGCCCACGCGACGGCGCCACCGACCGCGCCCGCGGCGACGAGGAGGGCGACGAGCAGCCGGATCAGGGGGTCGACGGCGCCCTGGGCGAAGACCGCCACGAGCAGCATCCCGCTCACGGCCAGCAGCCACCACCGTGCGCCGTGGTCGACGCGCGTCGGGCCCGTCGCCTTCTCCACCGGGCGCGCCTGCGGAGCCAGAGCCGTGCGGTCGATGAGCGCGTAGAGGCCGCCGTCGACGAGGTCTTCGCACTCGGTGTCGCCGGGGATCTCGTATCCCCCGGGGCCGATCGTGACGAACCGGTCCGCGTCGGGGATCCCGCTCAGAGTGAGCGCGTCCTCCAGCGTCTCGTCGAGCGGCAGGGAGAGGTCGATGCGGCGGTCTTCGCTCTGGAGGACGATCCGACGCCGCTCTACGATCTCGACTGACACACCTGCACCCTATCCACTGCGCACGACTCTCGCTGCGGGGCACCGCCTCCGGCGTTCCCGGGGTTCACGATGCCCCCGCGTCGACCCTCGTACCGCGCCTTCTCGAACCGGAGCGGCGTCATTCAGTCGGTGGGTTCGTCGCGGGATCCGGCGCGAGCGCCCTTGGCGCGGGGGCCAGCTTCCTCGTCGTCCTCCAGCTTCGGCGCGATAGGACCACCGAGGCCCGAACGCTTCGCCTTCTCCTCCTCGTCGGCGCCACCGGCGCCGCCCATCATGCCCATGCCGGGTCGGCCACCGGCACCTGCCGCGGCGGAGGACCCGGTGCCCGAGGCACCCGCCCCGCCGACGCCGCCGGCACCGGCCATACCGCCAGGGCCTCCTGCTCCACCGACGCCGCCGACGCCGCCGACCGCGGAGTTTCCGAGCAGACCGCCACCGGCCTTGAGCCCAGCGCCTGCGCCCGGCCCCAAGCCGGCACCGCCGAGTCCGCCCATGCTGCCGAAGCCGGCGATCTTCGAGCTCGCCGCGATCGCCGCCGCACCGGCGCCACCGCCCACGATGCCGCCGAGGCCGCCGCCGCCCGCACCGCCGGGGACATAGCCCCCGGGACTGGTCGGGTATCCGCCGCCGCCGCCCGTGCCGCCAGGGCCGCCGGGAAGCAGACCACCGCCGGGAGAGTCGATCGAAGGATCCTTCCCGCCGGGAAGCCCGGGGCCCTCGCCACCCGGCACGACCGGGTCCCATCCGATCCCCGGTCCGCTCGGATTCGTCGGCGGAGTGGGGAAGGTGGGGTGCACGGGAGGGGTCGGAACGGGCGGCTGATAGGTGCCGATGCCGCCGCTGGGCGGCGGAGTACCGCCGACACCGGGGGCGGAGCCGGACGGCACGCCGCCGATTCCCGGGGAACCGATCCTCGGGGCATCGATCTCTGGGCCACCCGTGGGCCCGTCGTCGATCCTCTCGTCGGAGGACTCAACGAAGCCGACGCCCGAGAGCTCTTTGGACGCGGCGCTCAAATCCCTCGTGGGGCGGACCAGGGACCTTTCGACGGCCTCGACGATCTTCCGTGCCGCCTCCTCGCGCTGGTTCCCGAGGAAGTCTCCGATCACGTCCAAGGCCTTGTCGGCGGCGAGCGGTCCCAGCACGGGGTGGACCACGAAGGAAGCGCCCTTCGCTGCGTTGGCCCAGAACGGATCGACTGCGGCTGAGGGAAGTTCCGCTGAGGCCGCCGTGCGCCGTGCTTCGTTGCCCTCGCCGACGGCCGAATCGATCACGGTCACGATGTTCCGGATTCGGGTGAACTTCTCCCGGATCTCGTCGACAGCGGCCGTAGCGGCTTCCGCCGAGCTCCCCGTCCAGAATTCCGACTTTCGGGCCTTCGCGAGCGCACCGTCCAGCGACTCCAGCGCGTGGATCAGCGCCGACGTCTTCGGGATGATCGAATCCGACAGGGCTCGAATGCGATTCAGCTCCGCCTCGTACCCGCCGCTCTGCTTACCGGCCATGGTTGCCCCCTTGTTCCGTTGTCCGTCGACGTGATGATCGTGTCAAGACGATCGCGAGAGTGATGCCGCCCACGACCAGCACGGCAACGATGACACCGCCGATCACCCACGGCATCGCCGACACATCCGATGGTTGCTCAGCCCCGCCGGGCGCGGAAGAGGGTCGTGGACTCGCTGTCGCATTCTCCCGATCCTGTGCCGCCTTGACCTCGTTCACCATCGCGAGTGACGGGGAGGCGTTCGGATCATCAGTATCGAAGATCGGATTCTCATCCGGATACTTCGTCGGATCCACCGCCAGCATCCCGGTGAGAGACGCAGCGCCGTATCCCGTGCCGGAGTTCCACTCGGGGTCGTGTTCGCCCTTCGTGCCCGTGTTGTGAATCAGGCTCTGTATGAGCTGTCCCGCCGACGCTTCGGGGTACTTCTGCTTCACGACTGCCAGCATTCCCGCCACGATCGGCGTCGCGTACGACGTCCCGGACCCGAGCGACTGCGCCTCCCACGAATCCGACGCGCCCTGCAACAACAGACCGATACCCGGTCCTGCCGTGACGACGTAGTCGCTGACATTGGGCTTCCCGTACTGCCCGTTCTGGATCTTGCCGTCCTCGCCGAACGCCTGCACAGCGACCACACCGTTCAACGCGGCCGGCAACACGTCGATGCCATCGTCGTTGCCCATGCCGGCGACAACCACCACGTCGTTGGCGTACGCCTCCGCGATGCCCTTCGAAGCGTCGGTACCGAACGAGGAAATGGAGATGATGTCCGCCCCATCCGCCACCGCATCCGAGATCGCGTGATCCAGCCCTTCCCAACCGTCCTCGTCGAAACTGGTGCCGTCCTCCTGGAGACACTCGGCATCTTCGCCGCGTTCGTTCGCCACGCCGTCAAGGACTGGCGCGGTGTAGAACAGCAACTCCACCCCGGGCGCGACGCCCTTCACCGGGGCACCCCCGGGCGGCGCCTCCCCCGTCCCCACGATCATCGACGCCACTCTCGTCGCATGCGACGCGGCGACGTAATCGGTCGAGATCGCCGGATACGGCGCTCCTGAGGGATCCAGACAGTACGACGGCTCTCGCACTGTCACGTCGGCGCCGCGAAGACCGATCACGTCGGGGTTGATCTGACTGTCGATCACGGCCACCTTCACCCCGGATCCGTCGAAACCCGCATCGTGAGCCGCCTGGATGTTGCCCCGATCAAACCACCACAAACCGGATTCCGCCGTTCCGGCGGCAGCAACCGACGGCGCCAGGACAGCCAACGCAAGCCCAGTGATACCGACAGTCGCGGCGAACCCGCGGTACACGCGCCGCATCAGTAATCGGCGTCCTGGGGCTCGGTGGAGGAATCGCCAGCATCGACCTTCACGCCGTCGCTCAACCCGCCGTCGACCGGAGACGACGACGCCGCCTGCTCGACCGCGGAGTCCAGGAGGGACACGATGAGCTTCGTCTCATCCGCGAGGGCGGCATCCTGCTCGGCCAATTGGAGGACAGCAGCCCGGATGGCGTCATGCGTACTCTGCAGGTTCTCAAGGGCCCGCTCGGTCGCAGCTCCCATCTCTCTAGCGGCGTCCGAGACGGCCTGATGGAATTCACGCGTCGTGTTCGACACATCACCTTCGGCGACAGCCACCTCTGCAGGGCTCGGAAACTCCTGCAGTTCGCGCAGAAGCCGCTTCAGCTCGGCGAACACTCCATCGAAGTCGACTGCGATGCTCATCGACGCCCCCTCTTCCTTCCTCCGGCGATTCCGTCACGCCTGCTGTACCGTCCGGCGTCTCACCGAAAAGCACAGCAGACGGCGCGGGCCCGACGCATCGCTGCGCCAGACCCGCGCCCCGGGTTCACGCGCCGAAGCGCCCCGCAGCCGACTTGTCGGTCTGCACGTACTGACCCGAGATCTCCTCGGTCTTCCCGGCGATCTGCGTGAGCAGCTGCTGCATCTCGCTCAGCGAACGGTTCCACTTGGCCTGCGCCTGGTCGTAGGCCTGCTGCGCGGCACCATCCCACGCCGCACGCAGCTTGCTGACCTCGGACTCGAGGCGGTCCAGCTCGGAACGAATACCCTGCGACCCGCTGCGGATCTGCGCCGCGAGAGCGTTGACCTGCTCCGGGCGAACGGACATCGACTGCATCATGTTCTCCTTGAAATCTCTGCGGTCTGCGCTCAGGCGCCCATCATCGAGCCGAGGCCCGCGATGGTCTGCTGGTGGGATTCTTCGGTCGCGGCCTGGTCGCGCTCGGTGCCCGCGAGGGCATCCTCGAGCGTCACGAGGACCTCGTTGAGCTGACGAGCCTGCTCGTCCCACCGCGACATCAGCGTGGTGAAGGATGCGGCAGCCGCACCCGTCCAGAACCCGCGCAGCTGCTCGATCTCACCGCGGACCTTCTTGGTCTGCTGATCGATCCCGGACTTCGTCTCCCGCACGGCCTGGGCTCCGCGACGCAGAGCCCCCTCTTCTGCGGAGATGACATCAGTCATTTCTCACTCCCTCCGGTCCCCATGAGGACACACGCGGGGGAGCGCCTTCCCGATACGGGACGACTTCGGAACAACCCCCGACAATCTGTTTCCGCACATAGGCTAAGGCAGGTCGGTGCCCATTTCCAACGGTCTGGACGGATCCGTATCGAAATTTCCACGGTGTATCGATAAATGAGTTTCGCAACCACGGGTGTGCGTGGTGCCTCAGTCGAGGTCGACGACGATCGCACCGGAGGCGTCCCGCCGCACGGTGCCCTCGACGTCAACCGTCTCCTCCTGCGGACCACTCGGCCGACCGAAGCTGACCGCATACGGAGCGGACACGCGCACTTCCTGGCCGGCGGCCAGGGCGAGCGGCTCCTGCCGGTTCCAGACTACAGATCCCCCGTCGACCGTCCCCCTGTAGCCTTCGTTCGCGACGCCATCTGCCACGATCGACGGGCAGTCGTCGCCGACGAGCCCAGAGGCGGTGCACGAGGCCAGCAGGTCGTCGATGCCGGCCTCGATATCGACCGCCGCATCGGCGCGGAGCACCGGATGAAGGATCAGGATCTTCGAGAGCATCTCGGCTCCCGGCGGCGGCTGGATCATCTCCGGGTCCACGGGGTACTCCACGGCGAACGGCTCGCCCTCGCCCCCGTCGGGATCGATCGTGGTGAGACCCTGCTCTCCGGGGTAGTCGAGCTCATAGACTCCCGGCAGAAGCCGCAAGGCCTCCGTCGTCGCGAGATCGAAGACGCCCGACTCCTCGATCGCGATGTCCCCGGGGATACCCTGCCCGTCGAAGTAGAGTCCCAGATCCGCCCACTGCTCTACCCGTGCCTCGCCCCCGACCGTCGTCGTACTGACGGTCAGGGTGCGAGGCTCGTCGTCGCCGTCGAGGCGGTACTCGACGGTCACCGACGCCGCCGAATCCGACCCCGTGACCGACGTCACCCGAGCATCCACAGGGCGCACAGCGTCGGCGTATACGTCGTCATCGAGCGCGACGGGGCTCACCACGGACGGATCACTGAGCAATGCGCCCGCGCCCTGGGCGTCCCCTTCGATGAGACGCTGGAAGAAGGTCGACACCACCTGCTCCGCGCCCGTCTTCGCCACGTTGCCGAACGAGCACCCCGCCACCGACAGCGTGAGCACAGCCACCGCGAGGCCCGCACCCCACCGCGCAGACACCGACGTCATGACAGGCGAGCTACCGGCCACCGCCCGAAGTCGGTGCCGACGGTGTTCGATGCACTCGCGCGGAAGCCCTCGAGGTCACTGTTGGATTGCATCCCGAATTCGAAGATCAGCGCGACCACCGCCTGTACAGCCTCCAGCACCCTCGCGATGCACTCCGCGATCGGCTCCGCCATCTCCAGCCACTTGATCGGGTTCGCCTGAATGAACTGTGCTCCGAGCGGGATCGCATCGATAGCGAACGCGACGACCTCTTCGTAGAGGTTCCACCACAGCTGGATGATGTTGTCCGAATGCGTGCGGAGGTAGGTACGCATGTTGTCGATGTGTGGAATCAGTCCTTCGAGGGCAGCCCGCTGGCCGGCTGGCACGTTCGCATAGTAACGACCCATGCCGTCCTGCCAGCTCGATGTCGCGTAGAACTTGTCGTCACCGAGACTCCCCACGACGCCGGTGAGCACGACATTGATCGCGTCCCATTCGTTGGCCATCGCCTTCAGCGCGAAAGGGTTGCCCGGGCTCAACAGCTGCGCGACCTCGGCGGCGATGGCCTCGGCACCCCGGGCGGCCTCGTCGAGCTTCGCCAGCACTGCGGGCTGGTCGGCGATCAGCCGCTCGATGTCCTTCCACGCAAAGTAGAAGCCGGAGATCGGGAACAGGACCGTGAGCAGCCCCTGGCCCACACGCTCCCACCCTGAGGGCCAGTCAACTTCTTCTACATCCGTCTTGCACTCCGCGATCTTCTCCTCGACCTTGCGGATCTCGGGTGTGATCTTCTCGACGCCAGCGTCGAAGTCTGCCTGGCTGGTTGGAACACCCACAGTTACATACCCTCCGTAGAACGCAGAAGACGGCCCCTGCCTCGCCCTGCCCTGGCGAGTGCGCGCATATCAACCACCGCTGGCCTCCCGATCAGCGGACTCGATGTTCGTCGCGGTCCCGCGCAGAGCCTCCGCAATCCGAGCAGTCTCGGCCACGCCTCCATCGAGGAGAGTCCGCAGGCGTTCCAGAACGTCCGCGTATGCGCGCGTGGCTCCGAGTCCATGCGTGATGCCGTCGAACGCTCCGAAGGGGAGCGTCGCCCCCTCGGACATCAAGGTCACCGCCTTGCTGAACTCTCCCGATACGCTGTCCCAGCGCGTCGCATCCAGGCGGAGGTCGCCGACAACGGCATCAGTGTCCAGGTCGGTCATGGGTTCCCCTTCGTTCGACAGTGAGATCTCTCACGAGCTTCGTCCTCGACGCGCGGCGTCCTTGAGCGCGCGGAGGCGCTTGAACTCGGTCACGGCCGGGTAGCGGTCGCGCATGAACTGCGCCACCTCAGCGCCGGTGCGGATGGCCTGCGCCACAAGCGGGCGCGCGGTGTCGGCGATGTCTCGGCCTGCGGCGAAGCGCAGCCAGGTCGAGTCGAATGTCACGTTTCCGAGCGAGCCACCCACCGCCGTGACGGTGACGTTCCCGTCCGCACTGGTCAGCGGCTGCCGGGCGCTCAGCTTCTCCTCGAACGTGGCGACGTAGTCCGGCTGTTCGCGACTCACCTCGATCAGCAGCTCGGCGGGGATGTCGGGGACAGATGCCCCCTCGCGAGCGTCGACTGCACCGTGACGCGTGTTCGCCGTCTCGAGCCGCGCACGCTCCCGCGTGACGTCGAGACGGGTTCGCTCCGCGCGACTGTAGGCGATGAACACCGCAGGAGCGAGAGATTCGGGATCGATCCTCGACCGCCAGTCGTCGGCGATGGTCAGATCATGAAGGTCGCCGTCGTCGAGCAAGAAGACCGACACCGATTCGGTGTCATCGTGCCCGGCGTGGCCGACGATCGCTTCTTCCTGCTCTGACGCCGTGCCGTAAGGGTTCCAAGACATGGATGACTCCCGATGATCGTGATGGAACGGTAGGACGGGCTTATGCCCAGAGGGACTCGTTCTTCCGTCGCGTGTCCTGGAAGATCTCTTGCGCTTTCACACTCGTGCTCCGGTGCTCGGCCAGAAGCTCATTGAGCGCCACCAGCTTGGCGCTCCACTCGCGCTGCGCTCGGTCGTAGGCGTCGGAAGCCTCACCCGTCCACTTGTCGCGCAGCGTCGAGACCTCCTGATCGAGAGCATCGAGAAGATTCGCGTACTGCCGGACGGCGTCGCGCAACCGGTCGATCAACTCATCCATCCCGGCCTGAGTGACCATGATCCGCTCTGACATGCAAGCTCCCCCCGAAGGCTCACGGCAATATCTGGGAGCGTAGAGCAGTTCGCGACGATAATCCACAAGAGAGCCGCTTCAGACAGGACCTCTCGGTCATGGCACCGTGACTTCCGCCGCCGAGAAGCCATCAGCTGGGGCGAAGCCCCCGGAACGGCAACAGATAGGATCTGGCCTGTCAACTAGAGTGAGTCCGGGCCGGACCCCCGCAACGCCTGCGGCGGGAGAGCATCGCACACGTGGGGGGACACCACCGATATGAGCCAGAGCGGCACCGTGGCAGGAACCGTGCTGCGGATCTCCGTGGTCAGCGACGACCGCAGGCTCGACGTGGGGGTGCCATCGCAGGTCCCCCTGGTCGAGATCATCCCCGGCTTCGCCCGCAGTCTCGGCGTGCTCGACCCGACCCTCACGCACGGCGGATACGCGCTGCAGCGGGCGGACGGCACGCCCCTCGACCCCGCTCGCGGCGCTGCGGCCCAGGGCGTGCACGACGGCGAGCTGCTGACCCTGGTACGCGGCGGGCTCATGCGCGAGCCGCGCATCTACGACGACGTCGTGGAAGCCGTGATCGACGCGACCGCGGAGCAGCACAACTCCTGGACCCCCGCGGACAGCTCCCGCACCGCTCTCTTCGTCAGCCTCACCTTCCTCGCCCTCTGCGCCGTGCTCCTGGTCGCGACGCCGCCGACGTCTCTGCTCCCGGCGATCATCGCGGGATCGGGCGCGGTCGTGCTCAGCGTCGCCGCCGCGGTGCTGATGCGGCTGCGGCAGCCCGAGGCCGGTCATGCGCTCGGACTCACCGCCGCAGCGTACGGCGGGCTCGCGGGCTACCTCGCGGTCCCCGCGCAGAGCATCTGGGGCTGGCCGCTCGCGGCTCTCGGGCTCGGACTCGTCGTCGTCGGGGGCCTCAGCCTGGCCGTCACCCAGGACAAGCCCGAGATCCACCTCGTGCCCATCGCCCTCGGCGCCTCGATCGGGATCACGGCCACGGCGGCCGCGGTCTTCGGCGACCCGCTCGCCTCGTACGCGCTGATGCTCGCGACCACGGCGCTGCTCGCGAACGGCATCCCCTGGCTGGCTCTGAGCTCGACCCGCATCCGGGTGATCTCGCCGCAGAGCGACGCGGACATGTTCTCCGCGCCGCAGCCCATCGACGCCGAGGAGGTGAAGCGTCGCGCCGCCGCCGGCACCCGCACGCTCATCGCGCTCCGTGCCGCGCTCGGCCTCGCCGCCCTCATCGCGACCCCGCTCGTCGCCGCCAGCGGCGTCACGGGCGCCGTGCTGTGCGTGCTCGCCTTCGTCGGCATGATGTTCCAGTCGCGGCAGATGCACGCCCGCCTCGGGGTGCTCGTGCTGATGGCGATCGGGGCGATCGGCCTCGCCGCGACCGGTGTGACCGTCGCGCTCGCCCTCCCCGACGTGCGCACCTGGATGCTGCTCATCCTCGTGGTCGCCACCGTGGTGCTCATCGGGCTCACGCTGCTCACGCCGAAGGCCCGCCTCCGCCTCACGCGGCTCGGCGACACGGTCGAGGTCGTCGCGCTCGCCCTCCTGCTCCCGCTCGGGGTCATCACGGCGGGGCTCGTCTGACCGATGGCGACCAAGAAGGACCTGATCGAGGCCCAGGGCTTCAGCCGACGACGGCTCCTCTCCGCCTTCACCGGCGGCGCCCCCGGCGGCAAGGAGCTCGAACCGGCCAAGCCGCTGCGCGCCGTCATCGCGGGCATCGCCCTCACCGTCGGCGTGATCCTCGTCGGCGTGTTCTGGGGCATCATGCAGCCGGGACTCCCCGGCGACTGGCAGAACAACCGCCTCATCGTCGCCACCGACACGGGCGCCCGCTACGTCTCGGTCGAGGGGACGCTGTACCCCGTCATCAACACCGCCAGCGCCCGCCTGCTCATCCCCGCCGGCGAGTTCAAGGTCGTGCGCACGGATCAGGCAGCCCTCGACGGCATCCCGGTCGGCGGTTCGATCGGCATCCTCGGCGCCCCTGACGACCTGCCCACCCCGAGCGCCCTCATCAACACCGCATGGACGGCGTGCGTCGACGATTCCACCGGGACCGCTGTCTCGCTGTCGGGCAAGCCCATCGCGGAGCCGTCGACGGGCACCGGCGCCGTGGTGCAGCGCGGCGACGAGCTCTTCGTGATCGCCGACGGCCTCCGCTACGCCGTCCCCGCCGACGACGCCAACGCGGTGCTGCGCGCGGTCGGCCTCGGCACCAGCGACGTCATCGAGGTCGACGGACGCTGGCTCAACCTCTTCGAGAGCGGCGCCGACCTCGAGCCGATCCGTCTGAACGCCGTCGGCGCCCGGGTGCCGGGGACCGACCTGACGGCGGGCACGATCGTGCACGTGCAGGGCAGCCCCGCGGACGAGCGCTACGTGGCCCTCGCGACCGGAGAGCTCGCGCGCCTCAGCCCGCTGGCGTACCAGCTCTACCTGCTCGGCAGCGCGCAGGAGGCCGGCGCGGACGAGGAAGAGGTGTCCCCGGCGGAGGTGGCCGACGTTCCCACCGTGCCGAACGCCGGTGGCGACGATTGGCCCACGCTTCCGCTGACGCCGCTCGCCTCCGGCGAGACCCCGTGCGCGGTCCTGGGTGACGACGCCCGCACCGTCCTCGGGTCCACGAGCGCCGAGCTTCCAGAGGACCGCGACCATGTCGCCGTCACGGTCGGCGGTGGGGCCCTCGTGCAGACGAGCGGCCCGTCGGACGAGGCGGTGGGCATGGCCGTGCTCGTCGACGAGTCCGGTACCGCGTACGCCATCCCGGGCGCCGTGCCGGACGAATCGGCGGAGGACGCCGCCAGCGGACCGCTCACCCAGCTCGGTTACACCCCCGGCGACGTCGGGCGGGTGCCGAGCGCGTGGATCGACTTCTTCGCCGCCGGGCCGGCGCTGACCACCGAGGCCGCGAGAGAGTCGCCCGGCTCCGGGGACGAGTGATGCGCCGCCGCGCCGCTCTCGCCACCCTCGTGGTGGGTGCTGCCGTGTGCGGGACGCCGGCCGCCGCGGTGGCCGCGCCGACCGCTCCCACGACGATCGTGTCGATGGCGACCGGCGCCTGTGAGCCCGGCACCGTGGTGTTCGCTCCGGAAGCCCCGTCGGCACTCGCGGCCCTCGGGGCGGAGGATGCGAACCGTCTCGCCACCGGGAAGGGCGTCGTCGTGGCGGTCGTCGACTCCGGGATCGACGCCGGCAACCCGCACCTCGCCGGCGTCGTCGTCGGCGGTGTGAACCTCGTCGGCGACGGGGAACGCGCTGATGGCCTGAGCGACCTGACCGGGCACGGCACGGCCATCGCCGGGCAGATCGCGGCGCAGCCCGTCTCCGGCTCCGGCGTGGTGGGGCTCGCCCCCGACGCGCGCCTGCTGTCGGTGCGCGCGTTCCGCAGCGATTCGCCGCAGGACGTCGACAAGGGGTGGGGCCCGAGCGCCCAGCGTCTCGCCGAAGGCATCAACTGGGCGGCCGACAACGGAGCCGACATCATCAACGTCTCCTCGTCGCAGGCGACGGACTCCCCGGAACTGCGGGGCGCGGTGGAGCACGCGGCTGCCGTCGGAGCGCTCGTCGTCGCCAGTGGTGGCAACCGGACCTCCGACCCCGAGGCCGAAGACGGAGCCCGGTATCCCGCGGCCTACGAGCAGGCGCTCGGCGTCAGCGCGGCCGATGCGACGGGGCTCGCGACCGACAGCTCGATCCACGGTCCGCAGGTCGGGGTCACGGCCCCCGGCGCGAACGTGCTCACCGCGGCGACGGGCGGCGGCGACTGCCTGTTCGCCTCCGACGCCCCGGCTTCGAGCTTCGCGACCGGTTATGTGAGCGGGGCGGCGGCGCTGGTCGCCCAGGCGCATCCGGACGATCCTCCGGCGGGATGGGCGTATCGGCTGACGGCCACGGCGCTCCGCGCGGACGCCGACAACCGCGACGATGTCAACGGCTGGGGCTTCATCCAGCCGTCCGCCGCCATCCAGCTCCTCCCCGACCCCACCACCCGCGGACCCGTCAGCCCCTTCTTCGACACCGCGGAGAGCGCGGTGCGGCCCCCGGTCGTGAGCGTCGAGCCCGACCACGGGGTGCCGCCGTTCGTCCTCACCCGCGAGGTGGCGTTGATCGCCGCGATCGCCGGCGCGAGCCTGCTCGGAGTCCTCGGCATCCTCATCGTGCTCCGGCGACGCCGGGAGATACCCTCCGACGCGGCGGCCGAGGTGGAACGACAGGGCGGCCTCCTCGACCGCCCGGAGCCCGAGGCGTGAGAGTCGGACCGACTCAGCGGCCGGCGGCTGCCGCCTGTCGCGCCCTGACGACCGCGCCCACGAGCGCGGCACCGGTGACCATGGCACCTCCCGCCAACGGCAGCAGGAGCAGCCCGACGGCCGCGCTCTGCGGGTTCTGAACGACCTGACCGTAGACGAACGCCCCCATGCTGCCCAGCACACCGACGAAGAGCGCCGCCGCGACGAGCCAGAGCAGCGGGGTCATCGCGGTGAGCCTCGTCGACGGCTCCCGGACGAACCGGAAGGCGAAGCCGGCGAAGAGGAACGACACCGCTGCGACGGCCAGAGCCACCAGACCCGCGAAGAGGAATGCCGGATCGGTCCACGCCGCGACGAGCGAGGGAATCGCGACGATCGTCGTCAGAGCACCGAACACGAGGGCGAACACACCGGCGACACGCGGCCTGCGCGACGTGGTGCTCGTCGTCGCCGACCGCTTCGCACCCTGATCCATCCGTCCGTCCCCTCTCCCGGTGTCCCACCCTAGCGAGGACCGCACGGGGCCTGCCTCCTCAGCCGAAGACGACGAAGCCGAGCGCGACGAGACCGACGACCGACACGACGCCCGCCCCGACGGTCGCGGCGAGGGTGACGACGCTCCACCGCTGCGCCTGCTTGGCGACGGACGGCAGCCCGGGCTCCACCACCCGTGTGGGCGCGGCCGCCCCGACGACGACGGGCGGAGCGACGGGAGTGCGCGGAGCCGGACGCGGCTTGTAGATCGCGGGAGCCGGTGCGCCGTCCGGGGCGGCGAAGGAGTCGACGCGGAGCCGCGGTCCGGCGGCCTGGGGTTCGGTGCCGTCTGCGGCGGCATCCTTCTTCCGCCGCAGGCGTCGAGCCGGACGCGCGACCGCCACGGTGGCGTCCTCGGGGGCGTCGGCCGCCGGAGAGGCGGACCGATCGACGACCACCGTGGCGTCGTCAATGGCATCGGCCGCATCGCCGGGCGCGACCTCCGCGACCGGAGCCCGCGCATCGGACGCCGCTCCGGCACGCCGGCGGTCCCGCCGCGTCAGGATGACGGTCTCCTCGGCCTCGTCGTCGCTCATCGCGCGCGCACCGGGACCGTCGTGCCCTCGAGCATCGAATCGGTGACGGCGGACACGGCGGCCCGTCCACCCGTCGCGTCGTCGGGACGCGTGCGTGCGCCGCCGGAGACGACGTCGATCACCAGGACGGACACGTTGTCTCGTCCTCCGCCCTGCAGCGCGCGGCGGACGAGGGCCGCCGCCGCGGTCTCCGGGCGGCCGTTCATGGTCAGCGTCGCGCGGATGGCCTCATCGCTCACCTCGCCGGTCAGCCCGTCGGAGCACAGCAGGAGCCGCTCGCCGTCGACGACGGGGAGCAGCCAGCTGTCCGCCGTGCTGTCCGGGGCCCCGACCGCGCGCGTGATGACGTTGCGGCGCGAGAACGAGGCCAGGTCTTCAGGGCGGAGCTCACCGGCATCGACGAGCTCCTGTCCCAGGGAGTGGTCGATCGTGAGCTGCACCAGCTCCGTGCCGTGGTGCCGATATACCCGGGAGTCCCCGACGTTGAAGACGAGCCAGTGCGGCGCCCCCTCGTGCTCCACGAGCGCGACACCCGTCACGGTGCTGCCCGCCCCGCGGGTGTGCGCGGCGGCGATGTCCTCGACCACGGCCGCGGCCCGGCTCAGGGCGTCGCTGATGTCGCCGACATCGACCGGCAGTCCGCGCAGCGGCTCGAAGGCGGCGACGACAGCCGCGCTGGCGCGGTCACCGGCGTCGTGCCCACCCATGCCGTCGGCGACGAGGAACACCGGGCGCGCGTCGAGGACCGCGTCCTCGTTGGCCGTCCGCGTGAGCCCGGTGTCGGTCAGCGCCGCGACCCGGAGGACGACGGAGTCCACGGTCACGAATCGCGCTCCGCGACGACGTGCATGCCCACTTCCCCCAGGATGAACCGGCCGGTGCCGACCACGCTCTCCCCGGAGTCCAGGAGCGTCTCCGAGCCGTCATCCCCGACCACCACGACACCGTTGGTGGCGTGCAGGTCGGTCAGACGCCACTCGTCCTCCTGGACCACCAGACGGGCGTGGGTCTTCGACAGCGTACGGGTGGTGTCCGGGATGGCCAGCCGCTGCTCGCCCGGCTCCCCGGTGGGGTTCCGGCCGATCACGACACTCGCGCCGGATAGCGAGAACCGGCGGCCGTCGTCCAGCACGAGGACCCGCCGCACGCCGCGCTTGCGGGCGACGACCACCGTGGCGTCGAGGTCGTCGTCGGTCGGGCGCGGCGTCACCACGGTCTTGTCGACATCGGCGACCAGGCCTTCGGGCACGGCGGGGGCAGGTACCGGCGCGCTCTGCCCCGACGCGGGGACATCCGTCGCGGACGGGACAGGGCGGATCATGGGCATCGGCGGGGCCTCGGGCTGACCGCCGTCACGGAACGAGGGCGGCACGGGTCGGACGACACGATTCGCCTCCGGAGCCGGCGCGGGGGCAGCGGGCTCCTCGCTCGGTGAAGAGACCACGGAGGGAGCGGGGGCCGGCGCGGGCTGCGGGGCGGCCGGCGGTACGTCGCCCATCGCGGCCATGATGCCGGTCGTCGGGTGCGCGGGAGTCGAGGGCGTCGGCTGCGCGGTCGGGGACGGCGGCGCCGGAGCGGCCACGGGCGGAGGCACGGGCGCTGCGGGCAGAACCGGGGCAGCAGGTGGAATCGAGACAGCAGGCGGAACGGGAGCAGCCGCCGGAGACGGCGCGGGCGGCGCCGGTGGTGCGAACGACGGAGACGGCGTCGAGGACGACGGAGCCGGCGGCGCGGCAGGCGGAGCGAAGGCCGGTGGAGCGAACGACCTCGGTGCCGCGGGCTCGCCCTGCGGCGCACCCGCGGTCGGCGGGGCACTCGCGGTCGGCGGGGCACTCGCGGCAGGAGCGACCGCGGGCGGCGCGGCGTAGTCCGGGAAGATCAGCGACGGCGCCTCCGGCGATCCGTTGCCCGCGGGGGCGAGGGAGGGGATCGTGTATCCCGACGCGTCGCGCGCGGGGGCCGCGGACGGCGGGGCGCTGCGCCGCGGACCCGGTTGGAGGGCCGCGAGACGATCCCCCTCGGGATAGGGCGCCGGACCCCATGCGAGCACGGTCGCCCACACCGGCGGCAGGAGGATGGCGAGCACGGTCATGCCGGCGCCCCGCCCGAAGCGCCGGTTGATGCGATGGGTGGCGACGACCTTGAGGTAGATGCCGTAGAGCTGCACGAGCGGGATGAAGTAGAACACCACCGACCAGGCGGGCACGCCCCCTCGCGCGAGGATCTCGGCCTCGTTGAGAACGGGCACCCAGCCCTTCCAGCCCTCCCCGTCGATGCGGGGGAACAGGCGCGACAGCGCGAGGGCGTACCAGACGTAGACGGCCAGTCCGACGAGCAGCCCGAGTCCGACGATGATGACGAGCATCGTGGCCAGACCGGAGTCCGCGGGCGCGGTCATGAGTCCCCCTTCTTCCGGTCATCCAGTGAACCGGTCCATCCGAGCGTACCGAGCGCGGGTCTCGCACCGAAGCCGGGGAGGCGCAGGGAGCGCGTCCTGGCGACGAAAGACGTCGGCCGCACCCGGGTCCGAAGACGCTGCCATCTGGTCCCCGTCTTCGCCAGATCCGCCCGCTCTGCATCCACGATCGCCCAGGCGGCCGTCGCGTCGTCGGAGGTGGGCGGGTGCTCGGCGAAGACAGCGCGGTCGACCAGAGCAGCCAGCCGCTGTGCTGCCTCGCGACCGCTCGTCTGCGCGCGCTGCATCCTCGTGCCCTGCGCGTCCATGGGCACGTCATGGTCGGCGTACACGTCGGCGAGCTCCTCCCAGGCTCCGGCCAGGCGCACCTCGGGGTCCGCGGCCGTGCGCCGTGCATGCGCGCGCCGGCTCTTCGCGCCCACGAGCACGAGGAACGGCAGGACGAGCAGGAGCAGCGCGAGGAGCCCGAGACCCACTCCGCGGAGGATCGGCAGCAGGAAGGCGAGGACCTCCGAGGCGGGCTCCTCCAGCGGGGGCGCATCGTTGTTCGCGTCGCTCTGCGCCTGCGGGGGATCCAGAGCCTCGGACCGCGGCTGCTCCGGAACCGTGGGGTGCTCCGGGAGCTGCTCACCTTCGGTGATGGCGCTCGGCAGCATGGCATACTGCGGCGTCGCGTCGACGGGGATCCACTCGCCCCCCGAGGCGCGCACCTCGACCCAGGCGCTCATGTTCGCGCCGGTGCACACGTCGGTGCACGCCGGGATCCCCGGGACCTCCTCGGCCGCCGCGAGTCGCGCCCCCATCACCACGCGGGATTCCAGGCCCCACTGCTGCGCGAGGAGGGCCGCGGCCACGGAGAACTGCTCGTCGTCGCCGACCGCCGCCACCAGCAGCTCGGGGTCGGCGTCGGGACCCGCCCGACGTTCCTGCTCGGTGAGCTCGGTGAACAGCTCCTCGATGCGGGCGGCGGAGTGACCGGCATAGCTGGGAGCGAACGCGTACCCCTCGGACTCCTGGAGAGCCGCGATCCACCCCGTGGCAGCGGCGTCCTCGAGCAGCGCGTGGCTCAGGTAGCCCCGGGATCGGAGACGGTCCACCACTTCGAGGTAGCCGGCACCGGTGCGCGGCTGCTCCTGCATCTCCGCCCACTCGACCAGCGCGGGGTATCGATCGGCATCGAGGGTCGACCGACCGCCCTGGACAGCGGTCAGCTGGTCCGGTTCACCGGGCGCATCGACCAGCACCGAGTAGCGATCACCGGGCACGAGGCCCTCCCCGCCGCCGGGCGCCTCCGCGATCGTGATGGCGGTGTCACCGTCGTCGTCCACATGGAACCCGTCGGCGAGCGCGTCCGCACGCCCGCCGGAGAACGCAGGTGCCTCCGCGAGACCGGCGGGCGACGGAACCCAGATACCCCGGTAGGCCTCGCCGATCGTGATCTCCAGCGTCACCCGGCCGGAGCCAGGGAGCGCGGAGCGCGGCAGGCGGCTGAAGCGGTCGTCGGGGTCGATGTGGAAGTCCTCGCCGTCGTACGCGTCGAGGGTCACGAGGCGCAGGCGGTCCACGGGGCCGGGGTCGCCCTCCAGCTCGACCACCGGAGTGTCCAGCGTGTCGCCGGAGAACCAGGAGCGGTAGGAGCTGAGCGGACTCGGCTGCTCCTGCACCACGACCTGCGGTTCGATCTCGTCGCGCAGCACCGAGCGGTCGGACCAGCCGGCCGCCGCCGGGGCGATCGCGAAGCCGGCCCCCAGGGCGACGACCGCCAGCGCCCCGGCGAGCAGGTGCCGGCGAGCGGTGAGCCAGACGGGGGTCGCCCGCCGGGAGATGTTGGCCGCGGCCACGATCCGCAGCGCGGCGGCGCGCTGGAGGCGCGTACGGCCGACGAGCCACACCAGGGACACCACGAAGACCGCCACCCCGACCAGCCATTCCCGCGGTGCGGGAAGCTCGACGCCGGCCACGGAGACCGGGGAGGACGTGCCGCTCACACCGAAGGCGACGCCGAAGACGCTCATGGCCACGACCACGGGGACCGCGGCCACCGCCCACTTGCCTCCGCTCCAGACGAAGAGCGTGGCGAGGAACGCCCCGAACAGCATCACGACGAGGAAGGGGATGAGCACCGCCTGGTACTCCCCCAGCGGCGGGTTCAGCGTGAGCATCTGCTTCCAGCCCAGCACGACCCCGAGCACCGCATCCCGCACGCCGCCGAGGAACGCGGGAACAGAGGTGAGAGCGGACGGGATGGCGAGCGGCACCGCGACCACCAGGTACACCCCTACGGCGGCGAGCGCCCCGAGCAGAGTGCCCCAGCGCAGGACACGCGTGACGACGGCGACGGCCATGCCGAGGAGGCCGCCGATGATCCCCACCGCGAGGGCGCGGGACGACTCGTACACCGGCCAGGCGGCTGCCGTGGCGAGGAGGACGCCGACCAGGACGTACCCCAGCGACCAGAGGGTGAGGGCCGAGGGCGGGGAGCCCCGTCGTGATCCAGCGCGTCCGCGCTTCGGCCCGGCCGCGCTCATCGCAGCGCTCCGCGGGCGAGCATCTGGGGGAGGTCGCCGAGCGCACCGAGGGTCATCACCGCGAGCTCCCTGGCCGTCCGCATCGTCGGCTGCGCGCCGAGCTCGCTGCGCACCGCGACGGCCTCCACGGCTGCCGGGAGCTTCACCGCCGCGTGGCGCAGACGCTCGATCGGCAGGAGGGAGCCGGTGAGCAGGAATCCGATGGAGAGGTCGGGGTACGACTGCGCCGTGAGAGCGGTGACGGCCTCGAGCCTCATCACCCGCGCCGTCTGATCGATCGTGGAGGTCGCGTCGAGGAGCGCCTTGGGAGTCACCGTCGGCAGCGTGCGGATCGACAGCACCTCCGCACGGCCGTGCTCCGGGATCTCGTTGCTCACGGAGAACAGCACGTCCCTGCCGTCCCGTACGCCCTGCAGCGCCAGCGAGGCGGCGGCGCTGACCGTGTTCTCGAACTCGTCGTCGCTCGCATAGGACTCGGGGTCGAGGTCGAGGATGACGGCGATGCGCGCGTGCCGGGACTCCTCGTACTGCCGCACCATGAGGGTGCCCGTCTTCGCCGTCGACTTCCAGTGGATGTGGCGCGGCGAGTCGCCGACGACGTATTCCCGCACGGCATGGAAGGAGAGGTCGGCGTCCACCAGGGTGGTGCTCGGCGTGCCCTCCAGATCGCGGATCAGCCCCGCGCTGGTGCTGGGGAGCCGCACGGTCACCGGGTGCACATGGATGCGCTGCACGTCCGGCCAGCGCAGTTCTCGGCGGAGGATCCCGATCGGGTCGCCGCGGGTGATGGTCATGGGGCCGACGTCGATGACGCCGCGGCGATGCGCGGCGATCGTCAGCTCTTCGCGGTGGTGAGCGCCCGGCCGCAGCAGCGGCACGTGCGCCTCGACGAGTCCCTCGCCCACCGGCACGTCCACCACGCCGGGGAGCGAGAGGCGTTCGCCGTTGTTGCGGACGTCGAGCGTCGCACCGATCTCGGCTCCCGCGACGACGCGGTCGCGATCGAGCACGAGCTCGATCCGGTAGTCATGGGCGCCGAGGATGAACGGCACGCAGGCCACCAGCAGCACGAGCGCGATCGTGGCGACCGCCCAGGCCTCCACCCAGCCGAACAGCAGCCCGGCGAGCACGCCGAGCACCACGGCCACGGCGACGAGCATGCCCGCCGTGGTGACCGTCTCACGGACCCAGCCGACCGTGGCGCTGGTCGCCCGCCCCACGGCGCGGACCGCCCGACGCGCGCCGAAGACCGCGCCGCGCACGGGACCACGGCGCGTGCGGTCGTAGCGCGTGACGGTGGACGTCCGCGTAGACGTGCTCGTGCCGGCGGTCGTCCGCGTCAGGCGGGATTCGGTGCTGAAGGTCACGCAGTGCCGTTCTCGCGCGGCGGTTCGACGTCGAGGAGGATCTGTCCGACCACGGCCACCGCCGTCACCCCGTCGAACTCGGCCTCCGGTTCGAGCACGAGGCGGTGCGCGAGGGCGACGACGGCGAGCTCGCGCACGTCGTCGGGCGTCACGAACGTGCGTCCGTTCTTCGCTGCCCACGTCATCACCAGGCGCGACAGCGCCAGGGCACCGCGCACACTGGCCCCGAGACGGACCTCGGACGCCCGTCGCGTGGCGTCGACGATGCGCATGATGTAGTCCGACACCAGCGGGTTCACGTAGACCCCGCGCGACATCTCCGCCATCGTCAGGATCGTGTCGGTGTCGACGATGCCGTCGAGCACCGTCTTCGGACGGCCGGCGCCCTGCAGGATGCGCATCGTCGCGGCCTCGTCGGGGTAGCCGATCGAGGTCTTGATCATGAAGCGGTCGAGCTGCGCCTCCGGGAGCCGGTAGGTGCCGCCCTGCTCGATGGGGTTCTGCGTCGCCATCACGAGGAACGGCGAGCCGACGGACCGGGTGACGCCGTCGACCGTGACCGTGCCCTCCTCCATGACCTCCAGCAGC